>NZ_UWOK01000003.1 GCF_900573985.1 Campylobacter showae | reverse complement strand
AATTATTTCTAAAATAATTCTTAAAAATTTCTCCCTTAAAAAAGAAAATCCACAGCTAGTTAAAATTTAACTATCCATGACTAAGTATCAGTAAAACCTATTTGCTATTAGTCTTACTGCTAAATTTATATACTATTACAATCAGTCATCACTAAACAAGGGATGACCAGCAATTTTTAAACTCGTGAGCCTGCCATGGACCGAGTGCGGTTTAGCAATCAAAGGCAAGGGCGCTCCATTATCGCTGTAATTTGCCAGGATCTTTAAATCGCCAATGTAGATTTCTTGACACAGCTATAAAAAATCCAGATCTTTTTATAAGACTATTAATTACTTATCAACAACACGCCTACCATTAAGCTTATACTAAATAATAATATAATACTATATGTTGATAACATACAATATTATATTTATGTTATTAACATATAAAAGGTATAAGCATGATTTTAGCGGTTTTACAATTAAAAGGCGGAGTAGGAAAAACGCCGCTGAGCTTTAGTTTAGCAAAAGACCTGGGCTTAAATTGGCAAAGCAACGACGACTCGGTAGTGCCGCAGTTTTATAAAAAAGGCAAAATATTGGATCGATGCGAGATCGCACCCGATACGATCTACGACTTCGGCGGATTTGCTTCGGCCGGAGTATTCGATATCCTCAAGCGCTGCGATTTTATTATAGTGCCGATCACTCCGAATCCAAACGCTATTAAAAGAGCTGCAAGCACCATATCCCAAATAAGACCGCTCGACCGTAGAATTTTAGGGATCATAACGGACATATCCTCTCAAAAAGAATTCGACGAAACCGTCTTAGAAATTAAAAACGCAAAAATAGTATGTAATAAATTTTTCGTCCTAAAAAGCTCAAGAGCTTTTGAAAACGCTATAACTATGGGTAAAAGCTTTACCGAGCTTTACGATGAAAGCCCACTATCAAAGAGGCAATACCGATCTTTTATCGAAATGTATAACAAGATCATAGATTACATAAAGGAGAATAAATAATGGCCAAACTAAATTTAGACCTATCAGAAGCTGGATTAGAAATTTTAACCACTGCGGATTTTCAAGCCCAAGACGCGGCTATTAAAACGAAAAAAACTGGTGGCAGACCAAAAAGCGCGAATCCAGCAAATAAAAGAACCACGATGTTTCTATCCAGCGACGAACTAGCTTTTTTAGATGAAATGGGCTATATAACCAGAACGAATAGAACGCAATACCTAAGATCGATCATTAGAGAAAAAATGGCAGCCATTAAAAACGGTGCGATATAATGACGGTAAATACAAGGAGTAAGAAATGACAAATGCAGTTATGCTTCAAGCTAAAGACGGCTTTACGCTGACTAGCGATATTATCAACGCTATGAAGCAGCTATTTGGCGAAAAAATCAACGTAATAGAACTTGACGGCGATATGATCGAGGCACTTATCGGCGAGATAAGCCAAACCGATGCTGCAAAACTAAAACGTACCGTTGAAAAACTAGACAAGGGCGAACTCAAATTTTATTCAGAAAATGAATTTTCGCAGCAGCTAGCCAAGCGAGGCTATCAGTGGTAATTAAATACGCCGGTGAGTTTTTGGATGAATTAGGCGAAATCGCCGATTATATCGCTAGAGATAGTAAATCAAGGGCAGATACTTTTATACAAAATTTAAAAGCCCAGATCATAAAAATCCCGGATATGCCTTACTCCTACCGCAAAAACAAGACTATCGACCGAGAAAACATAAGAGATTTAATTTTTAAAGGCTACACTGTTACTTTTTCGATCAGCGATAATGCGATAGAAATATTGGGGATCTATAAGCGAAATTTGACGCGTTTCTCCTAAAATGGCTTTGACAAGATGGATCTTCATACAAAGAAAACGGGCATTAGAAACCTTAAACCCCAAACCCCCTAAAATACGACATCCTACTCTTTAAGCTTCGCCCGGCCTTGCCGCCCATAAACCTTAAACTAAAAAATACCCCTTTCAAAAGCCCCTAAACTAGGGCTTTCCTCTCTTTTACTATTGAAAACAAACATTTTCATTAGCATTTAGCTATCGATCAAAGTCCGGATCTTGCTTAGAAGGTTTCTTTTTAAGCGGATTTTCTATCTCCACCATGTCTACAGTCAGGTTCTTTGGATTTTTTACTATTTGAGCATCAAAAGATAGGCCTTATTATACGGCTTATAGCGGAAAAGACGTAATATTCGCGATCATGGGCAAAAAAGACTTTGCTGCGCGCCTAATAGGTGGAATTTACAACGCTCTGATCTTTACGGCCGAGAACGAAAAGAAAAATCAGCTCGATCTAGATCAGTGGCAAACCGCCCAAGACAACCTAGCTCAAATCAAAAAAATAGCTAAGGAATGGGAAGAGCAAGGCAATAGGATTAAATGCTAATATATATTAAATACCAGCATTATTATAAATAATAAGAGTTATCATTTTTTACTATACTACAATTCAAGAAAAACTAAGTAGATTTATATAAATTTTTAAGCCGTCCTCTGCTATAATTCCCCCTGTAATTCGGATTTAAGGCTACTTAATACATTCAAGCAGCTCATAAGCCGCCAGTGGCGGACAAAGAGCAAAAAATCAACAAAACAGTAACATTTTACGGGCGTTTTTAAAACGTGATATTTATCAATGTTTTTTAAACAAGAGATTTCAGGCTAGGGCGTATTATGCCCTTAAATTTCGAATTACGCAAAAATTGTTTGAGTGAATAAAACCCCCTTTGTCCGAATTACAATAAACAAAAGGAGTTGTTAAGTGAAAAAAACAATTATAGCATTTTTAGTTGCGCTTTCAGTGATCCTCGCGGGTTGCAGCGCTTTATTTAGCGTTGGGCATAGCAATACCAACACTATAAACCAAACAAATCATAAAAAATAAAAAAGGATAGAAACATGTCAAGATTTCCAGGAATACCGGGACAACCACAACCAACACCAGGCGTTAATTATAACAGTCTTACGCTTGAGGACAAAGAAAAATACGTTATGATCATCTCTAGGCTACTAGGCTTACGAGCCGATGCTACGATAGAGCGTATTACTCCGGCGGTAGCCAAAAAGGTCGATGAGTTTCTCGACGAGGCTGCAAGATGCACCAAAAGGATCGAGAGAGTAAATAAAATTTTTATTGCGCTAGGTAGAGGCAATATTATGAAAGCCGCCAAAGAGCTTATAAAAATGTATATAGACAAGCTAGAGGATGATAAGGCAGACTATATTAACATAGCTTGCTACGTCATTTTAAAACGTAAATATGCCCAAGAGGTTCAGTATATCTTCTTTATGGAAGGGATTGGCGGTATATTTTAACCGCTTAGATAATAAAGCCTGATTTTGCGATCAGGCTTTATTTTTTAATTTTTTACTTCATCGTGCAAGCCACTTCATTTCCTAAATCGCAAGCCCTAGTATAAAATTTCTTAGCATTAGCCATATCGCCTTTTTTTTCATAGCTAAACCCGACCAACATGCAACCGTCGGCATTTTTTAAATTACAAGCTTTTTCATGAAATTCGGATCTTTTAGGGTGATTCTCATCCATTGAAAAATAAGCGTCAGATACTTTCAAACAAGCCTGCGCATCGCCGCCGTCGCATTTCTTGATATTATCCTCCAGTTCCCCGGCACTCAAATTTAAAGAGCATAGCCCGGCAACGACCATAGCTAAAACGATTTTTTTCATTGTTTTCCTTTTGATGAGATTAGCTTTTATTATATCAAACATCCCACCTATTTACAACCCCAACTTTTTGCGCTATAATTCTAAAAAATAGTTAAATATTTTATAGGGCGAGCATACCGCCCGTATATACGTAATGCTTTCGCATTTCGTATAACGTTCGGTGCTCGTAAGGGGGCAAATCCCCCTTAACCCCCTTAAGCGACTCGTGCCGTAACAATTGAGAGGTTTAAATTTGATCGATAACTCGTCCGTAGAAAATAAAATTTTAATTTGCTGCATATACGTTGTAGCACTAGGTATCGTCTTTATGCTAGGCTGGCTGATATTCTCTTCAGTCTTTTTTCTATTAGCCTGTTTGCTGGGAGTTATCATACCTTTATGGTTTTTAAGCGAAATTTTAAGCTGGATTAAAGGCAGGAGTAATGACTGACGATCAGAACAAAAGCTTTCCAAAAAGCAAAAAAAGAGCTGGAAAAACTAGAACCATCACAAAAATAATGCGTCTTACGCCGGAGGAGTGGAATAAAATTCAAGAAAAAATGGATGAGAACGGGGGAGTAAATTTTACCAAATACGCCGTAAATTCGATGCTATCGCGATCTCTTACGAAAACGCCACTCACAAAAGAGCTTATCCTTGAGTTATCGCGCCAGGGTAATAACCTCAATCAAATCGCTACGAGGCTCAACAAGGGCGAAAGTCTTGACAAGGTAGGGTTAAGTATTATATCAAGGTCGTTTGAAGCCCTAAGGGGCATCTATAAGCTTCTAAACAGCAAACATCAAGACGAGCAAAAAAGCAAAAAACGATGATAGTCAAATTTCTACCCAGTAAAAGCGGCGGCGGTATAGGTAGCGTTAATTACGTCCTCAACGAAAGAGTACAGCAGGGTACGGCAAAAATTTTAAAGGGCGACGAGGCTCAAACTAGGGCTATCATAAGCCAAATTTCAAAAAAACAAAAGGTATGCTTCGGAGTTTTAAGCTTTCAAGAAAGCGCCGCAAGAATATCAGAACAAACTAAGCTAGAGATAATGGCTGACTTTGAACGCACGCTACTAGGCGACTTTATGAAAGAGCGCGTAAATATCTTGTGGGTGCAGCACGAAGACAAAGGCGGTAGGCTGGAGCTAAATTTCATCATCCCGAAAATAGACCTGGTCACGGGAACGAGCTTTAATCCGTTTTTCTACTCAAAACCCGACCTTACCAGGATCGATCTTTGGAAAAAAGCCGTAAATCTCGAATACGGCTTTAGCGATCCTGACGATCCTGGCAGAAAAAATACTATAAGCGCAAGCAAAAAAGACATTAAAAACTACGCAAACGTTGAAGCTTTGGATAAAACCTTACACGAGCTAGTAGAAGCTGGAATAATCAAAAGCAGGGCTCAAATGTTAGAACTGCTACGCGATGAAAATATACAAATCAGCCGGGAGACTAAAAACTCGATCACTGTGATCCTGCCGGGTAGTACCAAAAAAAATAGACTTCAAGGAGGAATTTATGCAGATTTCAAAGACGCTAGAGAGCTTGAAGAGCGCGGCGCAGAAACAATCCGAAGAATACGTCAATATCATAACCGAGATATTCAATCAGAAATTCAACAATACCGAGACCAAATTAACGAACTTGTATCAAAGCGAGATGAATACAATATCGGAGAATTTGAACTCAAAACTAGAAAGCATCGAGCAAAAAGCAGAATCGACATTCAGCAAGATAGAAGACTCAGCCAAGCAGACCAACGCCTACAAATGGACGACCTTGGCTCTAACGGCGATATTATTCGCGCTGATCGGAGCAGGCTCGGGCATATGGATAACCTGGAACAAAATAAACCCGGCAACGCAGTGGCAAATTCCGCAGGAAATGAGATACGTCGAGAGAACCAAGAGCAAAAAAGCGACCAATTATTTCCTCGAAATACCCAAAGAGAAAGTGCAAACGGATGGCAATATGGCTTACATACACATCAAGACGATCGAGGATTAAGCGATGATGACGGCATTAGAAGAGGAATTGATAACAGAAAACGAGAGATTGACGCAGCAAGTCAAGCAATTGCTCCTAGAGTTGAAACAAGAGCGAGACTACAGCAACGATCTAGCGATGAGGCTAAACGACTGGAAAGCGACAGACGAAAAAGAAATCAACGAGCTGCTGCAGAACATCAAGAACGAATACGAGAGCGTTATAGACGACTTGACGAAGAAAATACAAATCAATGGACAGAATATAGAGCTATTAGAAAAAGAGATGACGAGATACGAAAACTATATCAAGACGCAAGAAGAGCAGTTGAACAACTATTCCAGCGAGCTAAATCAACTATTGGCAACCTTATCGAGCATGCAAAACGGCTGATTCTCGAGCAAAAAGAGGAGCAAGACCGAGAAAAGCGCAAACGTAGCGGTAGCGGTATGGGAATGAGCAGATAAATTTTAGCCTTATTTACCTAATTTCCCTTGACGATGTCGGTAAAGTCTGACCAGTCCTCGACCTTAAAAGCGCGTATATCTCGCACTGATTTTTTAAACCAATCGATCCCGGATAAACGATTAATGGCTTTATAGACCGTCGTTAAAGTGTTTTCCTTGGCTACGCTCATGTAAACGCTACCTTGAGTCCACTCAAACCCCAGAGCTTCCAATTCCTGCCTTATTTCGTCATATGCACGGTTATAAGGCTCCCCGTAAGTCTTTTTTAAGTCATCGATCTTTAAATCAAAAGCTATAGCATACATTTTTCGCTCCGTTTTTTAATGAATTATATCATATCCTCTAAAAAGAAGTAGCCTTGCGGCGCTTTAGCGCATGAGCAAGGCAAAACAGGGGGTAAGGGGGCGGTGCGCAGTGCGTAAGCACAAGCACGTACACACGCCCCGGTTCCGATTTGATTCTCTAATACGCTCGAGCCAAAAAAATCGTAAAAAAATCTGTTGCGCTGAATTTGTTTATTGTAAATTTGTCTTGAATTTGTCGGTTGCTTCTAGAGCCGTATTTTAGGGGGTTATAATGATATAAAACCGAGTTTTTTGATTTCAAAACCGAGTTTTTTGATTTCAAATTTAAGAGAAACCCGAGTTTTTTGATTTCAAATTTAAGAGAAACCCGAGAGAGATATTATTAACTCGGTTTTAAGCTTAGAATAGATAAAATTTCTATGTTTTAAGTTTGCTTTTAGGAATAAAAATGCCCGAACATGATGATATTGTAATCTTAGATAAGGGGTTTACTCGTAATCAATCAAGAACTAGCCCAGCGATAAGCACAGCTAGGGCAAAAATGAGTGCAAATGAGCTAAAGGCTTTTTATCAGATCAGCACACTTGTCAAGCAAGACGACACGGATTTTTTAATATACGAGATTTCATCTGATGATTTTGTAAAAAAGCTTGGTTTCAGTGAGACAAATGATAGCTATATCAAAGATCTATGCAGAGGGCTGCTTAAACAGATATTTGAGATCGAGCGACCTGACGGTACCTGGGAGGCATATAGCATTTTTAGCTCTTTTAAATTTAAACCAAAGGTGCGCACGATTACAGTCCGATTTAACGATGAGATGAAGCCTTTTTTGCTAGAATTAACCCAATACACAAAGATTCATCAGGTCGAATACATCAGGCAGTTTGAGAGTAAATATGCCATTAGAATTTATGCTCTGTTAAAAGACTATCGGCTGCTCTCTTATAGAGATATTGAGATCGAAGCACTTAAAAAAATGCTTGTTTTACCAAAAAGCTATAAAGATTTTACAGATATTAGTCGATTTGTATTAATGCCTGCTGTTAAAGAGATCAATGCTAAAAGCGATCTTGAAATTTATAGTATCGAACCGATCGAAAAACAAGGCAAGAAGATTGTCAGGATAAGGGTAAATTTTGGGAATAAGACTGACAAACAGGCAAACCAGATAATGAAATATTTGGAGCAAAGATACAAAAGATCAGGTCAAGATCCTAGTGTCTTTTATGGTTTTTACTATTCCATATCTGATGAGCCTCGATCTAAGGGCGAAATTTTTAGGATCACAAAGATAGAAGCTGATAGCAGACCATATTTTACTGCTTTTAGTGAAAAGCAAACGTTGTTTGCGGTGCTAGGGAAAAAAGAATTTATGAAGCGGTTGCTTGGTGGAATTTATAAGGCTCTAATCTTTATGGCAGATACCGAAAAGAGGCAGTCTTTAGATTTAGATCAGTGGCAAAACGAGCAAGATAAGATCACACAGATGAAAAGGATCTTGGATAGCTGGGAAAAAGGGTTAAAATAAAATGGCTTATAAATCTAATTTAAAGATATATAATTTTAAGATCCAAATAATCGATATATTCGAGCTCTTAGGAATAAATTGAATACTGGTGTAATAATTTTTTATCAATAATGGTTAAATCTTTAAAAAATATGCTATAATCCATTGTTGATAACAATTCTTATAAAGGAGACACGATGTTAAAAGTTTTTAAAGTGGCGCTTCTAGGTGCTTTAGTAGCAACAGCTAGCTTGAATGCCGATGATTTCTTATCTAAAGCTACGGGCGGGGCATTGAGTGATGTTGACTTTGGCATCAAAAAATTAGATGCCGCAGAAATGAATAGCATAAAAGGTGGATATTATGTATCTAGTGATTATTATGAGCTTATAAATATAAAATCTGGCTCTACCTCTCTTGTTCAGATAGGTAAACTGGTTAGGTTAAGTGATGAGGAGAGAAACAAAAAAGCACTAGGATATTATCAGAATGATAGTGCTGGAAGTGGTTATTGGGCAGAACAAAGATATAGGGAAGCTGTAAGCGTTGCGGATCCAAGCAAGGATGAATATCTAATGATAACAGCTACTAAGGTTACTAGGACAGGTGCTTTTGGTGTGCCTATCCCTACTTTTAGTCAGGGAGCCATCGTATTAGGTTTTGCAAACGGCACAGCATATAAACTACGCAATGCTGATTTATCAAGCTATATAGCCTCTGATGCAATGCGCTATGAGAAAAATAATCTCAATAGAGCATTGGTAGTAAACTACCGATAATTATAAAGCCCCATTTGGGGCTTTAAAGGATTTAGTTATGAAAATATCAAATAGCACTCAAACTATTGTTTCAAATATTTCAGTTACTAAGAGTAAAATTCAAAACAGTGATATTGCCGATACTAATGATAGTGTTTTAGGCTACAAGGTTGATAAAGACGGCTACTTTATGAGCGAATTCAATAAAGATGCAGGCATACCAGATGACTATAAAATCCACTCGGACACTATAAAATCACTCGTTGGTGTAAGAACTAGACATGAATTCTCTCGTTCCTTTAAAAGTGTTGACATTGCAAAGACAGTTGGAAATGCCTATAAAGTCTTGACCCAGCTTGTAGATGAAAAGATATTGAACTCAAAAGAGAGCTTTACAACAGACGAGATCTCAAAATTTCCACAAGGCTACGAATACGATAAAAAGACACTAAGGATCACCAAAAAATACAATACTGCATCCGATTATTTTTCTGCAGAGCTTAGCTTTGACCCAAGAATAAACAAAGGTAGATCTTTGAGTAATACTTTTTACAATCGCTCTACTCGTGAGTATTACACCAATGGCAATAAACTAAAACCATCGACTGATATTTTTGATAACAACAATAATGGCAAAGAGACATTTACACCTAATGGACTAAATTTCAATACTACACGAGACAAGTATACAAACAAAGATGGCTCCATTACAAAAGGAGGGCTTTTGGTTGGTATTTTAAATGAAAATTTGAGGACGACCGAAGGGGAAACGACATATGTAGGGATATTAAACGGATACAATAAAAATCTAGATGCCGATGAATACAATAAACAAATACAGCTTTGGCTTTTAAACCATGACCCTGATAGAGTTTCGGATGAAGAGTTTAATGCACTAAGTGAGCCAATGAAAGAATTTATAAAATTTCATCGTGCGCTTGATAATATAAATCAAAGAGCTAAAAATACATCTAAAAAAGAGGAAACTGACACTCCAAAAGATCCTTTACAAATTTTATTCGAGCAAATGGATAAAGACTTTAAAGAGATGCTTAAAAAGCTACAAGAAAGAGCCCAAAAAGCAAGACTCGAACAGCAAAAAGCTATGCAGCAAAATTTAGACGCGCAAACTATGAAAAGCGCAAACCAAACCTCAAAAGACGCGCTAAATGAAATGCTTGAATTTCTAAGTAAAATGTCAAAGCAACACGGCGTAAATTTAGACATAAACGAAGTAAAAACGGCGTTTATAAATTTAACTGACAGCTACAAATTTAATAATAAAACAATAAATATCAAAGCTTAAATTTCTATTTTATAAGGATATAATATTGAAGAAAGTATTAGTATTGCCAATTCTTGGTGCAAATTTTCTATTAGCTTCAGATCCAGTTACGATCGACAGTCTTTTTAAAGAACAAGTAGGTCTAAGAAGTATAACAACGCTATCGGTAATGAGCACAGGAAATTCAAATTCTTATGATATATACCCAAATATCAATATAACTGGGGATCCAGTCATATACAATGACACAAAGCAGCTCTCCATAAATCAAACCCTAATTTATAAGATTACACCAAAATTCGACATATTAACTTCTTTTGGTGCATACTATGCTAGAAAAGAATTTACAAATGTGAATACCTATCAATTTGATCATAAAGATGTAACGGATTTTAATTCATTATGGTTAGGCTTTATATACAAAGGCGATAGTATCGGTGATGTAGTACCGCAACTAAAATTTCAAACAGCTCTGCTTACAAGAGAAAGGGTGATCAATGAGAAAAAGAATTTTTACCTAAAATCTTACTCTTTTGAAGCTTCCTTACGAGGTTACTCTGATCCAGTTATATGGTCACTATATACTGGGTTTGGCTATAATAGTAGTAGGAAATTTAATATTGGCAAGATTGAAAACGGCAATACATTTAATATAGGCGGTAATATGTCTGTCGTGCTAAGTCCAAAGATAACTCTCGATCTAGGCGCAGAGCAAAGATACCAAACAGAGCAAAAAGTAAGAGGTAATAAAATCTCAAATGTTCGTTCAATTCCAACCTATAGCGTCGGTTCTACTTACAGCCTAAGCGATGATATGTCAATCTCCTTTTCAGCTAATCTTGGCGGATCTAGTGCAGCACCAGATAGTATTTTTAGCGTAAGTTTATGGAAAAAATTCTAAGGGCACTTTTTCCTTTCGTCTTTATTCCATTGTTCCTTAATGCAGAATTTGCTGTTAAGTCATATCATGAATTTAGAAACGAAAATGTTATAAGGCAAAGCTATGAGCAGTCTTGTGGAGCTTCATCTTTGGCTACACTAATAAGCATGCTCGACATAAAACAACTTAACGAGCTTGATGTGCTTGAAAAAATGTCAGAAAATAAAAATTCACTAAATACGGACATGGTAAGCTTTAAAGATCTAAAAGAAACATCAGCTAAGCTCGGATATGAGGCACAAGGTTATCGATTAGATAGAAATTTATTTGATAAGCTAAATATTCCAGTCCTTGTCAAGATTGAAAATGATCCACGTTTTCCTCACTTTGTGATAGCCATAAATCATCCAGGAGATTTTGTAACGATCATGGATCCTAGCTTTGGCGAATATGTAAGCTTAAAGAGTGATTTTTTTAAACTCTGGGATAGGCAGAGTAAAGGCGGATATGCTTTGATCCTTGCTTCAAATAGCGGTGTCCTAAAAGAACATAAGCTAAATTTACCAAGCAAGAATTTATTTCTAAAATAATTCTTAAAAATTTCTCCCTTAAAAAAGAAAATCCACAGCTAGTTAAAATTTAACTATCCATGACTAAGTATCAGTAAAACCTATTTGCTATTAGTCTTACTGCTAAATTTATATACTATTACAATCAGTCATCACTAAACAAGGGATGACCAGCAATTTTTAAACTCGTGAGCCTGCCATGGACCGAGTGCGGTTTAGCAATCAAAGGCAAGGGCGCTCCATTATCGCTGTAATTTGCCAGGATCTTTAAATCGCCAATGTAGATTTCTTGACACAGCTATAAAAAATCCAGATCTTTTTATAAGACTATTAATTACTTATCAACAACACGCCTACCATTAAGCTTATACTAAATAATAATATAATACTATATGTTGATAACATACAATATTATATTTATGTTATTAACATATAAAAGGTATAAGCATGATTTTAGCGGTTTTACAATTAAAAGGCGGAGTAGGAAAAACGCCGCTGAGCTTTAGTTTAGCAAAAGACCTGGGCTTAAATTGGCAAAGCAACGACGACTCGGTAGTGCCGCAGTTTTATAAAAAAGGCAAAATATTGGATCGATGCGAGATCGCACCCGATACGATCTACGACTTCGGCGGATTTGCTTCGGCCGGAGTATTCGATATCCTCAAGCGCTGCGATTTTATTATAGTGCCGATCACTCCGAATCCAAACGCTATTAAAAGAGCTGCAAGCACCATATCCCAAATAAGACCGCTCGACCGTAGAATTTTAGGGATCATAACGGACATATCCTCTCAAAAAGAATTCGACGAAACCGTCTTAGAAATTAAAAACGCAAAAATAGTATGTAATAAATTTTTCGTCCTAAAAAGCTCAAGAGCTTTTGAAAACGCTATAACTATGGGTAAAAGCTTTACCGAGCTTTACGATGAAAGCCCACTATCAAAGAGGCAATACCGATCTTTTATCGAAATGTATAACAAGATCATAGATTACATAAAGGAGAATAAATAATGGCCAAACTAAATTTAGACCTATCAGAAGCTGGATTAGAAATTTTAACCACTGCGGATTTTCAAGCCCAAGACGCGGCTATTAAAACGAAAAAAACTGGTGGCAGACCAAAAAGCGCGAATCCAGCAAATAAAAGAACCACGATGTTTCTATCCAGCGACGAACTAGCTTTTTTAGATGAAATGGGCTATATAACCAGAACGAATAGAACGCAATACCTAAGATCGATCATTAGAGAAAAAATGGCAGCCATTAAAAACGGTGCGATATAATGACGGTAAATACAAGGAGTAAGAAATGACAAATGCAGTTATGCTTCAAGCTAAAGACGGCTTTACGCTGACTAGCGATATTATCAACGCTATGAAGCAGCTATTTGGCGAAAAAATCAACGTAATAGAACTTGACGGCGATATGATCGAGGCACTTATCGGCGAGATAAGCCAAACCGATGCTGCAAAACTAAAACGTACCGTTGAAAAACTAGACAAGGGCGAACTCAAATTTTATTCAGAAAATGAATTTTCGCAGCAGCTAGCCAAGCGAGGCTATCAGTGGTAATTAAATACGCCGGTGAGTTTTTGGATGAATTAGGCGAAATCGCCGATTATATCGCTAGAGATAGTAAATCAAGGGCAGATACTTTTATACAAAATTTAAAAGCCCAGATCATAAAAATCCCGGATATGCCTTACTCCTACCGCAAAAACAAGACTATCGACCGAGAAAACATAAGAGATTTAATTTTTAAAGGCTACACTGTTACTTTTTCGATCAGCGATAATGCGATAGAAATATTGGGGATCTATAAGCGAAATTTGACGCGTTTCTCCTAAAATGGCTTTGACAAGATGGATCTTCATACAAAGAAAACGGGCATTAGAAACCTTAAACCCCAAACCCCCTAAAATACGACATCCTACTCTTTAAGCTTCGCCCGGCCTTGCCGCCCATAAACCTTAAACTAAAAAATACCCCTTTCAAAAGCCCCTAAACTAGGGCTTTCCTCTCTTTTACTATTGAAAACAAACATTTTCATTAGCATTTAGCTATCGATCAAAGTCCGGATCTTGCTTAGAAGGTTTCTTTTTAAGCGGATTTTCTATCTCCACCATGTCTACAGTCAGGTTCTTTGGATTTTTTACTATTTGAGCATCAAAAGATAGGCCTTATTATACGGCTTATAGCGGAAAAGACGTAATATTCGCGATCATGGGCAAAAAAGACTTTGCTGCGCGCCTAATAGGTGGAATTTACAACGCTCTGATCTTTACGGCCGAGAACGAAAAGAAAAATCAGCTCGATCTAGATCAGTGGCAAACCGCCCAAGACAACCTAGCTCAAATCAAAAAAATAGCTAAGGAATGGGAAGAGCAAGGCAATAGGATTAAATGCTAATATATATTAAATACCAGCATTATTATAAATAATAAGAGTTATCATTTTTTACTATACTACAATTCAAGAAAAACTAAGTAGATTTATATAAATTTTTAAGCCGTCCTCTGCTATAATTCCCCCTGTAATTCGGATTTAAGGCTACTTAATACATTCAAGCAGCTCATAAGCCGCCAGTGGCGGACAAAGAGCAAAAAATCAACAAAACAGTAACATTTTACGGGCGTTTTTAAAACGTGATATTTATCAATGTTTTTTAAACAAGAGATTTCAGGCTAGGGCGTATTATGCCCTTAAATTTCGAATTACGCAAAAATTGTTTGAGTGAATAAAACCCCCTTTGTCCGAATTACAATAAACAAAAGGAGTTGTTAAGTGAAAAAAACAATTATAGCATTTTTAGTTGCGCTTTCAGTGATCCTCGCGGGTTGCAGCGCTTTATTTAGCGTTGGGCATAGCAATACCAACACTATAAACCAAACAAATCATAAAAAATAAAAAAGGATAGAAACATGTCAAGATTTCCAGGAATACCGGGACAACCACAACCAACACCAGGCGTTAATTATAACAGTCTTACGCTTGAGGACAAAGAAAAATACGTTATGATCATCTCTAGGCTACTAGGCTTACGAGCCGATGCTACGATAGAGCGTATTACTCCGGCGGTAGCCAAAAAGGTCGATGAGTTTCTCGACGAGGCTGCAAGATGCACCAAAAGGATCGAGAGAGTAAATAAAATTTTTATTGCGCTAGGTAGAGGCAATATTATGAAAGCCGCCAAAGAGCTTATAAAAATGTATATAGACAAGCTAGAGGATGATAAGGCAGACTATATTAACATAGCTTGCTACGTCATTTTAAAACGTAAATATGCCCAAGAGGTTCAGTATATCTTCTTTATGGAAGGGATTGGCGGTATATTTTAACCGCTTAGATAATAAAGCCTGATTTTGCGATCAGGCTTTATTTTTTAATTTTTTACTTCATCGTGCAAGCCACTTCATTTCCTAAATCGCAAGCCCTAGTATAAAATTTCTTAGCATTAGCCATATCGCCTTTTTTTTCATAGCTAAACCCGACCAACATGCAACCGTCGGCATTTTTTAAATTACAAGCTTTTTCATGAAATTCGGATCTTTTAGGGTGATTCTCATCCATTGAAAAATAAGCGTCAGATACTTTCAAACAAGCCTGCGCATCGCCGCCGTCGCATTTCTTGATATTATCCTCCAGTTCCCCGGCACTCAAATTTAAAGAGCATAGCCCGGCAACGACCATAGCTAAAACGATTTTTTTCATTGTTTTCCTTTTGATGAGATTAGCTTTTATTATATCAAACATCCCACCTATTTACAACCCCAACTTTTTGCGCTATAATTCTAAAAAATAGTTAAATATTTTATAGGGCGAGCATACCGCCCGTATATACGTAATGCTTTCGCATTTCGTATAACGTTCGGTGCTCGTAAGGGGGCAAATCCCCCTTAACCCCCTTAAGCGACTCGTGCCGTAACAATTGAGAGGTTTAAATTTGATCGATAACTCGTCCGTAGAAAATAAAATTTTAATTTGCTGCATATACGTTGTAGCACTAGGTATCGTCTTTATGCTAGGCTGGCTGATATTCTCTTCAGTCTTTTTTCTATTAGCCTGTTTGCTGGGAGTTATCATACCTTTATGGTTTTTAAGCGAAATTTTAAGCTGGATTAAAGGCAGGAGTAATGACTGACGATCAGAACAAAAGCTTTCCAAAAAGCAAAAAAAGAGCTGGAAAAACTAGAACCATCACAAAAATAATGCGTCTTACGCCGGAGGAGTGGAATAAAATTCAAGAAAAAATGGATGAGAACGGGGGAGTAAATTTTACCAAATACGCCGTAAATTCGATGCTATCGCGATCTCTTACGAAAACGCCACTCACAAAAGAGCTTATCCTTGAGTTATCGCGCCAGGGTAATAACCTCAATCAAATCGCTACGAGGCTCAACAAGGGCGAAAGTCTTGACAAGGTAGGGTTAAGTATTATATCAAGGTCGTTTGAAGCCCTAAGGGGCATCTATAAGCTTCTAAACAGCAAACATCAAGACGAGCAAAAAAGCAAAAAACGATGATAGTCAAATTTCTACCCAGTAAAAGCGGCGGCGGTATAGGTAGCGTTAATTACGTCCTCAACGAAAGAGTACAGCAGGGTACGGCAAAAATTTTAAAGGGCGACGAGGCTCAAACTAGGGCTATCATAAGCCAAATTTCAAAAAAACAAAAGGTATGCTTCGGAGTTTTAAGCTTTCAAGAAAGCGCCGCAAGAATATCAGAACAAACTAAGCTAGAGATAATGGCTGACTTTGAACGCACGCTACTAGGCGACTTTATGAAAGAGCGCGTAAATATCTTGTGGGTGCAGCACGAAGACAAAGGCGGTAGGCTGGAGCTAAATTTCATCATCCCGAAAATAGACCTGGTCACGGGAACGAGCTTTAATCCGTTTTTCTACTCAAAACCCGACCTTACCAGGATCGATCTTTGGAAAAAAGCCGTAAATCTCGAATACGGCTTTAGCGATCCTGACGATCCTGGCAGAAAAAATACTATAAGCGCAAGCAAAAAAGACATTAAAAACTACGCAAACGTTGAAGCTTTGGATAAAACCTTACACGAGCTAGTAGAAGCTGGAATAATCAAAAGCAGGGCTCAAATGTTAGAACTGCTACGCGATGAAAATATACAAATCAGCCGGGAGACTAAAAACTCGATCACTGTGATCCTGCCGGGTAGTACCAAAAAAAATAGACTTCAAGGAGGAATTTATGCAGATTTCAAAGACGCTAGAGAGCTTGAAGAGCGCGGCGCAGAAACAATCCGAAGAATACGTCAATATCATAACCGAGATATTCAATCAGAAATTCAACAATACCGAGACCAAATTAACGAACTTGTATCAAAGCGAGATGAATACAATATCGGAGAATTTGAACTCAAAACTAGAAAGCATCGAGCAAAAAGCAGAATCGACATTCAGCAAGATAGAAGACTCAGCCAAGCAGACCAACGCCTACAAATGGACGACCTTGGCTCTAACGGCGATATTATTCGCGCTGATCGGAGCAGGCTCGGGCATATGGATAACCTGGAACAAAATAAACCCGGCAACGCAGTGGCAAATTCCGCAGGAAATGAGATACGTCGAGAGAACCAAGAGCAAAAAAGCGACCAATTATTTCCTCGAAATACCCAAAGAGAAAGTGCAAACGGATGGCAATATGGCTTACATACACATCAAGACGATCGAGGATTAAGCGATGATGACGGCATTAGAAGAGGAATTGATAACAGAAAACGAGAGATTGACGCAGCAAGTCAAGCAATTGCTCCTAGAGTTGAAACAAGAGCGAGACTACAGCAACGATCTAGCGATGAGGCTAAACGACTGGAAAGCGACAGACGAAAAAGAAATCAACGAGCTGCTGCAGAACATCAAGAACGAATACGAGAGCGTTATAGACGACTTGACGAAGAAAATACAAATCAATGGACAGAATATAGAGCTATTAGAAAAAGAGATGACGAGATACGAAAACTATATCAAGACGCAAGAAGAGCAGTTGAACAACTATTCCAGCGAGCTAAATCAACTATTGGCAACCTTATCGAGCATGCAAAACGGCTGATTCTCGAGCAAAAAGAGGAGCAAGACCGAGAAAAGCGCAAACGTAGCGGTAGCGGTATGGGGCTGAGCAGATAATTCACATTATCCTCTAAAAGAGGTAGCCTTGCGGCGCTTTAGCGCATAAGCAAGGCGGAATAGGGGGTAAGGGGGCGGTGCGCAGTGCGTAAGCACAAGCACGTACACACGCCCCGGTTCCGATTGTGTTTAAGCCAATTTTTGCGATTTTTTGCGACGAAGTTTTCTTTTAACCTCTTTTTTAAATTCTTTTATATCTTTTAGGGTCTCGCTAGAGCCGTGATACCAAGGGGTTTAGACATCATACAATAATAGATTTTCCGAAATACAATAATAGATTTTCCTTTTATACAATAATAGATTTTCCGAAATACAATAATAGATTTTCCGCTACTTTTCTATTATAAAAAATAATATATGGTATTGATTTATTATTCTATTTTTTATATAATACAATAATAAAATAATATATGGATTATTGTATGAACGAAGTCGTTAAATATTCAAACGAGCTACACGAGCTAAAATTTAATACTCTCACGGAAGCGCAACAAAACGTATTTTTTACTATCTTGCAACAGTTTAGAAATACGGACGGCTACATATTAGAACTTGATTTTTATAAAGTATTCGAGTTGGCTCAAGTAGCTGACAGCAGTAGCTATCGAAAAGAAATCTTAGATAAGCTCGGTAAGCTGCAAGAGTTTAAATTTCGGTATGAAATCAATGATGAAGGGGATTTACGGCAAGAGATTATTTTTCCCATGCTTGAAACAGACACCAAAAATAGAATTTTAAGAGTTCAGGTATCACAAGGTTTTAAGGATCGCTATATTTCAAGCCCACTAAAAGGCTGGACAAGGTATGAATTAGCCGAGTTTGTGGGGCTTAGCGGGACGTATGCAAAGACCATTTATCGATATTTGAAGCAGTTTAGGCAAACTGGTTTATGGCATATTAAATATAAAGACTTCAAGGAGCTTTTAGGGATACCCGAAAGCTATCAAGCGTGCAATATAGACCAGCAAATTTTAAAGCCAGCAATAAGAGAACTATCAGCAGAACGCAACCTGTTTGATCAGCGACGAGCACCGTTTAAGGGGCTTATGATAAAAAAGATTAAAAGCGGGCGAAATATCGATGCGCTAGAATTCTACTTTGAGCCGCAGCCTATAAGCGACATCGAGCACGACAAAAAAGAGAATCGCCGAAATTTAGACACGATCGCGAGCGACATCAAGCGCCAGGATATGCTTAGAGAGTTAAAGCGCAGCAATCCTATCACGGGCAAAGCCGTCAATGACTTTGACCCGTACATAGGCAGATACCTACGCATATACAACGAAAAAATGAACGTCACGGATATACTAAAAATTCAAAGCTTCGAGCAAAGCGGGGAGCAAATAGAAGTCAAGCTTTTCAACGTCGATGACGAATACTCGACCGTAATGAGATTTGACAATTTCAAGCACTTTAAAAATACTTTCGAGAGATACGGAGACTAAATGACGACAATCAAGGACGAACCCGGCTTAAACGAAGCAGATCAAAAAGAGCTTGAGAAAATCATCGCCGCAGACGATCGCGGCGAAATAGAATATATACTCTTTGAAGAATTCGACCGCAATATGAAAAACTTTTTGAAGAGCTTAGCCGCGCAAAATGCGAACTAGAAAAAAATCGGGTATTTTTTTGCCGCTCTTTATCCACAAGTAGCCGACGACGAAACTAGCCAGCAAGACCAACGGAACGTATAGGCCAATATTACTCCGACTGCACAGACCTTAAAGCCGACCAGCATATAATAATCGCACTAACAACCATAAAGAAAGCGATCACAAACGAACTCATTTTATCCTCCTATTTCTTCAATTCTCTAATTTCTTTTAAAATTTTTTTGGCATGCATAGTGCCTAAAATTATACCAATAAAAAGGACGACGGCGACTCCGCAAGCCCCGTAAAAAATAATCGCATCATCAAAATTTTTATAATGCGTAGCGATCCAGCTTACAAGAGCAGCAAAAGCGGTCATAAAAAATCCGATATAAAATTTTAACAGCCCTAGTCGCTCTTTTGCTTCATCTAATTTCGGCATTTTTTACCTCTGTTTTTGCTATATTGTAGCATTTTTTTAAACCTCATAGAACTTTTGCCTTGCTTGCTGAGAACTTTCGCCCTATCCATTCATCTGCCTAGTTATTAAATTTCTAAGTATTTGATTTTTACTGATGCCTTTTTCTTTGGCTTCTTTGGCTAGAAACTCCATCTCATCATCAGACAAATAGGCCGTCATCTGACGAGTCGGTGGATTTTCGGATTTTGGGCGTCCTAGTTTTTTATACTTGGCTAGAACAGCCTCTAACTCCGAGATCTTGTCTAGTTTCGCCGTTTGATCGTCCGCCTCCGCAAATCCGGTAGCAACCTCGTCGTTTAGTTTAAAATTTGAAAGATTCTTCATGCTAGGCCTTATTTTTTATGTACTCGATAATTTTATAGTATTGCAAATAGAAGTCTTTATACTGTGATCTTGATAAACCGTTTTGATTATAGAGCTCTGCAAAGCTCATGCCGTTTGCAATAGCGTTTTCAAATATCGCCGATCTTTTTAAAAGCATGTATTCGACGTCGTTTTTAAATCCAGCTCCCTTCAAGGCCTCTATAATAGTTCCCAGATCTCCCTTGTTCACAACGTCCGTCACCAAAACCATCATATTTTTAGTATAGTCTTTTATTTGATTATAGGTTTCTGCGGCTTTAAAAACAGAGTTTATTTTTGGAGTAACTGGCATGATTACAATATTGCACTCTTTTAGTATACTTAACACCCCAGGAGCTACAAAACCGCCAAAATCATACACTGTATTATCTGCTAGTTTACAAGGATTAGAAAACACGGCTTTATCGTATATCTGAGTAATTACAGAATTATCATTGGTCTGTAAATTTAAGCCCAGATCTTTTGCCAAACTAAAAGCCAAAGGCGTTTTGCCTACTCCACCTTTAGAATTAATTATCGCTATTCTCATACAAAGCTCCTTAAGTATTTTCTAAAAATTATAACTTATTTTATATTAACAACTTTTTAATATAAATAATTTGTTATATATAATAATTTATATTATTTTATAAGTTGTAAAATAATATAAGTTATAAAATAGCTCTAATATTTTTATACTATCTGCTTTTGTCTAATAATTCTATTTTTAACCATAGTATTCTTTTTAAGAAAAACTCCTTTGAAAATTTTTTAACCTATTCCAATCCTATATTATTCCTTAAAAATAAAAATCAAATTATTTTTATAATATCTTATTTCATATTAAGACCATTAAAAGAATGTTGCACTATAATTCTTTTAATATTTTGATACAAAAAATCATAATTATCATAAAGGATTTTAAATGAGATTAGCTATCAGTCTGGCTGCGGCTGCGACGGCGCTGCTCGCAAACGGCGCAAATCCCGACGTCATAAAGCCGATAAAGGATTTTACGCCTCCACCGCCATATACGCCAAACATCGCCCAAAGCGCATTACCCGAAAATCAATTCGACCGCGCGCCAAGGGATGATTATTTTTTCGTGACGGATTTGCTCGATAATTCGATGGATAAATTTCACGTCGCGGGCGGATTTTACGGCAGGACGTTTTACGGCTCGGGACTTTTTAAATACCGCGGCGCAAATTTCTATACGATTTTAAACGCGAACTTTTCTAAAGCCAACCGCTATAAAGACGGCGGCGGCAGAGAGTGGAACTACGGCTACGCTAGGCAAGGGCAAAGCGCGGTAGTGGGTTTCGTACCTAGCGAGCTAAGCGAGTTTAGATTTACGCTCGTGCACGATAATATCGACGACGACAAGCAGCCTCACCATACTGCCGACTCGATAAAGACGCAACGATATATCGGTAAGTTTAACGCCAGGCTAGGTAAAGAGGATTTATCTAATACGTTAAATTTTGAAATAGCATTGCGCGACGTGAGCAGAAGAAACGACAATTATCATTTGCGCCGCGTGGACCCTTTTAGTATGGTAAAGGTAGAAGTAGATAGAAAGATTATAGATACGGAGCTAAAATACGATGTTGATTTTTCAAACTGGCACAATGTGGTCGGTACAGGATATCAACACGATAATCACGAGGGCAAAAGATATCGTAAAATAGGCAATGATTGGGTTTTAAACGGCTTTAGGTTTGCAGACGTAACGAATAAAAAAACGAGAGTTTTTGATACGCTAAGCTATAAATTTACTGACGCGCACAAGCTCAGCCTAGCTCTAAACTACGACTGGATGAAGTCGAATTTAAATGATTTAAATACGGTTTATAACGGAGCAAGCGCGATAAATACCGTCGCTAAGCTTATTAAACAAATTTACGGCAAAGACTTTGACGGCAATATAAAACAGAATGGCTTAAGCGCTAGCCTAAAATACGACTTCACGCCCAATAAGCAAGATAATTACTATGTGGCTATAGAGAGTCTTTATCGTATGCCGAGCAATATGGAACGCTTTAGCAGTCTCTATGGGCCGACTACTAGAGGCTGGATCAGCAATCCGTTTATTAAGCCTGAGCGCCACAACCGCGTAAATTTGGGCTTTACTTATAAGAGCGAATTTTATAAAGAATACATGAGTTCGCGTCAGGGCGAGGATAGCTTTAGCGTGGGCGGGCACTTTATCGCAGACGACGCGCAGGATCTGATTATCTACGATCGTCGCCACTCTGTCGCGGCCTTGCCGATAAATAAAAACGCCGTTATCACGCGCAACGTCGATGCTAGAATTTACAGCGTAAATTTGCGCGGCGAGTATAATTTCGCGCGAAATTTCGGGTTAAAAACATTGCTATTTTACAACTATGGACAAAACAAAACCGACGGCAGACCGCTCTATCAGATCCGCCCGTTTGAGGCAAATTTGGCATTTGATTACAAAGACTACGCGAGCTTTGGCAGCTACAACATCGGCACCGCGGTGCGCTACGTGGCAAAGCAAAATAGGGGAGATTTCGATAAATCCACTGGCTTTGGCATCGACAAGCGCGAAGCGGCCAAGAGCTTTACGACGATGGACGTTTACGGCGGATTTGAGTTTAAAAATAGCTGGGGCGTGAGGCTTGGGGTCACAAATATATTTGATAAAGATTACGCCGAGTTTATTAGCGGCGAGCACGTAGGTGCGCTAGATCCAGATCCGGTGGTGCGTGCGCCGGGGAGGGCGGTGTTTGTCAGTTTTCACTCTAGTTTTTAAAGACAACTATCTGTATAGCAAGGAGATACAATATGAATAGACGAGGTTTTTTAGGATTTGGCGCGGCGATTGGCGCTACAGCTTTTGCACCGAGCCTTTTTGCGAAGGAAAACTTTACGATGTGGGGCGCGCCGGCAATTCCTAGCGTAATAATGGCCGTAGCAAGCCTACAAGGCGAGCTAGCAAAGACTCATGACGTGAGGTTACGTATTTGGAATAGTACGGATCAACTCCGAGCAGGCGTAGCTAATGGAGAAATAAAAATTACTATGGCGCCATCAAACGTGGGAGCAAACATGCGAAATCACGGCTTAAATTTAGCTATGCTAAATTTGCTTAGCCTTGGTACGATACAAGCCATGGTAAAAGATGAGAATATAAAAACTTTTGAAGATTTTATCGGCAAAAAATTAATAATTCCTTTTAAGGGCGACATGCCTGATTTGGTTCTGCGAGCGCTTTGTAAAAAACGAGGAATAGATATTTCCAAAATAGACATTACGTATACGCAGACGCCGCCGGAAGCTGCAGGGCTATTTCTACAAAGAGATTATGATATTTTAATCGTTCCTCAACCTCTTCCGGCAGCAACCATACTGCGCGGGAAGAAAATGGGGGTAGCAGTACATTATGGAGTAGATATCCCTAAGGTATGGGGAGAAAGCTTTAATACCAAGCCGTACATTCCGATGGCAGGCATTATAGTCGACGTAGATTTTTATAAAGCAAATTTGCCTCTATTTGATACGCTTCATAGCGACTTAACTAACGCTCTATCTTGGATCAAAGACAACAAGCAAAGCGCTGCCAAAATAGGAGCCGAATATCTACCGGTTCCAGAGCCGGCACTGGTTAATGCATTTGATAGGGCAAATTTGACGGTAACAAAAGCTCGCGATATGCAAGATGAGATAATGTCATTTTTTGAAACTATTTTTGAGTTTAATCCAAAGCTTTTGGGCGGTAAGATGCCCGACAAGAGTTTATTTCTATAAATTTATAAAAAAAGGATAATGTTATGTTAAAACATATTTTGTGCTTATTATTTATTTCTCTAAATATTTCGTTTGCTATGACAAACGAACAGATTGATGAATTTATATCAAAAAATAGCGTAGATATTCAGACTTTAAATGGAGTCCCAAATAAAGTTTACGCCAGTAATCCGCCGTTACTATTTTTGCTATATGCCGTTGCTCCCGAGAAAGTCAGCGGTATAAATTCTAGTTTCGGCAAAAGAGAAAAGCCGTACCTAAAAGAGAGCATGATTAACCAGCCGGTAGTAGGAGGATTTTTCGGGCAAGGCAAAATTCCAAATATGGAAATGCTTTTAAAGCTAGATCCTGATTTGATACTGGTAAATTCTGATTCTAAAAATACTCAAAAGAAATTCAAAGAAACCCTGGGTGGCATAAAAAAACCTATGCTATACTTAAAAGGCTATGAATTAGAAGACTATATCGACTCTCTTGAAGTTTTGGGTAAAATTTTAGATAAGCAAGATAGAGTAAAAAAGCTAATAGAGTATTCTAAAAAAACCATGGATATTTCAAAAGAGCTTAATGAATATATAGTAAAAAACTCGGTTGTTAAGCCCAAAATATACTATGCCGAAGATCCCGACGGACTAGCTACCGAATGCGAGGGCTCATGGCACACTAGGCTTATAGAGCTAAGCGGTGCCGAAAATGTGCATAAATGCAGCGGAAACCCGGATGCTACGGCTTATGGGCACATCAAAATTAGCTTTGAACAAATAGCCGAATACGATCCTGATATTATATTAATTTTCGAGAAGAGCTTTTATGATAAAATCTATGACGATCCTAAATGGCAAATACTAAAAGCCGTAAAAAATAAAAGAGCTTATTACTTACCTCGCGAACCGTTTTCTTGGTTTGATCGTCCGCCTTCATTTATGAGATTCATAGGGCTTAAATGGCTTATAAATTTAACTCATCCTGATGTATTTAAATTCAATATGAATAAGGAAGTTAAGGACTTTTATAAATTATTCCTAGAGGTTGACGTAAGCGACAACCAAGTAAAAGAGCTTATAGGTGAGTAAAAAAGCCTTTACGTTTTTAAGTATCTTATTGCTAGGGTTTATGTTGCTTTCTGTACTAATAGGAAAATACGGCTTTAATGCGGAAGATTATCTAATATATTTTAAAGCCGTTATAAAAGGCGAAGACTTAAAAAATTATCAAGTTATGCATACTTTGATAACGGAAATTCGCCTTCCTAGAATAATGGCCTGCATTATAATAGGCGCTAGTTTGGCTATTTCTGGCTCAGCATATCAAGCCATGTTTGTAAATCCTCTAGTAAGTCCATCAATACTTGGGGTTTTAAGCGGTGCCGGATTCGGCGCCGCCATAGGAATGTTTTTCGGATTAAACGAATATCTCATTCAGCTTAGTACCTTTGCGTTTGGTTTTATAGCGGTACTAACGGCCTTAAGTATATCGGCCTTTTATTCACGCTCCGGCAGTATTATAGTATTGGTTCTTGGTGGCGTTATTAGCGGCTCTCTTTTTACGTCTTTACTATCAGCATTAAAATACGCAGCCGATCCAAATGACTCATTGCCGGCTATTACTTATTTTTTAATGGGTAGCCTAGGGTTTGCTTCGAAGAATTTTATTCAAATTTCGATTTTGCCGATGTTTGTAGGAATACTATTGTTGGCCTTTAGCGGCAAATATTTAAATGCGCTGAGTCTGGGAGAAGAAGAGGCTAAAAGTCTGGGCATAAATGTTACTAGGGTTAAAATTTTCGTTATTTTAGTTGCTACCTTTATCAGTGCCCTAAGCGTAACGATAGCCGGTATTATCGGTTGGATAGGCCTTATAGTTCCACATATGGCTCGTTTTATATTCGGAGCGGATAATCGCACCGTATTGTCTAGTTCAGCTATAATAGGTGCTATATTTTTACTCTTTTGCGATAACTTTTCGAGACTTATGTTTACTTTTGAAGTCCCGATAGGTATAGTAACTTCACTGTTTGGAATACCTATATTTATTTTAGTGCTTCGTAGAGCTAAAAAGAGTTTTTAATGATAGAAATCAGAAACCTAAAATTCGGGTACAAAGATAAGAATATACTAAACGGTATAAGTTTTAGTATCAAAAAAGGCGATACGCTTAGTATTCTGGGCGCAAACGGTAGCGGTAAAAGCACCCTCCTGCGTATTATGCTCGGGTTTTTAAAATTCGAGGGTACGGTAAATATATGCGGTAAAAGCGTAAGGAATTACGAAAAAAAAGAACTTGCAAGGCTTATAGCCTACGTTCCTCAAACGCATGCCCCGTCATATGAATATAGCGTATTTGACATAGTATTAATGGGCGCATTGTGCAGAACGTCTTTATTTTCTAACTTTAGCCTTGCCGATAAAAAACTTGCCGAGTATGCATTGGAAAGAATGGGTATTTTAGAGCTAAAAGATGAACTTTATACTAGAATAAGCGGCGGACAAAGGCAGCTGGCATATATCGCTAGAACCTTAGTACAAGGCGCCAAAGTTATTTTTATGGACGAACCTACGACCGGGCTTGACTTCGGCAATCAAATCAAACTACTTGAAATGATAAAGACGCTAAAAGACGAGGGGTATACTTTCGTACAAACCACTCATTACCCTCGTCACGCTAAATTTGTTTCAAATCTAGTATTGTTTTTAAAAGACGGCAAGATACTAGATTTTGGAAAGTGCGATGAATTGATAAATCCATCAAATATAGATAAGATTTACGGAATAGATTATCAAAAATATGAGGACAAATTATGATATTACCTTCTAATTACGATAGGCTGGATTTCAATAAGCTTTATAAGGAGCAAAGAACAAATAGCTCTTTTATTAGGAAATCAGTAGCCAAATGGGATGTTAAGGCAGCAAGCTTTAGTGAGAGCGTACTTAAGAGCGACTATGTTAAAGACTTTATCTCAAGAGTCGATTTTGATGGCGTAAGAACGCTTCTTGATTTCGCATGCGGTGCCGGAGCATTAAGCATAGCTGCAGCAAATAAGGTAGATAAAATTTACGGTTATGATTTTTCGTCGAAAATGCTAGAATTCGCAGAACAAAACTCTCGGGATTTTAATTGTAAAAATATTGAATTCGCGCAAAAAGCATTCGAAGACGACTTTAGCGACGTACCTGAGTGCGATATTACGTTTGCATCTCGTTGCCTTGACGTAGATGACTTAAAATTGGCTCTAGAAAAACTGCTTTCCAAGACTAAAAAGGCTCTTTATATTACTTTTAAAGTCGGTAGTTTCATTAATGAAGACGTTTTAAATGCTCTCGGGAGCAACATTGAAAAAAGGCCAGACTTTATATATTTAATAAATATTTTATTCCAAATGGGATATCTTCCAAAGCTAGAGTATATACAAACTTCATGCAGTGATGGAATGCCTGAAACTATTGACGATCTTGTTAAAAAAATCCAATGGGGACTTTCGAGAGAGCTTACGGAGCCGGAAGTTTATAATCTCAATAAGTACTTTAACAGCAACCGCTTTGAGCAAAAACAAGAATATATGAACTGGGCTTTCATAAGAGTAGATAAATATAATACTAAAAAATAGGGGTCTACGACCGCTGCAATAAGTGTTTATTATAGTAACTTAAATGGTACCTATAAAATGATTGGCAATGCAGTGCCAGTGAATCTCGCATTTGAAATAGCAAGAGAGATTAGATTGGCACTGCAACCTTAAACTCCAAACCCCCTAAAATACGACATCCTACTCTTTAAGCTTCGCCCGGCCTTGCCGCCCATAAACCTTAAACTAAAAAATACCCCTTTCAAAAGCCCCTAAACTAGGGCTTTCCTCTCTTTTACTATTGAAAACAAACATTTTCATTAGCATTTAGCTATCGATCAAAGTCCGGATCTTGCTTAGAAGGTTTCTTTTTAAGCGGATTTTCTATCTCCACCATGTCTACAGTCAGGTTCTTTGGATTTTTTACTATTTGAGCATCAAAAGATAGGCCTTATTATACGGCTTATAGCGGAAAAGACGTAATATTCGCGATCATGGGCAAAAAAGACTTTGCTGCGCGCCTAATAGGTGGAATTTACAACGCTCTGATCTTTACGGCCGAGAACGAAAAGAAAAATCAGCTCGATCTAGATCAGTGGCAAACCGCCCAAGACAACCTAGCTCAAATCAAAAAAATAGCTAAGGAATGGGAAGAGCAAGGCAATAGGATTAAATGCTAATATATATTAAATACCAGCATTATTATAAATAATAAGAGTTATCATTTTTTACTATACTACAATTCAAGAAAAACTAAGTAGATTTATATAAATTTTTAAGCCGTCCTCTGCTATAATTCCCCCTGTAATTCGGATTTAAGGCTACTTAATACATTCAAGCAGCTCATAAGCCGCCAGTGGCGGACAAAGAGCAAAAAATCAACAAAACAGTAACATTTTACGGGCGTTTTTAAAACGTGATATTTATCAATGTTTTTTAAACAAGAGATTTCAGGCTAGGGCGTATTATGCCCTTAAATTTCGAATTACGCAAAAATTGTTTGAGTGAATAAAACCCCCTTTGTCCGAATTACAATAAACAAAAGGAGTTGTTAAGTGAAAAAAACAATTATAGCATTTTTAGTTGCGCTTTCAGTGATCCTCGCGGGTTGCAGCGCTTTATTTAGCGTTGGGCATAGCAATACCAACACTATAAACCAAACAAATCATAAAAAATAAAAAAGGATAGAAACATGTCAAGATTTCCAGGAATACCGGGACAACCACAACCAACACCAGGCGTTAATTATAACAGTCTTACGCTTGAGGACAAAGAAAAATACGTTATGATCATCTCTAGGCTACTAGGCTTACGAGCCGATGCTACGATAGAGCGTATTACTCCGGCGGTAGCCAAAAAGGTCGATGAGTTTCTCGACGAGGCTGCAAGATGCACCAAAAGGATCGAGAGAGTAAATAAAATTTTTATTGCGCTAGGTAGAGGCAATATTATGAAAGCCGCCAAAGAGCTTATAAAAATGTATATAGACAAGCTAGAGGATGATAAGGCAGACTATATTAACATAGCTTGCTACGTCATTTTAAAACGTAAATATGCCCAAGAGGTTCAGTATATCTTCTTTATGGAAGGGATTGGCGGTATATTTTAACCGCTTAGATAATAAAGCCTGATTTTGCGATCAGGCTTTATTTTTTAATTTTTTACTTCATCGTGCAAGCCACTTCATTTCCTAAATCGCAAGCCCTAGTATAAAATTTCTTAGCATTAGCCATATCGCCTTTTTTTTCATAGCTAAACCCGACCAACATGCAACCGTCGGCATTTTTTAAATTACAAGCTTTTTCATGAAATTCGGATCTTTTAGGGTGATTCTCATCCATTGAAAAATAAGCGTCAGATACTTTCAAACAAGCCTGCGCATCGCCGCCGTCGCATTTCTTGATATTATCCTCCAGTTCCCCGGCACTCAAATTTAAAGAGCATAGCCCGGCAACGACCATAGCTAAAACGATTTTTTTCATTGTTTTCCTTTTGATGAGATTAGCTTTTATTATATCAAACATCCCACCTATTTACAACCCCAACTTTTTGCGCTATAATTCTAAAAAATAGTTAAATATTTTATAGGGCGAGCATACCGCCCGTATATACGTAATGCTTTCGCATTTCGTATAACGTTCGGTGCTCGTAAGGGGGCAAATCCCCCTTAACCCCCTTAAGCGACTCGTGCCGTAACAATTGAGAGGTTTAAATTTGATCGATAACTCGTCCGTAGAAAATAAAATTTTAATTTGCTGCATATACGTTGTAGCACTAGGTATCGTCTTTATGCTAGGCTGGCTGATATTCTCTTCAGTCTTTTTTCTATTAGCCTGTTTGCTGGGAGTTATCATACCTTTATGGTTTTTAAGCGAAATTTTAAGCTGGATTAAAGGCAGGAGTAATGACTGACGATCAGAACAAAAGCTTTCCAAAAAGCAAAAAAAGAGCTGGAAAAACTAGAACCATCACAAAAATAATGCGTCTTACGCCGGAGGAGTGGAATAAAATTCAAGAAAAAATGGATGAGAACGGGGGAGTAAATTTTACCAAATACGCCGTAAATTCGATGCTATCGCGATCTCTTACGAAAACGCCACTCACAAAAGAGCTTATCCTTGAGTTATCGCGCCAGGGTAATAACCTCAATCAAATCGCTACGAGGCTCAACAAGGGCGAAAGTCTTGACAAGGTAGGGTTAAGTATTATATCAAGGTCGTTTGAAGCCCTAAGGGGCATCTATAAGCTTCTAAACAGCAAACATCAAGACGAGCAAAAAAGCAAAAAACGATGATAGTCAAATTTCTACCCAGTAAAAGCGGCGGCGGTATAGGTAGCGTTAATTACGTCCTCAACGAAAGAGTACAGCAGGGTACGGCAAAAATTTTAAAGGGCGACGAGGCTCAAACTAGGGCTATCATAAGCCAAATTTCAAAAAAACAAAAGGTATGCTTCGGAGTTTTAAGCTTTCAAGAAAGCGCCGCAAGAATATCAGAACAAACTAAGCTAGAGATAATGGCTGACTTTGAACGCACGCTACTAGGCGACTTTATGAAAGAGCGCGTAAATATCTTGTGGGTGCAGCACGAAGACAAAGGCGGTAGGCTGGAGCTAAATTTCATCATCCCGAAAATAGACCTGGTCACGGGAACGAGCTTTAATCCGTTTTTCTACTCAAAACCCGACCTTACCAGGATCGATCTTTGGAAAAAAGCCGTAAATCTCGAATACGGCTTTAGCGATCCTGACGATCCTGGCAGAAAAAATACTATAAGCGCAAGCAAAAAAGACATTAAAAACTACGCAAACGTTGAAGCTTTGGATAAAACCTTACACGAGCTAGTAGAAGCTGGAATAATCAAAAGCAGGGCTCAAATGTTAGAACTGCTACGCGATGAAAATATACAAATCAGCCGGGAGACTAAAAACTCGATCACTGTGATCCTGCCGGGTAGTACCAAAAAAAATAGACTTCAAGGAGGAATTTATGCAGATTTCAAAGACGCTAGAGAGCTTGAAGAGCGCGGCGCAGAAACAATCCGAAGAATACGTCAATATCATAACCGAGATATTCAATCAGAAATTCAACAATACCGAGACCAAATTAACGAACTTGTATCAAAGCGAGATGAATACAATATCGGAGAATTTGAACTCAAAACTAGAAAGCATCGAGCAAAAAGCAGAATCGACATTCAGCAAGATAGAAGACTCAGCCAAGCAGACCAACGCCTACAAATGGACGACCTTGGCTCTAACGGCGATATTATTCGCGCTGATCGGAGCAGGCTCGGGCATATGGATAACCTGGAACAAAATAAACCCGGCAACGCAGTGGCAAATTCCGCAGGAAATGAGATACGTCGAGAGAACCAAGAGCAAAAAAGCGACCAATTATTTCCTCGAAATACCCAAAGAGAAAGTGCAAACGGATGGCAATATGGCTTACATACACATCAAGACGATCGAGGATTAAGCGATGATGACGGCATTAGAAGAGGAATTGATAACAGAAAACGAGAGATTGACGCAGCAAGTCAAGCAATTGCTCCTAGAGTTGAAACAAGAGCGAGACTACAGCAACGATCTAGCGATGAGGCTAAACGACTGGAAAGCGACAGACGAAAAAGAAATCAACGAGCTGCTGCAGAACATCAAGAACGAATACGAGAGCGTTATAGACGACTTGACGAAGAAAATACAAATCAATGGACAGAATATAGAGCTATTAGAAAAAGAGATGACGAGATACGAAAACTATATCAAGACGCAAGAAGAGCAGTTGAACAACTATTCCAGCGAGCTAAATCAACTATTGGCAACCTTATCGAGCATGCAAAACGGCTGATTCTCGAGCAAAAAGAGGAGCAAGACCGAGAAAAGCGCAAACGTAGCGGTAGCGGTATGGGGCTGAGCAGATAATTCACATTATCCTCTAAAAGAGGTAGCCTTGCGGCGCTTTAGCGCATAAGCAAGGCGGAATAGGGGGTAAGGGGGCGGTGCGCAGTGCGTAAGCACAAGCACGTACACACGCCCCGGTTCCGATTGTGTTTAAGCCAATTTTTGCGATTTTTTGCGACGAAGTTTTCTTTTAACCTCTTTTTTAAATTCTTTTATATCTTTTAGGGTCTCGCTAGAGCCGTGATACCAAGGGGTTTAGACATCATACAATAATAGATTTTCCGAAATACAATAATAGATTTTCCTTTTATACAATAATAGATTTTCCGAAATACAATAATAGATTTTCCGCTACTTTTCTATTATAAAAAATAATATATGGTATTGATTTATTATTCTATTTTTTATATAATACAATAATAAAATAATATATGGATTATTGTATGAACGAAGTCGTTAAATATTCAAACGAGCTACACGAGCTAAAATTTAATACTCTCACGGAAGCGCAACAAAACGTATTTTTTACTATCTTGCAACAGTTTAGAAATACGGACGGCTACATATTAGAACTTGATTTTTATAAAGTATTCGAGTTGGCTCAAGTAGCTGACAGCAGTAGCTATCGAAAAGAAATCTTAGATAAGCTCGGTAAGCTGCAAGAGTTTAAATTTCGGTATGAAATCAATGATGAAGGGGATTTACGGCAAGAGATTATTTTTCCCATGCTTGAAACAGACACCAAAAATAGAATTTTAAGAGTTCAGGTATCACAAGGTTTTAAGGATCGCTATATTTCAAGCCCACTAAAAGGCTGGACAAGGTATGAATTAGCCGAGTTTGTGGGGCTTAGCGGGACGTATGCAAAGACCATTTATCGATATTTGAAGCAGTTTAGGCAAACTGGTTTATGGCATATTAAATATAAAGACTTCAAGGAGCTTTTAGGGATACCCGAAAGCTATCAAGCGTGCAATATAGACCAGCAAATTTTAAAGCCAGCAATAAGAGAACTATCAGCAGAACGCAACCTGTTTGATCAGCGACGAGCACCGTTTAAGGGGCTTATGATAAAAAAGATTAAAAGCGGGCGAAATATCGATGCGCTAGAATTCTACTTTGAGCCGCAGCCTATAAGCGACATCGAGCACGACAAAAAAGAGAATCGCCGAAATTTAGACACGATCGCGAGCGACATCAAGCGCCAGGATATGCTTAGAGAGTTAAAGCGCAGCAATCCTATCACGGGCAAAGCCGTCAATGACTTTGACCCGTACATAGGCAGATACCTACGCATATACAACGAAAAAATGAACGTCACGGATATACTAAAAATTCAAAGCTTCGAGCAAAGCGGGGAGCAAATAGAAGTCAAGCTTTTCAACGTCGATGACGAATACTCGACCGTAATGAGATTTGACAATTTCAAGCACTTTAAAAATACTTTCGAGAGATACGGAGACTAAATGACGACAATCAAGGACGAACCCGGCTTAAACGAAGCAGATCAAAAAGAGCTTGAGAAAATCATCGCCGCAGACGATCGCGGCGAAATAGAATATATACTCTTTGAAGAATTCGACCGCAATATGAAAAACTTTTTGAAGAGCTTAGCCGCGCAAAATGCGAACTAGAAAAAAATCGGGTATTTTTTTGCCGCTCTTTATCCACAAGTAGCCGACGACGAAACTAGCCAGCAAGACCAACGGAACGTATAGGCCAATATTACTCCGACTGCACAGACCTTAAAGCCGACCAGCATATAATAATCGCACTAACAACCATAAAGAAAGCGATCACAAACGAACTCATTTTATCCTCCTATTTCTTCAATTCTCTAATTTCTTTTAAAATTTTTTTGGCATGCATAGTGCCTAAAATTATACCAATAAAAAGGACGACGGCGACTCCGCAAGCCCCGTAAAAAATAATCGCATCATCAAAATTTTTATAATGCGTAGCGATCCAGCTTACAAGAGCAGCAAAAGCGGTCATAAAAAATCCGATATAAAATTTTAACAGCCCTAGTCGCTCTTTTGCTTCATCTAATTTCGGCATTTTTTACCTCTGTTTTTGCTATATTGTAGCATTTTTTTAAACCTCATAGAACTTTTGCCTTGCTTGCTGAGAACTTTCGCCCTATCCATTCATCTGCCTAGTTATTAAATTTCTAAGTATTTGATTTTTACTGATGCCTTTTTCTTTGGCTTCTTTGGCTAGAAACTCCATCTCATCATCAGACAAATAGGCCGTCATCTGACGAGTCGGTGGATTTTCGGATTTTGGGCGTCCTAGTTTTTTATACTTGGCTAGAACAGCCTCTAACTCCGAGATCTTGTCTAGTTTCGCCGTTTGATCGTCCGCCTCCGCAAATCCGGTAGCAACCTCGTCGTTTAGTTTAAAATTTGAAAGATTCTTCATGCTAGGCCTTATTTTTTATGTACTCGATAATTTTATAGTATTGCAAATAGAAGTCTTTATACTGTGATCTTGATAAACCGTTTTGATTATAGAGCTCTGCAAAGCTCATGCCGTTTGCAATAGCGTTTTCAAATATCGCCGATCTTTTTAAAAGCATGTATTCGACGTCGTTTTTAAATCCAGCTCCCTTCAAGGCCTCTATAATAGTTCCCAGATCTCCCTTGTTCACAACGTCCGTCACCAAAACCATCATATTTTTAGTATAGTCTTTTATTTGATTATAGGTTTCTGCGGCTTTAAAAACAGAGTTTATTTTTGGAGTAACTGGCATGATTACAATATTGCACTCTTTTAGTATACTTAACACCCCAGGAGCTACAAAACCGCCAAAATCATACACTGTATTATCTGCTAGTTTACAAGGATTAGAAAACACGGCTTTATCGTATATCTGAGTAATTACAGAATTATCATTGGTCTGTAAATTTAAGCCCAGATCTTTTGCCAAACTAAAAGCCAAAGGCGTTTTGCCTACTCCACCTTTAGAATTAATTATCGCTATTCTCATACAAAGCTCCTTAAGTATTTTCTAAAAATTATAACTTATTTTATATTAACAACTTTTTAATATAAATAATTTGTTATATATAATAATTTATATTATTTTATAAGTTGTAAAATAATATAAGTTATAAAATAGCTCTAATATTTTTATACTATCTGCTTTTGTCTAATAATTCTATTTTTAACCATAGTATTCTTTTTAAGAAAAACTCCTTTGAAAATTTTTTAACCTATTCCAATCCTATATTATTCCTTAAAAATAAAAATCAAATTATTTTTATAATATCTTATTTCATATTAAGACCATTAAAAGAATGTTGCACTATAATTCTTTTAATATTTTGATACAAAAAATCATAATTATCATAAAGGATTTTAAATGAGATTAGCTATCAGTCTGGCTGCGGCTGCGACGGCGCTGCTCGCAAACGGCGCAAATCCCGACGTCATAAAGCCGATAAAGGATTTTACGCCTCCACCGCCATATACGCCAAACATCGCCCAAAGCGCATTACCCGAAAATCAATTCGACCGCGCGCCAAGGGATGATTATTTTTTCGTGACGGATTTGCTCGATAATTCGATGGATAAATTTCACGTCGCGGGCGGATTTTACGGCAGGACGTTTTACGGCTCGGGACTTTTTAAATACCGCGGCGCAAATTTCTATACGATTTTAAACGCGAACTTTTCTAAAGCCAACCGCTATAAAGACGGCGGCGGCAGAGAGTGGAACTACGGCTACGCTAGGCAAGGGCAAAGCGCGGTAGTGGGTTTCGTACCTAGCGAGCTAAGCGAGTTTAGATTTACGCTCGTGCACGATAATATCGACGACGACAAGCAGCCTCACCATACTGCCGACTCGATAAAGACGCAACGATATATCGGTAAGTTTAACGCCAGGCTAGGTAAAGAGGATTTATCTAATACGTTAAATTTTGAAATAGCATTGCGCGACGTGAGCAGAAGAAACGACAATTATCATTTGCGCCGCGTGGACCCTTTTAGTATGGTAAAGGTAGAAGTAGATAGAAAGATTATAGATACGGAGCTAAAATACGATGTTGATTTTTCAAACTGGCACAATGTGGTCGGTACAGGATATCAACACGATAATCACGAGGGCAAAAGATATCGTAAAATAGGCAATGATTGGGTTTTAAACGGCTTTAGGTTTGCAGACGTAACGAATAAAAAAACGAGAGTTTTTGATACGCTAAGCTATAAATTTACTGACGCGCACAAGCTCAGCCTAGCTCTAAACTACGACTGGATGAAGTCGAATTTAAATGATTTAAATACGGTTTATAACGGAGCAAGCGCGATAAATACCGTCGCTAAGCTTATTAAACAAATTTACGGCAAAGACTTTGACGGCAATATAAAACAGAATGGCTTAAGCGCTAGCCTAAAATACGACTTCACGCCCAATAAGCAAGATAATTACTATGTGGCTATAGAGAGTCTTTATCGTATGCCGAGCAATATGGAACGCTTTAGCAGTCTCTATGGGCCGACTACTAGAGGCTGGATCAGCAATCCGTTTATTAAGCCTGAGCGCCACAACCGCGTAAATTTGGGCTTTACTTATAAGAGCGAATTTTATAAAGAATACATGAGTTCGCGTCAGGGCGAGGATAGCTTTAGCGTGGGCGGGCACTTTATCGCAGACGACGCGCAGGATCTGATTATCTACGATCGTCGCCACTCTGTCGCGGCCTTGCCGATAAATAAAAACGCCGTTATCACGCGCAACGTCGATGCTAGAATTTACAGCGTAAATTTGCGCGGCGAGTATAATTTCGCGCGAAATTTCGGGTTAAAAACATTGCTATTTTACAACTATGGACAAAACAAAACCGACGGCAGACCGCTCTATCAGATCCGCCCGTTTGAGGCAAATTTGGCATTTGATTACAAAGACTACGCGAGCTTTGGCAGCTACAACATCGGCACCGCGGTGCGCTACGTGGCAAAGCAAAATAGGGGAGATTTCGATAAATCCACTGGCTTTGGCATCGACAAGCGCGAAGCGGCCAAGAGCTTTACGACGATGGACGTTTACGGCGGATTTGAGTTTAAAAATAGCTGGGGCGTGAGGCTTGGGGTCACAAATATATTTGATAAAGATTACGCCGAGTTTATTAGCGGCGAGCACGTAGGTGCGCTAGATCCAGATCCGGTGGTGCGTGCGCCGGGGAGGGCGGTGTTTGTCAGTTTTCACTCTAGTTTTTAAAGACAACTATCTGTATAGCAAGGAGATACAATATGAATAGACGAGGTTTTTTAGGATTTGGCGCGGCGATTGGCGCTACAGCTTTTGCACCGAGCCTTTTTGCGAAGGAAAACTTTACGATGTGGGGCGCGCCGGCAATTCCTAGCGTAATAATGGCCGTAGCAAGCCTACAAGGCGAGCTAGCAAAGACTCATGACGTGAGGTTACGTATTTGGAATAGTACGGATCAACTCCGAGCAGGCGTAGCTAATGGAGAAATAAAAATTACTATGGCGCCATCAAACGTGGGAGCAAACATGCGAAATCACGGCTTAAATTTAGCTATGCTAAATTTGCTTAGCCTTGGTACGATACAAGCCATGGTAAAAGATGAGAATATAAAAACTTTTGAAGATTTTATCGGCAAAAAATTAATAATTCCTTTTAAGGGCGACATGCCTGATTTGGTTCTGCGAGCGCTTTGTAAAAAACGAGGAATAGATATTTCCAAAATAGACATTACGTATACGCAGACGCCGCCGGAAGCTGCAGGGCTATTTCTACAAAGAGATTATGATATTTTAATCGTTCCTCAACCTCTTCCGGCAGCAACCATACTGCGCGGGAAGAAAATGGGGTAGCAGTACATTATGGAGTAGATATCCCTAAGGTATGGGGAGAAAGCTTTAATACCAAGCCGTACATTCCGATGGCAGGCATTATAGTCGACGTAGATTTTTATAAAGCAAATTTGCCTCTATTTGATACGCTTCATAGCGACTTAACTAACGCTCTATCTTGGATCAAAGACAACAAGCAAAGCGCTGCCAAAATAGGAGCCGAATATCTACCGGTTCCAGAGCCGGCACTGGTTAATGCATTTGATAGGGCAAATTTGACGGTAACAAAAGCTCGCGATATGCAAGATGAGATAATGTCATTTTTTGAAACTATTTTTGAGTTTAATCCAAAGCTTTTGGGCGGTAAGATGCCCGACAAGAGTTTATTTCTATAAATTTATAAAAAAAGGATAATGTTATGTTAAAACATATTTTGTGCTTATTATTTATTTCTCTAAATATTTCGTTTGCTATGACAAACGAACAGATTGATGAATTTATATCAAAAAATAGCGTAGATATTCAGACTTTAAATGGAGTCCCAAATAAAGTTTACGCCAGTAATCCGCCGTTACTATTTTTGCTATATGCCGTTGCTCCCGAGAAAGTCAGCGGTATAAATTCTAGTTTCGGCAAAAGAGAAAAGCCGTACCTAAAAGAGAGCATGATTAACCAGCCGGTAGTAGGAGGATTTTTCGGGCAAGGCAAAATTCCAAATATGGAAATGCTTTTAAAGCTAGATCCTGATTTGATACTGGTAAATTCTGATTCTAAAAATACTCAAAAGAAATTCAAAGAAACCCTGGGTGGCATAAAAAAACCTATGCTATACTTAAAAGGCTATGAATTAGAAGACTATATCGACTCTCTTGAAGTTTTGGGTAAAATTTTAGATAAGCAAGATAGAGTAAAAAGCTAATAGAGTATTCTAAAAAAACCATGGATATTTCAAAAGAGCTTAATGAATATATAGTAAAAAACTCGGTTGTTAAGCCCAAAATATACTATGCCGAAGATCCCGACGGACTAGCTACCGAATGCGAGGGCTCATGGCACACTAGGCTTATAGAGCTAAGCGGTGCCGAAAATGTGCATAAATGCAGCGGAAACCCGGATGCTACGGCTTATGGGCACATCAAAATTAGCTTTGAACAAATAGCCGAATACGATCCTGATATTATATTAATTTTCGAGAAGAGCTTTTATGATAAAATCTATGACGATCCTAAATGGCAAATACTAAAAGCCGTAAAAATAAAAGAGCTTATTACTTACCTCGCGAACCGTTTTCTTGGTTTGATCGTCCGCCTTCATTTATGAGATTCATAGGGCTTAAATGGCTTATAAATTTAACTCATCCTGATGTATTTAAATTCAATATGAATAAGGAAGTTAAGGACTTTTATAAATTATTCCTAGAGGTTGACGTAAGCGACAACCAAGTAAAAGAGCTTATAGGTGAGTAAAAAAGCCTTTACGTTTTTAAGTATCTTATTGCTAGGGTTTATGTTGCTTTCTGTACTAATAGGAAATACGGCTTTAATGCGGAAGATTATCTAATATATTTTAAAGCCGTTATAAAAGGCGAAGACTTAAAAATTATCAAGTTATGCATACTTTGATAACGGAAATTCGCCTTCCTAGAATAATGGCCTGCATTATAATAGGCGCTAGTTTGGCTATTTCTGGCTCAGCATATCAAGCCATGTTTGTAATCCTCTAGTAAGTCCATCAATACTTGGGGTTTTAAGCGGTGCCGGATTCGGCGCCGCCATAGGAATGTTTTTCGGATTAACGAATATCTCATTCAGGCTTAGTACCTTTGCGTTTGGTTTTATAGCGGTACTAACGGCCTTAAGTATATCGGCCTTTTATTCACGCTCCGGCAGTATTATAGTATTGGTTCTTGGTGGCGTTATTAGCGGCTCTCTTTTTACGTCTTTACTATCAGCATTAAAATACGCAGCCGATCCAAATGACTCATTGCCGGCTATTACTTATTTTTTAATGGGTAGCCTAGGGTTTGCTTCGAAGAATTTTATTCAAATTTCGATTTTGCCGATGTTTGTAGGAATACTATTGTTGGCCTTTAGCGGCAAATATTTAAATGCGCTGAGTCTGGGAGAAGAAGAGGCTAAAAAGTCTGGGCATAAATGTTACTAGGGTTAAAATTTTCGTTATTTTAGTTGCTACCTTTATCAGTGCCCTAAGCGTAACGATAGCCGGTATTATCGGTTGGATAGGCCTTATAGTTCCACATATGGCTCGTTTTATATTCGGAGCGGATAATCGCCACCGTATTGTCTAGTTTCAGCTATAATAGGTGCTATATTTTTACTCTTTTGCGATAACTTTTCGAGACTTATGTTTACTTTTGAAAGTCCCGATAGGTATAGTAACTTCACTGTTTTGGAATACCTATTATTTATTTTAGTGCTTCGTAGAGCTAAAAAGAGTTTTTAATGATAGAAATCAGAAACCTAAAATTCGGGTACAAAGAAAGAATATACTAAACGGTATAAGTTTAGTATCAAAAAGGCGATACGCTTAGTATTCTGGGCGCAAAACGGTAGCGGTAAAAGCACCCTCCTGCGTATTATGCTCGGGTTTTTAAAATTCGAGGGTACGGTAAATATATGCGGTTAAAAGCGTAAGGAATTACCGAAAAAAAGAACTTGCAAGGCTATATAGCCTACGTTCCTCAAACGCATGCCCCGTCATATGAATACTAGCGTATTTGACATAGTATTAATGGGCGCATTGTGCAGAACGTCTTTATTTTCTAACTTTAGCCTTGCCGATAAAAACTTGCCGAGTATGCATTGGAAAGAATGGGTATTTTAGAGCTAAAAGATGAACTTTATACTAGAATAAGCGGCGGACAAAGGCAGCTGGCATATATCGCTAGAACTTAGTACAAGGCGCCAAAGTTATTTTTATGGACGAACCTACGACCGGGCTTGACTTCGGCAATCAAATCAAACTACTTGACAATGATAAAGACGCTAAAAGACGAGGGGTATACTTTCCGTACAAAACCACTCATTACCCAATCGTCACGCTAAATTTGTTTCAAACTCCTAAGTATATGTTTTTAAAAGACGGCAAGAACTAGACTTTGGAAAGTGACCGGACATGAATTGGATTAAATAAACCATCCAAATATAGATTAAGATTACGGATAGATCATAAATATGAGGACAAAATCTACTGGACTATTACCTTCTAATTACGATAGGCTGGATTTCAATAAGCTTTATAAGGAGCAAAGAACAAATAG
>NZ_UWOK01000002.1 GCF_900573985.1 Campylobacter showae | reverse complement strand
AGGCAGCCGGCCTTCCTTCAAATTTTAAGATTCATAGAAAAAAAGTTTAGATGAATTTTATAGACATGCCACAAAAGACAATAATTTTAAACGGTTTTTTATTGCCCAATGCTAACAGGTAAACTATTGGCAACAATGTATTTGACGGACATAGATATAGCAAATACTATAGGTCAATATTATAATATATTTCTCAAGTTATGGGGGATATCTCAACAAAGACTATTTTACAGATAGCGATTGCTAAACCTACCAAGAGGCTATAGCTCAAAAAGGTATGAAAACATTTAATATAAGAGGCGATCTAACAGAAAAAAGAAACATAAATTTTTTTAAATGATAGAAGTGAAGAAAAGTAACAAATATTTATAGAAACCAACTTCGAGGAAGCGGTAAACTCAAAATGATCTTAAGAAGTGGCGTAGATTTTAATTTCTGCACCAGCTAGATTTTAGTCCAAATAGTCTAAGAACAAATTACTCACGTAATGGCTTGCGCGGGTTTTAATCCCGATATGTCAGATATCAAAATAGTAACGGGTATACTAAAGAAGCCTTATTTATGAGTTTCTTAAAGAGCGAAAACCCCATGATAACTTGAAGGAGGAACAACAAAAATAAAAGATAGTGTATTAGCAAATAATATATCTATAGCGCGCAAACGGCCGAATTTAGGAATTTTAGAGAAGAACTAGAAAAAGTAGAAAAAATTATGCAAAGCGAAGAGGCACTAAAAGAACAATAAAAGAAACATTTAAAATATAAAGTCATGGAACTAGATGATAAAAAAATATCAAAAACTTCAAGTGATTTATTTAATAGATTTACTCAAATTTATAGGGAAACTAAAATTAAAAATACGCTATAATATAAGAAACGCTTCAAATGATAATAGCTTCTGTGTTGTTAGAAGTTATACTTTGCCTCAGATCCAATATTTATAAATTAAAGCAGATAGAGCCTAGAAGTATTATAATTTTGTCTCTTTTGGGTCCTTGTGGCGCAAATATATAATACTTGTCCAAGTCTCAGCATAAACGACAATCTTGTTATTTGGAATGAGGCAAAATAATTTGTGCTAAATCAAACATAATAATGTACTCTCTAGCATCAAGCCTTGATATAATAGGGGCATTTGAGAGAAAACTACGGATTATAAAGGAATAAATTTTGCTTATCCTTCTTTAAATTTATTTTTAATAAGGATAAGTCGTGAACGTCTCCGCCGCTAAGATAAATTATTCGTCGATACTATCCAAAGCTCAAGAAAAGAAGCAAGCCAAAATGCAGGACGTTAGCTTCGCAAATCTTATTCAGAGCAGCGGCACAACTGAGACCGCCGCATTTAAAACATACGATCTGACGTCAAGCGCCACGCAAGATCATAATTTAAACTCGTTAAAATTCGGCTCAAATTTGGCTTACGGATACTCGGTGGATAATTCTGGCTATATGGGTAGCGACTTCAACAAAGCAGCCGGGCTTCCCGAAAATTTCAAAATCCATAAAAGCTCTATCGACGAGATAGTCAGGTTTAACAATAAGGCTTATTTGTTTACGCCCTCGCCGGATCAAAAGCCCTTTGAAAATATCGACGTAGCCGACACGGTGAAACAATACTACAAGCTGTTTAACACAGTCGCCCCTGAAGGCAAAGAAACGTATAGCCAAAGCGACTTAGAAGAGCTACCCAAGGGCTTTAGCGTAAATATCAATCAAAAACCGTTTGGCAAGAGTAATTTTTTAAAAGACGTTAGCCTATTTGCCGTATCAAACGTCTATAGTACTCAAACTCAGCTACAAAACGCCGGCGAACTCTCAAGCGATATTAAAAAATACGGAGTTAGCCTTAGCGTATATCTTTTAAATTTTTCTACTCTAGGCTCGTCAAATTTGCAGGAAAAAGACGGCTTTAGCTTTAACCCCGATACGTCGGTCTACGAAAAAGAGGGCGGATACGCCAGAGAGGGCGTATTTATGCAGTTTCTAAAAGGCTTCCCGCCCATAGCGAGCGATAGCGGGGAAACTAGGCTGACGGATCAAGTCCAAACATATGCGCAAGATATGAGAAGCCAAAGCTTTGACGATATGCCCATAACCATATCCGATTTTCTAAAAAATACCAAAATCATAAAGGAATTTTTAAAGAAAGTTCTAGGGGACGGGCTTGTGAGTCTACATAAGAACGAAACGCCCGATAGCATAGTGGATAAACTGGCACTAAGGCTGGAGGCGTTTCAAAAAGAAACCGTCCGCCCTAAAGGAAAAACGAATATCTAGCCTGATATTTTATTAGTACAATTGGCTTCTTGGTTTATGCTAAAGAAAAGTCCTTTTTATCCGATATAGTCTTAAAGGATTGAAAATGATAAGCGGCTCAAATTTAAATATTTCTACGGCAAATTTCAAGTCAAATTTAACTCCTGCAGATAAAACCGCTAAAACGAATTTGGCGAACGAGCAAATGCAAGCTTCAAAAAGCAAAGAAGAAATCCAAAAAGAACTGCAAGAATACAGAAGTAAAACTATCATAGAAATCGTAAAAGATGCTATCGAGATAGACAAAAGCGACGAAAACTGGATAACAAAGACGATTGATAAGATAGACGGCATATTATCCAAAAAATATACGGCCGAAGAGCTGCGCGGTATAGGACAAAAAGAGCCTGAGAGCAAAGAAGACATCATCGACGCCAATCTGCAAACCTATATGTGGATGCTGATGAGTAACTCCAGAGACAGCAAACCGACGATTTGGGGTAAAATTTTAGGATTTGGAACCAAGCAGGAGCAAGAGGAACTAAACGCATTTAGAGACTCTTTGCCAGAAGGAGCCGCCATGAGCGACTTTGGAGATAGTTTAATGCATAGAGCCGACATTAGTATAGAAGATTTTAAAAAACTCTATGCGGAAGATGTCGAAAAGACTATGAAAGCTCGCAAAGAGATGAACGAGCAAATGCGCAAAGAACTCGAAGAATATAACGCAAATTTAGCCAAGCAAAATAGAGAAGCCAAATTTAAACCCATCCAAGCCACTAGTAAAAGCAAAACCTACGAGAATAAGGATATCAGGCGAGAATTCTTTGAAAATTTCCTAAAAGCCGAGCGAGAAAAGGGGACGGATATAACGGAGATTTTAAATCAACTAGCAAAACTAGGCAAATTTGACGTAAAAGCATAAAGGATTAATATGATAAACGCTCTTAACAACTATTCCGCTTTTTCTAGACAAAGTTTTTCCCTAAACGTAAATGTTAAGCATGGCTCAAAAACTGAGATTTTGAAACAAAATGAAATCTCGCAGCCGGATACGGTCGAGCACAAATTTAACGAAGTTTTAGGCTATAAAGTCGATGAGGACGGATATTTTACGTCCGAATTTAACGAAGCCGCAGGTATCCCAAAGTACTACAAAATCCACTCAGATACCTTAAAATCGCTTGTGAACGTAAATGATAAGGCTATTGTATTTAATAAAATGTTTTCAAAAATCGACATAGCAAAAACCGTTGGTAATGCATATAAAATTCTCTCCCAAGTAGCGGGCGACGAGCTACTAAACTCAAAAGAGAGCTTTACTAAAGAAGACCTCGCTAAATTTCCTCAAGGATACGAGTACGAGAAATCAAGTCTAAAAGTAACTAAAGTAAATAAAAACATCTACGACTATGCGTCGGCACGTAGCGCCTTTAACGATAAGTCTGGAAAAACCAATATGGAAACGCTATTTTTTAATAGCTCATATCATGCGTTAACAACAACGCCGCAATATAAGCCGTCAACCAATATCTTTGATAATAATAACGGCGGCAAAGAGAGCGAAAACGTGAGCGTGTTTGTAAATCCTCACGGCGAAAGATACACCAACCCTGACGGTAGTATAACCAAAGGAGGCTTGATAGCAGCCGTAATAAACTCAAATTTAGACGTACGAGAGGGCGAAACTACGGTTTGGGGCAAAATGCAAGGTTATGACAAAAGCATAAGCGGCAAAGAATACAGACAAAAGCTGGACGCCTTTATTGATTCGCGCAACATCTACGGCATCAAAGGAAGCGAGCTTGACGGGCTTAGCAAGGATTACCGAGAATATGTACTAACGTTTCAAAAAATGCAAGAGTCGCTTTTACCCGGTAGCACTGCCTTGAGCGGCAACTCTAACATAACTTCCGACGGCAAAGAATCAAAAAGCCTCTTTGAAATAATGCAAGAGGATATGAAAGAGGCTCAAAAACGCCTAGAAAAGCTAATCGAGCAAGAAAAGCGAACGCAAAAGATGCTGGGTAAAAATAGAAAATACGACAAAGAGCTAGAGCAAAATGCTAGAAAAAATTTAGAAGAACTTGAGGCGATGATGAAATTTAACGCTAAGGGTGTGGATATAAAGGCTTAAAAGGATTAATATGATAAGCGGTGTAAACGGATTTGGCGCAAACGTAAATTATGATTTTAGTAGCTCTCATGGGCAAAATTTAAAGACGCATGAGGAAAAAGAGGCGGCAAATCAAGCTTCTAATTTGGCGATTGCACAGCCGAATTTAACAGGACATATTGATTATGACGCTCTTGATCCAGAAAAACTAGACCGAGATCAGCTCAAAATTTGGGCGGAAAATGTCGATCCAGGGAAGCTAACGGGTAAAAACTTAAGCAAATGGCTGGGAATAAAAATGGGGTTTGAAAAGTTTGAAGATAGCTGGCGTAAAGAGCTTGGTCTAAATCCGAACGAGCCAGTAGCTATAAGGAGGATATTTTCGCTAAGCGGCTACACCAAGGACGATAAAATCAGCGTCTGGGGTAAAATAAACGGACTTGATCCGAGTATCGACAAAGAAAAAGCTACCGAGCTAAAAAAATTTATAGACAGTACTAAAGCTTTAGCGGCGAACGAAGGACTAGCCGGATATAAAAACTTAAACGTTGACGATGTTCGCACGGATTTAGGCGGCGTAGGAACTGGATTTATGCCGGGATTTGTTATGCTGAGAGAGATCACCGACTTGCTCGACTCCGATATGGACATAGATAAATTTAAAGATAAATGGCTCGAATTTGCCGCCGAAAAGATACTAGGAGAGAATGCAAAGGTCAAAATCTCGCTCAAAGACGGTAAGTTAAATTTTGACCAGATATCAGGGAAACGGCCTGCGGTCTTTTGGGGACAAGAGATGGTAAAACAGGTGAGCTACGCAGATGAAGCAACTAAAAAAGAGTTTTTAAATTTCTTAAAAGATGCATTTAACAAAGGCGAGAATATCGCAGACATACTGCAAAATATAGCCCTAAAAGAAAGTGCAGTAAGCGATCAAGCTCCTAAAGAAACGCCCGAAGAGAATAAATTTAAACCTATCCAGGCTACTAGCAAAAGCAAAACCTATGTTTATAAGGATATAAAGCGTGAATTCTTTGAAAATTTCCTGAAAGCCGAACACGAAAAAGGGACGGATATAATGGAAATACTGCGCAAAGTGGGCAAGATTGGCAAGACGGATATTATCGCATAATGCCCAAAATCCATGCGCGAGTAAGGGTTTAAAAAGCATTTTAAATAAATATTTCGCCGAGCTTGGCGGATCGAGTGCTTACGGGGCAAGTACCTATACGAACAAAAAGCGGACAACTTGGATGAAGTTACGCAAGCTGGTATAGTAGGTTCTGCAGATCTGCGAAAATGGCAAATTTAGCTTTTTTGTAGGCTTGCATGATTATTATGGTCTTTATGGGCTGTATAATTCTAATCATATTTGTATTGTAGCTTGATATCGCCTCTAAAATCGCAGCCGCCGATAGCATCTTGTAAATTGTAACCCATTCGTAAAAGCAATATTTCCAAATCTTTTGCGAATTTTATCTTTGTAGGATTATTGTGGTATATTTCATTTCTAGCTTTTCTTATTTGCCCTATTTTGGTTATTAGGTGTTGGCGTCCGTAAGCCGGAAGTATTTGGGACTTGTATTCTCTCGTGCTTGCAAAGATGTGCTCTATTGTGTGCCAATATTCATCGCTTAGCTCTTCTAGGTCTATCATATAAAATTTATCGAATATGCCAAATGTTCCTAGATTTTGTAGGTCTTCATTTTTGCAACGCCTTTTTACTATATTTAATATCCTTCCAAGCTCAGGCTTATCTGTTTTAAAGAACCAATCATCGGCGTCTTGGTTGTATAAATTTGAAAAGTTGATGGCTAGAGTGCTACGAAGTCCGCTCTCAAAACAGTGCAGTAAGAAAAACTTGGCCTGATGGGTTCTACGTCTTTTATTGTAGATTGAAATTATTAAATCAAATAGATTGAGGTTGTTTAGGTCTGTTTTTGGCAATACGGCGTTAGCTTCTTTGCAGGCTCCAAGTAAATATTTAAAATGCAATACCGATATCGCTCTTTTTATTCTGGCCTCAAATTCGTGATCCATAAAGCCATCGTAGCCTTGTTTAAATATATCGCATATTTTTTCATACTGGCTTTGGACTATGTTAAACATCTACTTCCTAAGTGCTTTTTTATATTGATTGTATTATAATCCGCAGTAGCTTAGGGGGTTCTGACGATAGTTCAGGCTAAAACTACCCTAAAGCTTTTATCCTACGAACTTCTAAAAAAGTTAATCTAAACCTACAAAATATAAACTGCAAGCCCTTGCATCCATTGTAAAAGTATCATTATATTTAAAAATAGCCACATAATTTGTCGGTACCAAATAAAACTATTAGATTGCTTGGCTGTGGCAAAATATTTTTATTTTTTACCGTTTTTCATTGTTTATGAAGCAAAGGCATGATATGATTTTAAACTTTTTTGAGATAGTGTTCCACTTTTTTATCAAAGTGTTCCACTCTATTAAAGAAAGGGAAAGATCGGAAGAAACTTTTCCGATGCCTAAAATAGGGTGTTTTGGTGTCACGGGGGAGACTTGAACTCCCGACCCCCGGCTTACTGAGCCAGAAGTTTATAATCTCAATAAGTACTTTAATGGCAACCGTTTTGAGCAAAAACAAGAACATATGAACTGGGCCTTCATAAGAGTAGATAAATAGTGCTGTCATACTATGGATTATTGTCCATAGCGTTAATCATCCAGATTAAAATAAAAAGCCTTAAGCAAGGTAAAAATAAAATATGCGAGCTTGGTGACTTAAAAACCGCATAAATTATCGCTTTTTGATCTGCGTAGGTAACGCCCCGTAATAGCTCTTAAAAGCCTGTCCGAAGTGCCCGAGGCTTTTATATCCGACGATATTTGCCGCTTCGGACACGTTGATATCTCCGCTTAAAAGTAGTTCTTTGGCGATTTTAAGCCTTTCGTTTTGCAGCGCTGCGTAGATAGTAGTGCCGAAAATTTCTTTAAACCCTTTTTTGAGCTTAAATTCATTTATAGCGCAAGCGCGGGAGAGCTCTTTGATGGTGGGTGGATTTCGCAGATCGCAAAGCAGCCGCTCTCTTGCCTTATATATGGATTTTATGTCGTGTTCGCACAAATTTGCCTCGTCAAATTCGCTTTTATCTGGCTTGGACGGCGAGCTTTTGCAAACTAAATCCAAAATTTTAGATTCTACGAATATCTCCCTTAATCGCCCGCAATACAAGCGCGAAGCAGCCAGTTCGCGCAGCACAAGCCTTTGGCGCAAATTTATTGTTACGCTTCTGGAGCTAAATTTATCATCCTCAAGTCCGCTAAATATATCCAGTCCCAAGGCGGCCGTTTTGCTTACGGGGATGCACTGGTTTGAGTATTTTTTACCGCCTTGATATTTTAAAGCGCCTTCGAAATTTTTAATAGTTTTACCGATTAGGACGGTGTTTGGAGCAAAATTTACGCATTTGCCCGTTCGCAGGTCTTTTAGCTCGATTAGGTTATCTCCCGTATTAAACCACAAAAAACAATAATCCTCCTCGTGAAAGGTATGCATCGCCGTATCGTCTCTAAATTCGATACCTGAACCGCAATAGCTAAATCCGGATGGTAAATTAAACTGCTCGACGTTAGCCCTAAAATCGCTACACTCAAAGTCGAATTCGCCCGCAAATTTGTAGCTTTTTAGATTTAGCTCCTCTTGCCATTTGGCGATAAATTTGTTCATCTCGACGATCTTTGACATAAAATTCCTCTGCCGCAAAAAATAATCCCGATTGGGATAAAAAATGCTTGATAATTATTATCGAATTATATAAAATGGCTCTTTAAAATAAACTTTTTACAAAGAGGAATAAAAATGAAAAGTATCCCTAGATTTACGGTATTGTTGTCGGTTACGGCAGCTTGCGCGCTAAATGCGGCTTCTAACGTTAGCTTAAAAGAAGTAACGGTTTCGGCAAATAAAATGGAAGAAAACATCAAAGACGTGGCTCAAAGCATCAGCGTCATGGATGAAAACGAGATCGAACAAAAACATATCAAGTCCGTAAAAGACGCCATCAGGCAGATCCCTAATATGCACGAATCGCTTTACGTAAATAAAACTCGCGTAAATTTTCGCGGCGTAAATCAGTCGGAATTTACCAACTCAAACCCCGTTACCGTCTATATCGACGGGATACCGACTAGTAGCACCTACGGCAGATACGACGCGTTTTTAACCAACGTCGAGCGGATAGAAATTTTGCGCGGACCACAGGCGGCGCTATACGGCAAAGATAGCATCGGCGGCGTCATAAACGTGATCTCAAAGCAGCCGCAAAATAAATGGAGCGGCGGTATAGGCGCAGAATACGGCAGCTATAACTACATCTCGTCAAATTTCGACGCAAACGGCGCGCTCATAGACGATAAGCTATTTTTAAGCCTGAGCGGTGCGGCAAAAAGCGACGACGGCTGGATCAAAAACGAATTTAACGGCGACGATAAGGCCTCTAAAAGCGTAGGGCATAGATTTAGCGCAGCTCTAACCGCAAAGCCTACCGATAGGCTAACGGCAAGGCTAACGCTAGCGCACGATAAAGATGGTAGCGACTTTTTTAGGGGAGGCTCGGGCGCCGGAGCTAGCGATTCGGAAATATTTTACGGTATGAGCAGACAAAAAGCAAAACACGCAAACTCCGACCTACCGACGACGAATAAACAAAAGTCCTTTTCGCAGGCTTTAGCGTTTGACTACGAATTTAACGCGGCGAAATTTAGCTCTATTACTACGCATAAAAAATCAACCAGCGATAGCCTTTGGGACTCTGATTTTGCAAATTTATCCCAATATATCGAGGCCGTGCAGTTTCAAAATCTAAAAATAGACACGCTAACTCAGGAATTTAAAATTTCAAACTCGGACGCGGGCAAATTTAAATGGATCGGCGGAGTATATTTCGAACGCGAAAAGACCAGATACTCGCACCTTGGCGGGGAGCAGTATTTAACGCCGATGATAAAGCTAAAAAAAGATACGCCCTCAAACATGAAAGCCACTACGGCAGCGGCGTTTGGGCAGGTTAATTACGAATTTATTCAAGACCTTACGCTTAGCCTTGGCGGTAGATATCAAAAAATCGATAAAAAAATCGACGAAAAGACTACTTATTCGCATCAGCTACCGATGTTTGGGCTGGTTGATTACGAGTTTAGAGATAGCGCGAGCTGGACTAAATTTTTACCTAAAATAGGGCTTATTTACCGCTTAAACGACGATTTGAGCGTTTTTGCAAACTACTCGCAAGGATATTTGGCGGGCGGATATAACTACTTCGCCGGCTTTGGAGGGAGAGACGAAAACAAATTCGGCCCTCAAACGAGCGATAACTATGAGCTTGGACTTCGCGGAAACGCATTTGAGGATAGGCTAAAATTTGCCGCTACGCTTTTTCATATGGACATAAAAGACATCCATATGTATAAGATAATAAACTCCACGCAATACGTCACGGCAAACGGCGGTAAGGCAAAATCTGACGGCATCGAGCTTGAAGCGACCTATCAGGCTAGTAGCGAGCTTGAGATAAGCGGCGCTCTTGGCATAAATAAAACCAAATACAAGCAAAATTCGCAGTATCCTAACGCCGTAGGCAAAAAGATAGAAAATACCCCAGCGTTTAACGCAAATTTGGGCGTTTCATACGTTCATCCCAGCGGAGTTTACGCCCGCGCGGATCTGTTAGCTGCCGGCGCTACGTATTTTGACGCGCAAAATTTACTAAAACAAGGCTCGTGGGTCACGCTTGATCTTAGGCTCGGGTATCGTTTTAAAGACTTCGATATTTATGCCTTTGCTACCAACGTCACGGATAAAACCTACGTGACGGCGTATATGGGCGGCAACGGTTACGGGCTGGTGCAGCTAAACGATCCGAGGAGATTCGGGCTTGGCGTAAGGTATAGTTTTTAACCGAATTTGAGATAAATTTAAAGAAAATCTAATGAGAAACGATAAACCCAATCTGCTTAAAGAAGTTATCGCTCCCGTAGCAAAAAGCGTCAAGGCTGCGACTTTTTTGGGAGCGGCTTCGGCTTTGTTTTACGCTTCGGCTTTGACGGCATTTGCTTTTTCGCTTTCAAATTTACAAAATAGCAAGATAAATTTTACGCTTTTAGGCGCGGCGCTCGCGCTTATTTTGTGCGAATTTTTCGCGCGCAAGGCCGCTTTTGGTATCTCGCATAAAGCCGCGTTTGATTTGGAGCGAATCTTACACCTAAATTTGTCTCGCCATTTAGCCGCCGTGCCTTACGGTGAAGCGCTAAATTTGGGTGCGGGCAAGATAAAAAAGATAATGTTTGACGACGTAAAAAATTTGCACGCTTTTACGGCCGATATGACGCCGATGATCGGCAGGAGCGCCGCTTCTGCGCTTGCTTGCACGGTTTGCGTTTTGATCCTTGAGCCCAGACTTTTGCCCGTAGTTTTGATTATGCCGATTTTAGGTATCGCCGCGATGAGGCTAGCTTTAAGAGGCGGAGCAGAAAATTTAAAAAAATACGAAAACGCCCAAAGCGCTGTGAGTTCAAGCATTATAGAATTTATCCAAGCGATGCCGATACTACGTACTTTTGACGGAGGTAGCGGGAGTTTTGGCAGATTTGATAACGCGCTAAAAGAATTTGACGCAAATTTACGCTCGTGGATAAGGGACTCTTCGGCGCCGACGCGTATAGGAATTACGCTTTTATCGCCCGTACCTACGCTATTTGCTTTAAGCGCCGTAGGGTCGTATTTGGTTTTAGACGGCTCGCTTGATATCGGCCGTTTAGCGGGCGTGCTGATGCTTGGTTGCGCCGTAGTAGATTCTTTACTGCCTTTGATGCTGGTTAGTAAATTCGCTCAGATTTCCAAGCTCGCTGCAAGCGAAATTTTAGAGATCATGAGTATTGCCGCACTTCCGGTTTGCGCTTCGCCCGGAGTTCCCGTTTCAAACGATATCGAGTTTAGAAACGTAAATTTTAAGTATAAAGGTAAAGATGAATTTACTCTAAAAAATGTAAATTTTAAAGCAAATGCAGGCAGCGTGACGGCATTAGTAGGCGCAAGCGGAGCGGGCAAAAGCACGGTCGCTATGCTGTCGGCTCGTTTTTACGACGTTAGCGAGGGGGAAATTTTGATCGGTGGGGTAAATATAAAAGAGATCGCGCCGTCAAATTTGGCAAATTTGGTATCTTTCGTTTTTCAAGATACGTTTTTGTTTAACGAAAGCATCTACGAAAATATCGCAAAAGCAAAGCCCGGCGCGCTCAAAGACGAAGTTATCGCAGCGGCAAAAGCGGCTAATATTCACGAATTTATACAAAGTTTGCCGCAAGGATACGATACGCCGGCCGGCGAAAAAGGAGCGAAATTAAGCGGTGGGCAAAAACAGCGCATCACGATAGCGCGAGCTATTTTAAAAGACGCGCCCATAATAATCCTCGACGAAGCGACGGCGTTTATCGATCCTCAGAGCGAGGAGCAGATCATAAAAGCCGTTTCGAATTTGATAAAAAACAAAACCCTCATAGTCGTCGCCCACCGCTTGTCTACCATAAAAAATGCCGATCAAATTTTAGTTTTTGACGGCGGCGAAATAGTCCAAAGCGGTACGCACGACGAACTTATAAAAGGCGGAGCGTATAAAAAGTTATGGGACGACGACGAAAGCGCGCAAATTTGGCGATACGGAGGAAATAATGAAGCCTAAAAGTATCTTTGAGCTTTTTAAAACGTTTTTGCAAATCGCCGCAAATAGCAAAAAAGAGTATCTAAAAAGCTTTATTAGCGGCGCTATGGCGCTATTTTTACAGGGATTTTTCTACGTCTGGTTTTATTTTTTATTTTTAAATTTGCTTGAAGACGACGCCGAAAATTCGCTCGTTTGCTTGGCGGTTTTGGGTGCGTTTGGCGTAGTTTTTTGCGTATTAAAATTTATGAGCACGCATTACGATAGGAGCGAGCCTTTTATCGACGCGCTTTACGATTTGCGCTCAAATTTAGCCCGCAAGCTCACGGCGGTACCGCTTCAAAGCGTATACAGGTATAAAACCGGCGAGCTAAATGCCGTATTTTCAAGCGGAGTGGACGATGCGGTAAAGCTCATAAACGTCTTGCCGCTTATATTTTTAGAGCCTATTATCATCGGAGCGATTGCACTTTGCGCGAGCTTGTTTTTTTCTCCGCAGCTTGCTTTGCTTATGTTTTTGGGCGCTATTTGCGCGGCGTTTCTTTACAAACTAAAAAGAAAAATCTCGGCCATACAGAGCAAAGAGCTAGCCGCGGCTAACGCTCGCTTAGAGTCCCAAATACTAGAATACGCCCAAGGCTTAGGAGTTTTGCGCGCTATTAATCAAACTGGAGATAACGCGTTAAATTTAAAAAACGCTACCGACGAAGTTAGAAATTTACAGCTCAAATGCTCTGCCGATATTCCCGGGCTTGTTCTAGGCTCGCTTACGGCGATTTTGATTTGTTTGAGTCTGTTTTTAGGCGTTTATTTGTATTTGCTAGAAGAAATTTCGCTCGCCGTTCTTGCCGCTTCGTTAGTTATCCTCTCGCGCCTAGCCGAGCCTTTTAGCGTTTTTCTTTCGGCTGCGTGGGTTTTTGACCTGATAGATAACAGCTTTGCGAAAGTAAAAGAAATTTTGCGGTTAGAGGAGCTTAAATTTGACGAGCCTTTGAGTAAACCTGGCGCCTTTGACGTAAAATTTGAAAACGTAAATTTTGCTTACGAGAATACAGACAAACCCGCGCTAAAAAATATAAATTTTCATTTGCCCTCCGGCAGTCTTACGGCTTTAGTCGGAGCTAGCGGTAGCGGCAAGACGACTATAACTAGGCTCATCATGCGCTACGCCGATGCAAATGCGGGCGATATAAAAATAGGCGACGTAAATATAAAAAATATGAGTCAAAAAGAGCTATTAAAACTCATAAGCGTCGTATTTCAAGACGTTTATATCTTTGAAGATAGCGTGATAAACAATATAAAAATGAGCGCAAACGCGAGCCTCGATGAGGTGCGCGCGGCGGCAAAAGCGGCTAACTGCGAGGAGTTCATAGAGCGTTTACCGCACGGCTACGATACTGTCTTAAAAAGCGGACGGCTTAGCGGCGGCGAAGCTCAGCGTATATCGATCGCTAGAGCGATACTAAAAGACGCGCCGATCATAATCCTAGACGAGCCTACGGCGGCTCTGGATACGTCCAGCGAGGCTGCGGTGCAAAAAGCTATCTCTAAGCTCGTAAAAAATAAAACCGTTATAGTCGCGGCACATAGACTCTCTACTATCGCTAGCGCGGATCAAATTTTAGTTTTTGACGGCGCGGAAATAATCCAGCGCGGAACCCACGAGCAGCTGATCGCCGCAGACGGAAAATACCGTCAAATGTGGCAAGCTAGCCAAAACGTCAAATCTTGGCGTATAAATCCATAAATTTAGGAGAAACGATGAAAGAATACAAATTCGCAAACGGCGAAATTTTAAGCTATGAGGACTCGGGCAAAAATTTTAGCCAGGTTTTGGTTTATCACCACGGTATGCTCGCGCAGATGCCAAAGGCCGTAGCTAAATTTTGCGAGGAAAATCAAATAAGGCTCATTTTAGTATATCGCGGCGGACATTTTAAAAGTTCGCTTTTTAAAAACGACGATACGTTATTAAAATTCGGGCTTAGAATGAAGGAATTTTTAAGCGGCATAGGAGTAGCTAAATTTAGCGTTCTTGGCGAATCTACGGGCGCTATTTATGCGCTTGCTACGGCAGCTGCTTGCGAAAGGGCGGCAAAAAATTTGTTTTTATTAAGCCCTTTTATCGCTTTAAAAGAGCTTTTGCCGCTTTTTGCTAATGGTGCTCAGTTGGAGCAAATTTACGGATTTTTACGAAACGCTAGTATCGACGAAGCCGTGATGGCTACTAAAAATATGTATGCAAACGCGAGTCCTACGATGCTACGCCTTGTGGAGCCGCAGATGGAGGGCATCGGGTTTGACTCGTGGATGCAGGCGCGTCCGCTGGGATTTGAGATCGATAAAATCGAGCAAAATACTATCGTTTGGCAGTCAAAGGAAGACAAAGAAGCGTCGTTTGAAGCGGCCTTGCAAATTTCAAAAATGCTACCGCGCTGTGAGCTAATCGGCTCTGACGATACGTGCGGCGGGCAAAAGGCGATTTTGGGGTTTTTGGAGATTATTAAAGAAAAGATTTAATAATAATTGTCGAATGAAATAGAAGCATTTGCGAAGCGGTACTTTACCGCCATTTTATCTATAACGTATGATAAGCTTTTTAAAAAACTTAGACGTTTTACCATTTTGATTGATAAGGCTTCGTCTAAGTTTTTATATTTTTCTTTTTGCTCGGTCAAAGAAAAATATAGGCCGCCAGATAAGACCTTACGGCAAACTCGTTTGAGTTTACTAAATAAATATTAACATATCGTCCTATGTAGAGGTTATTTTTATTAGATTAAAGCAAATTAGAGTTTGTAGAAAAATTTACTTTTATCTTTTGTTCGGTATTTGGCATAAATTTAGATATTAAAAAAAGAATTACCTCTAAAATCTTTTAACCAATATCTATCTGTGGGTTTAAATTATTCGCTTACATGATTTACGATATCTTTTAGCACTAGCGGTATTACGTCGCCGTGTCCTTGCCCTTCGTAGATTTTAAATTCGTATTTGACGCCCGACTTTTTTAGAATTTCAGCTAAATCGGCCGCCTTTAGTATATTTTCTTTGTCCGTTTTGCCCGCTCTTTTTTCTAATTCTCCTACGCTAAGTCTTATAAAACTCGCCTTTAATTTAAGTTTTAGTTTGCCGTCGCCATCTAAGGCGTCTTTTAGAATTTTAGAATCTCCCCACCAAAGAGACGGAGAGGCTATAAAAAACTCATCAAATATACCGTCGTTTTGTAGAAGCGAATAAACTAAAAATAGTCCGCCAAAGGAGTGGCCGTAAAATATTTTCTCGCTATTTTTTATATCGTATTCTTTGTCTGCAAACGGCATTAACCGCTCTTTTATAAATTTATAAAATTTGTCCGCATTGCCGCCTTGCTCGTATTCACCGCCTTGGGCTAACGGCGTTAAGTCCTTTGTTCGCCTTGCGGTATCGTAAGCTAGCGGCGTATCGTATCCGACGCCTATGATAAGCGGTACATTGTCGTTTGAAGTAAAATCTTTAAATAAATTAAGCAACACGGAAAATTGCGCATTTGCATCGAGCATAAAAATCGCTTTTGGATAAACGTTGCGGTTTTTCGGCACGGCTTGAAAAATTTTATATATTTCTCCGTCTGCACTTTCTAGTATGGAGTATTTGACATCAAAAAGCCGATAAACGCTTTCATCTATCGGCTCTATGTACTGAGTAGGCTTTGCGCTGGCTACACCAATCATAATCAAAGCTCCCAAAAATAATTTAATAACCCTTACCACTTCGCGCTTACCTTAAACCAAAATCTCCTGCCCTCTTCAGGATACCAGTAGTAGTTGCCGTCATCAGCCATTCCCTCGTCGTAGCGGATATTATCAAAGATATTGTAGGCGGTCAAATTTAAGCTTAAATTTTTATTTACCTCCCAGCTGGCACCCAAATCGACGGTAAAAAGCTTTTTGTCGTTTTCGCTTACTTTATTGCCGGGACCGAATTTGACGCTAGTTAGCTCACTCTCGTAGTTTGCCCCGGCAAAGGTGCTCACGCTTGCGATAGGCTTATACGTTAGCGTCAAATTTGCCGCGTGCTCGGGCGTTGCAGTCAGAGATTTGCCGTCTAGTCGGCCAAGATTGGTCTGGCTAAATTTGACCGGACCGTTTGGGGTATTGATCGTCGGGTCGCCGGTTTTGATTTTGGAGTTGTTGTATGTGTAGTTGCCACGCAAATTTAGATTTTTTAGTATGTCGTAGTCTGCGCTAAGCTCGATGCCCCAGACGTCTGCACCGTCGATGTTAAAGTAAGTTCCCCAGCCCGGGCAGTTTACGTGCGGAGCCGTAGCGCACGAGCCAAATGCCGGAATACGGTTTATGCTACTACCGTCGGTATCTAGGATTTTATCTTTAAACTCGTTTCTAAATAGAGTAACCGAACCTCTAAAATCGTCGCCGCTATCGTAGTAAGCGCCGATTTCATAAGTTAGGCTCTTTTCGGGTTTTAGGTCTGCGTTACCAAAGTCTACGATCCTCCAGCCGCCTTGTATGGTGCCGACTTCCGGCGAGATATGATTGACGTTCGGCGTTTTATATCCTGTCGCTACGCCGCCTTTTAGCGTCCAGTTGTCGGTTAGATTATAAACTAGATACGCACGCGGCGAGAGATGATCGTCGAAAAATTCGTTATGAGTGAAGCGGCCGCCCAGCGTCAAATAAAGCTTGTCGTCTAAAATCTCCCACTCGTCTTCTAAAAATGCCGCATGCTCTTTCATAGAGTAGGCTTTCGGGTTTCGCAGCACGCTTCTACTTGAATTTGATACGATAAATGTGGTTTTAACCGTCTGCTTACTGAAATCATAGCCGAAAGTTAGCGTATGCGAATCTAGGAAGGTGCTAAATTTGGAGTTAAAGTTGTGGTTCTTGACATCAGCCGGCGTTAGGCTATCAAAGAGGCTCGTTCGCTTCGTCTGATCGTAAATGTAGCTCACGTCGGCATTTAAATTTTCAAAATTTCCCAGGTATCCTACTCCGTAGCTATCTTTTTTGTAGTCGTAGCTATTTAGCAGCCTGTTTGTCCTTACGGTTGCCGTCTTGCCGACGGTCCTAGAGTATTCGTGGCGTTCTTGGGAGGCTAGGAGATAAAATTTATTGTATTCATCCGGCGTGATCCATAGTTTGGCGCTAAAGTTTTTCTTATCGCTTTCTTGATAGCCGCCCGGATAGCTATCCTCGTCGCGTAATTTTTTGTAGCCCCAAAGCTGAAGGCCGAGGTATTTGTTAAGAAGCGGGAAGTTAAGATAAAAGTCCGCTTGGCGCTGCGAGCCGATGCCGCTATGAGCCTGCGCGGTACCGGATATACTCACGGAGCCGCTAAATTTATCGAAGTTTTTCTTCGTGATGATATTTATGACTCCGCCCACCGCATCGCTACCGTAAAGCGAGCTCATCGGTCCTCTGATGATTTCGATGCGTTCTATCGCCTCAACCGGCGGGATAAAATTTGAGTTCATATCGCCAGCACCGCCTTTTGGATTGGCCGCGCTTGAATTTACTCTCTTGCCGTCTATGAGAACTAGCGTTTGCGAACCTTCCATGCCTCGGATCGAAATACCGCTGGCGGGTCCGTCCTCGCCGCCTATAACGCTAACTCCCGGGGCTTTTGAGGCGATAGAGTGAAGCGAGGTGAAGCTATCTTTTGCCAGGTCGTCATTTTTAACGATTGATATGCTAGCGGGTGCGTTTTTAATACTTTGTAAAAAACCGCTGGCAGTGACTACGACCTCTTCTAAATTTATATTATCTACGGCTTGTAAATTTATTGCGCACACTAGCGAAACGATAGGCGCAAAAGCTTTATTCTTTGAAACAATCATATAAAATCCTTTGGAATACTTAATATTAATTTAAGTTATCAATCTTTCTTCGCGAATAATAACTAATATGGAATAAATTTAATATTAATTATCGTATACAGATAGAATTTGCCGCCAAAGACTAAATGGCTAATTTAATAAGATGGGTTTGAGGCAATTTTTAAAGCTTATAAAAGGGTGTTAAATTTGAAATTTTATCTATCCCGCAGTCAAAGCCAAGTCATTGACACTAAGTTTTTGGCTTTTGGAGCGCGATGGATGAAGCGGTTTTATAACAGATAAAAACGATAGGATAACCTATCGTTTTTTACGTTTTAATTAAAAATTGTAGTGGAAATTCACCATAAACGACCTCTCGTCGCCTAGCCTCGAGCTTGAGCGCCAGTACTTTTTATCAAAGAGATTGTTTATTGCTAGCGTCATTTGCGCATGCTCGGTGAAGCTATATCCCGCACTCACGTCCACTCTGGCAAAACCCGGCAAGTGTTGTTCTTGTATTCTACCGCCGCTAGTAGAGTAGGAGTAGCGCTTGGAGTAGCCGGTAACGCCGCTTTCTGCGTACCATTTGTCGGCGTTTACGTAGCGTAAAAAGACATTGCCCTGCCAGCGCGTGGTTTCATTTAGGTTAAGCCCTTCGTTTAGCGGGTTTGAGTTGTCTTTAGTAACCTTAGCGTTCGTGTAGCCAAGCGAGCTGCGCAGGTATAAATTCTCGTAAATTTGCCCTAGCACGTTTAGCTCGATACCGCGGCTACGCTCCTTACCGCGAACTGCCCAAGTATATGGATCGTTTGTAGGGTCCGGTTGATAGCGGATATTTTTATGTTCGATCTGAAACACGGCGATGTTTGAGCTAAATTTATTATCCGCCCAAGTGCTTTTTAGTCCGATTTCGTATTGGACGTTGTTTTGCGGTTTTAGATCAAGCTTTGACGTATCTTCGGTGCTGATGCCGATGTTGCCTCTACCGCCGTAGGGCGCAAAGCTCTGCGAATACGAGACGTAAGCGGTGTGATCGGTCGCAAAGTCCCATAAAAAGCCGATTCTAGGGCTAAACGAGTCGCCCGTGTAGCTGTTTGTTTGGCCTCTTATGTTTCTGGTTTTAAATTTGTAAAAATCAAACCTACCGCCGAGCATTAATCTATACGTGTCGTCAAGGCTGATTAGATCCTCGAAAAACACGCCGTGATTGATCGCGCGGTGTTTGTTATCGGTCGTAAACGGGACGTTTCTATTTGACGCCCAACTGCCCCTAGATGCGTACGGGTCGATATCTTGCGTATGAGTTCTGCTATACCAGAGCCTTGGATGGCGAGTTTCGATGCTGTTATCGTAGCCGACTGCGATATTGTGCTTAAATCTCTCGAAATTTAGCTCCTTGGTGAGCGTAAAGGCGTTTGAGATAGTTTCGTTATCCGTCTCTTGCTTTGCGTAGTTTTGCCTTAGTCTGTTGCCGCTAACGATACTGCCCGCAAAAAAGTGATCGAAATTTTGGCTAGCCTTTCTGTATCCGAAAACCCATTTTAAATTTAGCTCTTTAGCTAGCTCGGCATTTAACTCCGTGCGCAAAAAGTGCAGTCTATCCTCCACGAAGTCGCCCTCGTGAGAAAAACCCTTTTTGTAGTCGATACCTAGTTTATCGTAGACGGCCTTGGTCGGAGTTCTATCGGGTACTCGCCAGGCGTTGTCGTACGTATACTGCGCCTCAAAGCTTACGTCGCCGCCTTGGTTTGTTACGATGACGCTAGGGCTTATCATAAAATTTTTATATTTTATGCCTTCTCGCCACGATTTACCGCGCTCGCCGTCGGTAGTTAGGCGTACGGCTAGTTGATTATTTACTGCGTGGTTTACGTCTGCGCCAAGCCCCCATCTACTCCAGCTGCCGTATCTACCCGAGACCTTATAAACAGGGGTAAAATTTGCCTTTTTGCTTACTAAATTTACGACCGCGCCGCCGTCGCTCCTGCCGTATAGGATAGAAGCTGGTCCTTTTAAAATCTCGACTCGCTCGACGTTTGCGGTGCTACGCCTGATCTGGCCCGAGTCTCTCACGCCGTCTCTATATATATCCCCGCCGTCTACGCTAAAGCCTCTTATTTTTATACTCTCGCCGCGCATATCGTAGCCTGCGTCTATGCCCGCGTTTCCTTCTAGGATGCTTGAAAGATCGTTCGTGCCGTAGTTGCGATTTTTTTGGATATCGATGGTTTCGATGGTTTGAGGCGTTTGCTTGTTGCTAAGTCCGTTTCTGTTTACTTCCGCGCTATCGTATGCGACGTAGCCTTTTAGATTATCTTGCTCGGAAATGCCTTCGACTTCGACGCTTGGAAGCATCACCGAGTAGCCATCCGTCTTTGTGTCTGCGACGGCAAAAGTAGCTAAAATAGCGACTGAAGCAAAAATACTAAGTCTCATTATTTTCCCTTGATTTTAAAATAAAAACAAGAGTATATATCAATAATGCTTAAATAATTATTTATAAATCATTTTATCATATACTAGCCATTGCGTATAGCGTGTTTTTATCGCTTGAGCAGAGGTTAATTTTTAAAATCTGAAAAGTAATGCATTTTAAATTTGTGATCTTAAAACCTAACGAAACTATTTTTATTTTTTAATGCTCGTGATATTTGCGGGAGAACAATAATTTTTTGAGATTTTATATAAAAACATGTTAAAATTACAAACGGCTTAAATTTTTGCTACATAAATTTTAAATTTGCTACAAACTTTAAGCTATATTTCATGAAAGGAAAATGCGATATAAAATCGTAGAAAACCCGTATTTTAGGGTTTAGCCCTGCTATTCTTTTATTTAAGGTTTTAATATATTCTGCTTTTATAAAACAAATTTTTAAAAATAGTAAAAGCAAAACTTGTATACTAGGTTGGTCTCGCCTTGATCTAAAGAAACTAAAAATTCGGCATATTTCTTTTAAATATAGATAGAATTTTTATAGTTTGATTTTTCTCGTCGATTCTAAACGGTATTACGTAGCCTTTAAAGATTAAATCTCGGACGCTCTCGTCGTGTAGTATTAAATTCTTGCGAAAACTGTACGGCATATAGCCAACCTTTTGTATTTCCGCCATCAGGTCGTTATAAAATCCTAAAGCCCTCTCTACGCTATCAAGAGCTATAAAATTAATGATGTTATCGACATCTTTACTAAATTTAGGCGCGTATTTGATTTTCATTAGCGCCTAGTTTTATAAAGAGTTCTTTTGTTCTTTGTTTAAATTCGCTCTCGCTTAAATATTCTATCTCGCCTCGGTCGTCTTTGGCTACAAGCTCTCTTAGCGTATCGGCATCGGCCTTGCTAATATATTCTTTATCGTAGTCTACATACTCGACCCTAACTTGCGGACTTAGCTTTCTTATCTCTCGTATCGCGTTTTGTAAGATTTGAGCTATTTGAGGCGTTTCTTCAGTAATGATTGTAGTTCCTATCATTTTTACTCCTTGCCGAGTTTTACTCATTGTAGCATATTTATTTTAATTAGGCGTTAAAATCTCAAGCTAGCTCACGGATTGCTGTATAACTATTTGCGGTATATCAAGGCTTTAGGCAATCCGTTCTTATGATGCTTGGCCAAGTTTTTGAGCAAGACGCGAAAGTATACTTCACGCCTCCACGACTCTAATCTTCGGCTCTTTCAAATTCTTATCACAACCAGGATTATAAATCGTAGTATGCTTTAGCCTACATATATTTTTTATAGGATTATGAATATGCCCGCAAAGAAGGGTTTTTGGAGTTATGACTTGTTTGCCGATAGCGTTATAAAGCTTTTCGCTACCGTAATCATCGCCGCTGTATCCAACGGAAGCTTTCGTGTAAGCAGGCGGAACATGCGAAAGTAAAACGTCGCACTGGGCAAATTTCGCGTAATCGGGCTTGAGATAAGGAGCGCAGCCGAATTTTACTCCGTTTATTTCTTTTACGGCGTTATCGGCATAAATATTTGGGATATCGTTTAACCATTCTTGCTCGTAGGCCAGCCCTACGTCGTGATTGCCGCTACAAACAAATACAGGTTTATTAAAACTTGCAAGCCATTCACTAACGTAAGCGATCTGAGGAGCTATTCCAGTCTGGTCAAAGGCGTCGATAAAATCTCCTGTTATGCAAACGATGTCAAAATTTGATTCAAGATTCTTGATAAATTTGAACCACGATTTATTGTAATGTAAATCTGTTGCATGGAGGATTTTCATTTGAAAGCCTTGCCGATTTTTATAAAAATCTTAATATTATATAGATTCATAACCATTTTCCTAAATATATCCAACTAAAACCATAAAACGCCATATCAAATTTTGCCGACGCGTCGGTAGCTCTTTTATGTATTTTTAGCGATTAACGCGTCCTTGCCAAGCTAAGCTCTTTTTGCCTTTTAAGCTCTACTAGTTTTTGTCGTTCGGGTTTTTTTAGTTCTCGCTCAATTTCAGATCCACAAGCGCTAGAAGCTCTTTTAGTTTCGCTCTCCAAGCACTCTCTAAATGCTGCGCCATATCGCTCGTTAGCTTGTCGTATATTGTGTTTAATTCTATTTTCATATCCTCCAAACTCTCTTTCAATATCGTCTTTATGGTCGTTAATTCGTTTTCTAACAATTCGTAGTTTGTTTGCAAGCTCTCGTATTTGCTTAATAATTCCCGGTATTCCGTCGCCGAGTAGTCGCTTTCTCCACTCGTTAAGAGCTGATTTAATTTGCTCTTGATAGCTTCTATTTGCGTCTGTTCGCTCTCTAAGCTTTCTAATTTGTTCTCGCTTAGGTTTAATTCGCTCTTGTGCGCCGATAAGATATTCTCTAACTCTTGCGTGAATTTGTTCGCTAAGTCCTCGTAGTAAAGCGCTGCTTTTGTTTTCTGCAATTTTTCATATTTCTGCGCTAACTCGTCGTTCTCGCTCTGCTTGCTCTTTATCTCGTTCTGCAATCTCAGAATTTCTTCTTGTAATCTCTCTACTTCGTCTAATAATATAGTCTGCAGTTTCGTCATCTATAATCCCCCGTTGTAAATTTGATAAAGTTTCGTCCCGTCCGTTAAATTGTGCGTTGATTTGAGTAAAATCATGTAGCGAGACTCTCGGTTCGTTTTGCTGTCCGTTTCCTTGTATTTTAAATTCTCTGGGATCTGCCATTTTTGCAACTCTTGATTGCTCGCTAGTAGCTTCGAGTTTTGCGTTTGGTAGTCCGTTATGCGTTTGTCGTAGATCAAAAAGTTGATTAAATATCCTACTATTAACCCGATAACCAAGATTATTGCCGTCATACCACTCAATAATCTTTGTATTATAGCAGGCTTCATCTCGTTTAATATCGTTTCTTTGGTCTGCTTCATTTCAGAGACGATCTCCAAGAGTTGCTTCTTTGTATCGTTTTTTATTTCGCTGATCTCTTCTTCGTATATTTTCGCTAATTCGCTCTCTATTGTATCGACACTCTTCTTGTGTATCTCGATCAATGTATTTTCTAATTCTTTTTGACTCGCTTTCGCCGAGTTCGCTAAGTTTATCAATGTCTGTGAACCGTCCGTCATAAATTCCTCCTCTCATTCTATTGGGTCTTTTTTGATTGGGTAATACTATGCTTATTCCGCTTTGGTTTTGCCTAGTGACCTTGTAGCCGCTAGCCTCTAAAAGTTCTATCATATGGGCACGACTTTTGATGGCTCCTTGCGCCACTAGCTCTTTTAGAGTTTTATCTAGCTGTGCGATCGTGTCGTAGTGAGCTAAGTCTTTTTTATCGATACGGATGTTTTGCTGCTTTGTCGGGTCGTTCGGACTGGTAAAGCCGTATTCGTCGTTTATGGTTCGTTTCCAAAGATCGATATTAAATTGATCGCGCTTGGCAAAGTATGGGTTAAAGCTCTTGCCGGTTATTAAATCGATCTTGGGGATTAAGAAGTTAAGTTCGAGTCGTCCGTGCTTATCGCTATGTTCTACCCACAGCACGGCGACACGGTCTTTCATATAATCTCCAAGCAAAGCTCTTTCTAGGTCTTTTATAATATCTTGCTTTATTTCATCGCTGATAGAATTTGCTTGCTCGCTAAACGACAAGACTCCAAAGCAAGTTTTTTGCTTATAGGGCATTTGAGCTATAAGAGCTCTGACCTGAGCTTAGCTACCTTTTAGAACGCGCGCAGTGCCTTGTTCTTGACGCTCGTTTAGTAAATAATTTACGCTGCCTAGCCCACCGCCGTTTTTTGTCGGTAGAAATTTAACTATCATCGCTGCTCTTTGTCTTGTTTGCTTAAGAGATCAAAAATAGCGTTTAAACGCTCCAGCGACTCGTTGATTATAGCAAGCGCTATTCTATCTAGGGGCTTTCCTTGGTTTAAGTTGCGAGATATCTGGTTTAGATTATTGCCCTGCCTTGAAAGCTCTAGAACCAATTCTCTTGTGATCGGAGTCTTTGTAAGAGGGCGGGAAAGCATAGAGCTCATTGCATATTTTGTAAAGGTAATACCGCCTAATTCGCTAATTTTAGCTAAAATTTTATCATGCTCGCCAGGCGTCATCCTGAGAATCTTTGTAATCGTTTTTCCCTCTTTTTTCATTGCTTACCTCTGCTGGGTTTTTAACTTCATTTTTTATTTTTAATAGTAGTATTGATTAAAAATAAAAAATGAAGCGTCATAGGGGTATGGGGAGTGCGATCGCCGTCCTCCGTAAAAGATTTTGGAGATCCGCTAGGTCTCCAAAAATCAAAAACATCTCTATTAAAAATCTTTTTTTGATTTTTTTAATTTTTAGGTCGTGAAATTTTACGAAAACGTTAAAAATTTAGGCGGAGTATTGCGTACTCCTACTATAATGGATATATTTTCAGGCGGTAGCTCGTCGTTTAGTGAGTCGATGTAGTCTTGTGGATTTTTCATAGTTGGCCTCGGTTTATATGTTTTACCACTCTATACTAGAAATTCTTTAGCTTTTGTAAAATCTTCGTGATCGTAGTTATTTCTTAGCATTTTTAAGTTATCGTTATTTATTTTATTTCGTTTTGCTATCTCTTCAAATTTACCTCTTGCCATTAGCATATCTGCGATAATCTCTTTAAACTCGCCGTCATTTATATCAAATTTTGATTTTATCTCGTAAAAAAGCTTGACTGAGGGCAGGCTTTGAAAATCCACAAAATTTAAAGCATGGTTTTGTTTTGAGTAAATTATAGGCGTTGGCGTTATATCAAATGCAGGGGATAAATTCCAACTTTTTGTTTTTTCATCATATAGCACGCCGTGATTTCTTAGGTGATCGTCCGTGTTGCCAAATAAGCCGTTAAAAACCATACGTCGAAAAAGTTCTTTTTTGTTTTTACTATCAAGCACGCTAGCTAGATCGCAGTAACTCTTATCGTTGCTTTCATCGCCATCTCTAACCCCAAGCAAGGTCATAGCCGACTTATAGGGTATTCTTTTACCTGCGTTTCTATCAAACCTCTTTACAAGTAAGGCTGTGCCTTTTGCTGTTTCAAAAAGCTCGCTTTGACATACGTTTATTTTTGCGACACTGGCAACATCTAACATAGTCTTTTCACTACGAGAAATTTGCCTATATTCATCCTTTATGGACGGAAATTTGACTATGTAAAGCTCATTGTCTTTTAATACGCTTGCCTTTGGTCTAGCCCCACCCAAGCTTCCGCTAGGTGCGAGCAGATTTTTAATATCACTCTCAAGGCTTTCACCACGTTCAATTCTTTGTGATGATATGCAAAGCTCGCTAGTGTGAGTTAGCTTTGGTATATCATTTATATCAGATACAAATTCGTTCTCTTTTTCTATTCTAAGTGAGCCTATACGAAAATAATCGCTTACCCCCAGCATATACTCGCTTTTTGTTAGTTCACTATTTGCTTTTCTTTTTTGTATTAATCGTCCCCATCTATCTGGGCTTATATCGCAAAATGCGCCCCATAGATTTTTAGATACAAACCTGGTGCTTTGTAATGGCAAATTTGGATCTATTTCAAAGCCGTTTTTTAGCCACTCCCCATTATATTCAAAATAGTACATTTCGTTTCTACCCACGGCATATACTTCTAAAAATCCGACAAAATCGTCGTTGTTATAAATTTTTAAAATATTATTCATAAAAATGCCTTTAGGTGGTTGTACATTGCTAAATTTATTATGGTAATTGTAGCATATTTAGTTTTTAAAGTTATTTCACTATTTTTTCTGCTCTTTAATATTGACAGATTCTCAAAAAATTGTATAATGTCCAAAAATTAATCTATATTTATAGACAAAGGAAAAAACTATGCATTTTGATCAAAATTTGTTTGGAAAGCCTAGCGGCGAAAAACTATGTTGTTTCAAAAACGAGCTGATAGGCGTTAATTACTTGTCCACCGAAGAGCTTTTTGGCGGTTATGATACGATAAAGGCGATAACTTTTTCATATGAATTAAAATTTATCGACAAGCTACTTGAAAATTTCGCAAATGCAAAGGTGATAATTGGTGGAAATTTCTTAACGCTAAAAGATATAAATATGCAAAAGCTTCTTGTCGCAGCGCTTGCGGATGTAGAGATTGCAGCTAAAGAGGTTGGTAAATTTGAAAAATTATTAGAGATGATGAGGGAGCAAAGACTTGAATTTCGCGTGCCGCTTGCATGTATCGATCACCGCAAAATTTATATACTAAGCAACTCCAAAAATGGCGCTACGCGCGTAATAAGCTCATCTGCAAACATGAGTACAAGAGCTTGGGACGGCAATCAAATGGAGAATTACTCGTATGACGATACGCCGTTTTGCTTTGATGAGTATAGTAAAAGATTTGACACGTTTTATTCATGTTGCAAATCACTTCCGCTTGACGTGATTGCTACAAAGCATACCGATAATCCATTTGAATCAAACGCAATCATAAAAGAGATCAAAGAGAAGAACGAAGTCATAGTTTTAGAACATATGCGTGAGGATATAGAGCCCGATAGCATTAGATACGCGATAGATTATGAAAAAATAAAAGGCAAATATGATGTCTTGGTGGGTGATGTAAATTTAAAAAGTAAGCACGGGCTTTTTGAAATTTCGCCTAAAACTCTTAAAAAATTTGAACTAAATTTAAATAAAGAGAGCTTAAAGGCTAAAAATCTAAATCCGCAGGCAGACTACCCACGTTTGAAATTTGATTACGATAATTTGCGAGCATTTATAGATGGCGAAGAGTTAAATTTAGAGCCGAGCTTGGGTGAAGTTAGGCGAGATATATATGAGCTTTTAGCGCTTCTTGAAAATTTTAATGATTTTGTTGGGGATCAAGAAAAGATAAAACATACGCATTTTAAGCTTTTAAATGCGTTGTTTGCATCGCCTTTTCACGCTAAAATCCGTTGTACTGCCCATCTTAAAAACATAAGTACAACGAGCCTACCGATGTTTTTACTAGCTGTTTCAAGCACTGCAAATTGCGGGAAGACCTTTGTTATCACAGCTATTTTAAAGATGATGAGCGGGAAAAGGCTTGTAAATTTAAACACTAAAAGCTGCAAAAGTACGTTTATAAAAGACATACAAGCAGGATATAGTTCCTTGCCTGTGTTTATAGACGAAATTGACAACGCCTATATTGGGTTTTCAAAAGGCACTATTAAAAACTCGGAAGAATGTGAGACAAATCAATTACAAGATCAACCGATGATACTTTTTGCTTCGAATGATGCACTTGAGCCCGATGAGACGCTTAGAAAGCGTATGATATTTTTAAGATTTGAAGGGGCGTTGCCAAGCGATATCGATCAAAATGCATATAAGGGCAGGGGCAACGCAATCATTAGTCGTCTAAATAACGCACTTTATAGGGAGTATTTGCGCAGAATATTACCTAAAATTTCAGAACTACTAGACACGATGATACAAGGTGGTTTAGAAGATACCTGGTACCCTGATGTGATGTTGATTTCGTCAAAAGTATTGCTTGAAATTTTAGATGACTTTGGATATGCTATACCTAGCTATATGAGGCCGCTTAGTTTTAATGCTGATTATTCGGTTAATGCTGGTTTTATAGCACAAGATTCGCTTAATGAGATCGCCGAATTTTACAAACATAATAAAAGTGCGTTTAAGATAGATAAAAAACAGGTAACGATAGAGTTAGGTACGGATAGCGACAGTAAAAATAAGTGTAAAAATTGGGCAAATACTCTGCCTGCTGAGATGAAAGCTAAAATTCTAAGCACAAAAGATAAAAATCAACTCATCCTAGATAGGGCAGAGCTAGAAAAGCGGCTGGGCATAAAATTTGGAGGCTTTGGCTTTTTTACTTGGAGTTAGTGATGAAAATTTACATCTATGCTAAGCAAAATGATGATATAAGAGGGCTTAAAAGCGTCTTGCGGTATTTAAATGAAACGGGCGAGATAGCGATCATAAGTGAAAGTACGCGCTCTTTTAACGAATACCAACATTTAAAAAAAAGCTTGAAAAGGGGCGATATTCTCGTAGTTTGGGGTATTTTTAGCCTTGCATTATCACAAAGTTTAGTTGCTAGTGAGCTAAAATTTTTCATAGACAATAAAATTTTACTATTTATATACGACCTTACTCCAACTTATAAAGATGGTGCCAACACTGCCGTAAATATGGCAGTGTTGCAAACTTTGTATACACTAGCAAAAAATGAAAAAATTTCTCTATCGGCACTAGATAAAAATTATAGCGTTGGACGGAATAAGCTCACTTTCCCGCAAAACTGGTCTGAGCTTTATGAAAAATGGCAAAACAAAGAGATAACGTCAAAAGAATTTATAAGCGCATCAGGGCTTAAAAAGGCAACGTTTTATAACATGCTTTGCGAATACGAAAACCTACTGCAAGAACAAGTCAAATATCAAAAACTGGCGTAAAAACTAAAAATAATAAATGTATTAAAATTCGGCCAGCAACCCCTTATAAACTATGACCTTTCAGTAAAAAACAAAGCAACGGCATAACAACGCCTATGGTTATAAAACCAAATGCAAAACTAAAAAATAATTTGATGTGGAGCGGAATATGTCTTTCGCTGAGATGCAATAGCGCATAAGCCGATAAAGAGCATATGATCACGCCGCCGGTAGCTTGAGCCATATCCATCGCGTCAGTAAAAAAATATGCAAGCATAAAATAAAGAGTACAAAAAGCTCCGGCTAAAAACAAAACAAAAGCTATTTGTATATCCAGCGGCTGATTTTTAAAAGTAATAAAATAATTTTTAATTAGTCTATATAACAAGTTATTCAGCTCCATATCAATCTTATCAACAATATTTTTATATAATAACATATCTCAAAAAAATATAACATTAAAACTCAAGAATAAATCAAAGTAGGGCTTAGATATAATAACGGTAAAGATACGAAAGAATTCTATCAAATTCTGCTAAAACCGATAAAAGAAAATCTGCTTTAGTTGCGTTTAGCCTAAATTTATTGAACAAGCAACAAAACAAACCGCCCTACACTATTCTTCGCACAAAGGATACCTTACGCTAAATTAAATCCAAATTTTAATTCATTTTAGATAGACTACTACAAAAAGTATGAGTAAGAACATGACCCAAAAAAGAGAATTTATACCCCAAGAGCTTCCGCTGAATTTTAAGCCTACCGAGCAAATTTATAAAGCACTAAATAGAGCCTCAAGAAAACTAGGCGAACTAAACGGCTTTATAAAAACCATACCAAACCATGATATTTTGATAAATTCTCTAGTACTCCAAGAGGCAAAAGATTCAAGCGCGATCGAAAACATTATCACTACGCACGATGAGCTATTTTTAGCGCAAATAGACGAAACCAAAATCGCACAAAGCGTAAAAGAGGTTATGAACTACGAAATCGCCTTAAAAAAAGGCTACTTGCTTATAAAAAAAGATAATCTATTCTTAACTCGTCATATACTAGAGATTCAAAAACGATTGCAGCGCAATAATGCAGGCTTTCGCACCCAAAGCGGAACTATGCTTAAAAATCCCGCCACAGGCGAGATAAAGCATATACCGCCGCAACACATAGATGACATAAATAGATTGATGACAAATTTAGAAAAGTACATGAACGATGACTTGGACGAACTTGATCCACTAATTAGACTAGCCGTTATCCACTATCAGTTTGAAACCATACATCCGTTTTATGACGGAAACGGTAGAACTGGGCGCATCATAAACGTCTTATATCTAACGCACAAAAAGCTGCTTGATTTGCCGATTTTATATCTGAGTGCCTATATCATAAAAAACAAATCCAGATACTACGAGCTTTTGGAAAATGTAAGCAAAAACGGCGAGTGGAGTGCTTGGATAGAGTATATGCTAAACGGCATAGAGCACACCGCAGAGGCATCCGTCACGCTCATAAAAGAGATAGACGATGCCATAAGAGAATTTAGCGAGCTCTTGCAGGAAAAAGAGCGAGGTGTATATAGTAAAGACTTTGTGGAGTTACTTTTTTCATACCCGTATACAAAAATAGAATCGGTGGAGAAAAAACTAAATATCTCTAGACAAACAGCTTCTAAATATCTTAAAATTTGCGAAAAACTAGGAGCATTTAAATGCGTAAAGCTCGGTCGTATAAATTACTTTGTAAATTTAAAGTTGTTTGAAATATTACAACGCGGACTAGTACTATAGCACACAAGTCTTCCATAATATGTTAAGAAAATACTAAATTTTTAACATATCGGCGGCAATGCGTTAAAAATTTGAGGAGGTTTTAATGCATTTTAATAAATTATACCACTCCAAAAAATAAAGATAAATTTTTACCCTGCCTTTATAAAATCATAGCGCGCATTAATCTTAAACATCCATATATTAAATTCCCAAAAGTAGTCCGAGTTTTTCTTGAATTTCTCCTAACTCCTCTTGCGTTATCTTTCCGTTCCTACAAATCTATCAAATACTATAAATAGCTATAATAATCTATAAATAGAATTCTTGTTGTATTCCTACTTCAACCTTGCTGGTTGCTATTTGATTTATTGCTAAATCATCTAACAGAGCCGTCAAGTCCATAGGCGTAAATTCGGACTGAACTAATCCTACTGATTTATTTACGAATTTGTGTAAATTTATGCTTGCATTAATATCTCTATCTATAATATTTCCGCAATTACTACATTTATACACTCTATCTTTTAAAGTTAAGTCTTGTTTTATGCTTCCGCAATTGCCACAAGTTTTTGAACTTGGATAAAAATTACCCACTCTATAAATTTGCCCTTGCTGGTAACTTGCCTTATATTCAAGTTGTCTATTAAACTCGTAAAAACTAACGTCGGCTAGACTTTTTGCTAATTTATGGTTTCTCATCATACCTTGCGTATTTAAGCTTTCAAGTCCTACGTAAGTAAAATTTCTTACTATTAAACTTGATAATTTGTGTAAAAAATCAGATCTTATGTTTGAAATTTTAGAGTGTAGTTTATTAAGTTTTTGCGATGCTTTTAAATAGTTATTCGACTTTTTTATGCCTTGTAATGCTTCTTGCTTGGTTTTTGCGTGAAGTTTGCGACTTAATTGCCTTGAACGTTTAACTAAAAGCCTATTAAACTTATCTAATGGCTTAGGTGCTTTTATTTGTAAGCCATTAGATAAGCTAATAAATTCCTTTATCCCTAAATCAATCCCTACTACATCATCATTACAATTTACGTTTATCTTGTGCGTATCATTATATTCGTCCTTGGTTATTTGCAAACTAAAAGAAGCATAAAATTTATTAGCTTTGCAAGAAATGGTTACAGAGTTTATCTTACCATTAAATCTAATCGCTTCTCTCATTTTTACTAACCCATAGTTTGGCAATTTAAGATATTTATTATCCTTGATAACTACTTGATCACCGCCGATATAATATGAGCCAAAATTCTCTTTTTTCTTTTTGAATTTTGGGTAACTTAATTTACCTTGTTTTAAATCTTTAAAAAACTTATTAAACGCTAAATTTAGATTAACAAATGGTTGCTGGGTAGCATATTTACTCACTTCATAGACAAACGGATACTGCTCTTTTTTAATGGCATTAAATTCTTTTTTAAGTTCTAAGTGAGACTTTTTAATGCCTTGTTTATAATACCCTTGCCATTTAGCTAATCCCCAGTTATATGCAAGACGAGAGCAACCAAAAGCTTTTTTAAAATGAGTAATAGCTTTATTATTTGGGATTAATTCTATTTTATGGCTTATAGTTAGAAGTTCATCCTCTTTGCTAGGTGCTATTTGACTATTCGCTGACATTATTGTTAACTATCTCTTTTCGTTTCGCTTTCGCTCACATCACTGCAAAGCAGAAGCATTTCGTCAAGTAGCTTTTTATTTTTCTTTGAGCGTGAGCCATAAAGACGAGCTGAAAAGACCGTGATGATTTCTAAAACGTCTTTAGCTAACTCTTCTTCAAATTTAACACTCTCTTCGCCCTTATTTATTATAATTACTTCAACCTCTTTAGCTTCGCAAATAGAAAAAACAAGCTCTGCTCCAAATCTTAATAATCTATCTTTGTGAGTTAAAACAAGTCTTTTTACCTTGCCGTCTAATATCAAATTTAAAAGCTTTGTTAGACCTTTTTTGTAATAGTTCATTCCAGAACCTAAATCCTGAATAATCTCATAATCAAAGCCTTGTTTAGAACAATACAGTTCTAAAATTTGAACTTGACGGATTAAGTCATCTTTTTGATCGTGAGATGAAACTCTTGCATAGGCGATTGTTTTTAGATTGTCGTTACGAAATACTATATTGCGATTTATATTTTTAAGCGTTTCTAGTTTATATCTGCGCTCTCCGCCACGAGTAAGCTCATCAGGCTTTAACAAGCCCTTTTTATCCCAATTTCTAAGAGTTTGAATAGTAACGCCAAGAGCATTACTTGCCTGTCCGATAGATAATAATTTATTCATAAGGTAAGTATATCAAATTTGAATTTGGTTGTCAAGATAAATATATAAAAAAATTACATTATTTTATATATTTTTATAGAATTAATTTAATTGAGACTAGCCCTTATACTTAGCGTTTCTAGCCCGCCAGTCTAGGCTTTTTACGTGATCGGCTAGCGCAACGCCATCTTTTTCACTGCTAATGGCAACCTCAAACGGATAGTTTTTTTACTTTCGCGGTTAGCGGCACGCAGATAAGCAGACTCGTTTTTTCGTTGTAGGCTTTGGGCGTTAATACGGCGGCCGGACGGCATTTGGCTTGCTCATGTCCGGCTTGGGAATCAAGTCTATCCATATTACATCTGCGGCGTCTGGCGTATAGCTCATATTATTTCATTACCTATAGCAGCGCCGGTAATCGCTTCACTGTGTAGATTATCCGGTTTTATAGCTTTTAGCAGTTCGGTAAGCCTATCTTTTTTGTCGTCTATCGGCTCCATTACCGCTTTACCGTTTTCTACTTTGATCTCTAGCTTATTGCCGCAACCTATACCGAGTTCATGCAATATAGAATTTGGAATTCTTAGCCCCACGCTATTGCCCCATTTATTAAGCGCTACTTGCATTTTTATTCCTTTTAATTTGCCCATGATTATACAGCGTATGTCTTAAAAGGTTTTAAAATTTTAATCGTCAATAGCTCTTGCACTGAAATAAAAACGAGCGGATATATTACTATACGGCGCAAGCTTGGAATTTAAAACGACATAATACGATAAAAATAAAGGATACTCTTGAGCAACCAACCAAGTATATGGATGGGGGGGGGGATTAAGCGTGAGGGGTGGTGGGCAAAACAAGGAGTTCTGAGCCTTGTAGCGCAAAAAATAAACCTATCTATGCCTTAAGGCCGTAGTGTAATCTAGCGCCTAATTTTACAAGCTTTGCCTTTTTCTTGGTTTTTATGCAATTACAAGCTTTTATTATGCAGTCTCTCCTTAAATCATCTAGTGACTAAAGGGCGTTGGATTTCTTGTTTTATTTATGGTTAAAATTTTTAGAAGCTCAGATACCAAAAATGTAGGAGATTTGAAGACAAGATACTAAAATCGTATAATATATACCCCAAAAAGTCACACACGCTCTTGCTACTCTTTTAGTTCTCTTTGCCGCCTTTCCTATTTCTAATATCGGCTTTAGTCTTTGGCTCTACTGACACATAGCCTGAATATTGTCTGTGCATAAAACCATTCGATTCCATAAATTTTTTATGTCTGCGTAAGGTTTTTTGGTATTTCCTTTACCAAACAGTTCCTCTAAGGTATTCGTTGATAAGTCAAAGTTAATAGCTTTTCGTGTGGTTACCCTATCTTCACTCATTTCCAAACTCCGAATTTGCTACCAATTATACTCTTGTTTCCTTCTTTCTGGCTAATCCAAATCCATTCTTTGACATTTTTGGTTAGCCATTCCTTTTCTATTGCATTGTCATAAATAAAAATCCCAAGATTTGCCAAATCGTTTTCGTTCCCTTTTGCGTGGAATGTATTTTTATCTATCCTAATCAAATCACACTGTTTTCCAAGCTCGTCCAAGTATTCATACATTGCCGACAGATTATATTTTTTCTCTCGTAAAACCTTCTCTTCGTCTATCACTATTTTTGTGCCTAGTAATGGGTATGCCATAGTTTTTTCCTTTCATGGTTCTATATTTTATTATTAAATTCTAGCTTTACTAGCAAATTTATTAAGTTATTATATATGTGCCGCAGGTTTTATTTCCTCATTATTTTTTTATAGTAGTTAAAAGTCCTTTTATCTATCTCGCCAAGTAAAAACGAAAGTTCTATGTCGTCCTTTTCCAAAAAACCATAGTATTTAAAATCGCTTTTGACCATAGGGCAATATATAGTGCTATGTTTAAATCTTAAGATTTTTAGCAATCTTTCATTTATCCTTGTGTCAATTTTTACTCCAAAGAAGTTCTCTGCCATTTGCCTAATTTCGCAATTCTTTAAACGACCTTTTCTATTGTGTTCAAAAGCTAATCGGTATAGGCGTCTTAAAAAAGTATCCGAATTTAAATCTATGATTTTCTTTTCTATGCAAACAAGGTCATTCTCTTTTAAAAACTCGCTCACAGAAATATCTTGGTAAATGTGTTTTGTGTTTTTGATAATTTCTTTTAACTTGTCGTAATCTAAATTTTCTTTTTTTCTTCGGACTGCAAGCTTCTCATAAAAAGTATGTTTAGGTATGGCTTTTATGGTTTTCATATGACTATTCTACTTAACTGAATATAAAACTATGTTTAGTTAGAATGTATTCATTAGTCGAAAAATAAAACAAACCTTAAAAAAAGCGAACTTCCACTTTAACTGCCTGTTTTGCTTAAATAATACACTCAAAAACCGATTTTAGGCTATTAATATTTTATTTTTAAGTTTCAATTTATATATAAAACAATTACCTCCTACTAGCGATCCTTTATAATATTATAAGAATCTCGTATAGAGACGAAGGAGCGTTATTTTTAATTAAATAGCGCTTTCGATGGTTAGTTTAGTGTCTAAAAATGTAAAAAATCAAAACGTAATATAAATAGCAGCAGTCTAGTTATGGTTAGTAATACCCACAATATCGTTATTTTTACTTTCGGTATCTGGGTTAAATCTCAGTATTGCCCCCTGTTCATCGGCAGCATTTAAATTTATATTTTTTATATCATGATAAATTCGCCTTATGCGGTAGTGTGGATATAAATTTTAAATTAGTTTATTTTTGGAACTGTATCGCAACTTAGTGAGTATATTTGGTAAATGTGATAAAATTTCAAAAAAAAGAACAAAAAAAGTGCACAGTCATAATACAAAAAACCTACTAAACATTTTGGTGCTACTGGAATGCAAAAGCAAGTATCTCAAAAATGCAACAGCAGTTAACTTAAAATTAACCCAAACGCATTTCGAACGTAACTGAAAAATAACTGTAAAGCAACCAAAAATATACTTAAATATGTGCTTAATTACAACCATTACTAACTTTGGTAGCATGCGTTGCCTAACGCATGCTACCAGATGACGGCTACGAGATTGGCGATATTACTATTGGTTCCGCGTGGTAGTTTCGTATTTGTACACAAACAAAAAATTGTAAAGTATTTGGCGTAGCCAAGGTTCTAGGTTGAAGCCAAAAACGTAGAGTAGGTCAAGCGGATGTACTCGAGTGCGTTATGTATGATACGGCACTATATTTACTCAACATCAAGCACTGATGTTGATAAAGCTACGCCAGAACGGCTAATGTGCCGTGGCAACCTTTAAAAAGTGAATTAAAAAACGGTAGAGAGCTTATGCTATTTTGCGCCAAATCCGATAGCATTGATGTAAAGTCGGCTTGGAATTCACTAGTAAGCTCTATGGGTAAACACTCGATATTTTATCATCTAGCTTATATTTGGATACGTTTTTAGTCAAAATCGTTAATTAAAAATCCGTTAGAGGCTACACCGCAAAATCCCTCATAGGTTAGATCGTTTGTTTTTCATATCTATTTGCCTTAACAAATGCTGTTTTTAGGCGTATTATTGAATATTTTTCCGGTTTGCGATAAAATACCCTAAAAAGCAATCAAGGATGCTTTGTGCCTATAACCCCTAGAAACCATACGAATTTCAAAGAAGATTTAATAGAGCTTATAAAACTACGATACGAAGACTCCGTCGATACAAATAATATCTTTTTTCTAAAGGACAAACCGTTTATAGGCTACGGCTTTAGTCTAAAAGACGATATCGATACGATATGCGATCAAATTTATGGGAAAGAGAAAAACAAGGAGCTTATCGGTGCGGTAAAAAAAGCCATAGCAGACTTTAAGCCGGACGAAACAAAATTGGAATCGGAAAACGCCGCCTTGCTTTATGAAAATATAAATAAAGCCGCAGAGGACTCAAAAACGACCTCAAAATCTCCGGCTAAAAAACAGACGTCAAGCTCGAATTCAGATAAATCTCTCTCGTCCTCTTCGTCTAAAAACTCGCATCTTCAGACTGGTGAAGCCAAAAACTCTTTGCCGGAGTTTAAATTTACCTCCGAGGATCAAAAATGCTTTATCCTTGAGCAAAAGCTAAAACCCCTCGTCCGGGAGATAAATGAAAAGCTAAGCGGCTCTCCTCTTGGAAAATTAGGAGAAGTTGCGCTTGCCGCCTCTAGCAATAACCAAGCCGCCTTGCTTAGCGGGCAATCAAGAGCTCCTAGCAAAGAACACGTAGCTCTTTTAGCACTTCTTTATCTTAGCGATAAAAAAGAACTAAATGCGTCTTTGGTAACTTACATCAAGAGTAAAAGTCGTTTTAGAGCTTGGTACTGGCTAGCTTATGAAAGCTTTGATGGAAAAAGGGGCGATAAATTCAATAAAATAAGAGAGAGGATTTCAACCAGATTCGGTCTTTTTGAGTATGACGCATATAATGAAAATTTAAACAACCTATCTTCTTCTTTAGGCAACCAAGCCGACTTTAGCGCTTCAAATTTAACTCCGGTCGGTACGGAGCATATCGGCTTTAGCGAGTGTATAGACGTATTTAGCCATTTAAACGTAACAAAGATAAAATATCCCAAAAAAGACGAAGGAGACAAAGAAGGCGTAGAAGAAGCCACATGTCTAGAGTTTATAAAAACCTACGAGACAAATAAATTAAAGCCAAATACGGCCGGTAGCGTCGCGCCTAATTTAAATAACGGCTCCTCAAATAAAAACTTAAGCTCAGAAAAACAAGATCCGAGCTTAAGCAAATCCGGCGCAGAACCGGGCGACGCATCCACCTCAAAACAAGAAGCACTGTTTAAACCTTTTGCAGACAAGCTAAATTCTCTCTTAAGCTCTCATACCTCTAAAACCTTTAGCTTAGAAAACATCTACTGCATAAACCTAACCCTAGCAGCCGGGTCTAACGCTTCAAGGATAAACAAGCTCTTAAGAAAAAGAGAAGAAGAGCTATATAAACAAGAAAATATACTCATACTTTGCCCTATTAAGACCGCTACTCCTATTAAAATTTTCCAACCCAAAAAGAGCAACTTTACCATAGTGCTAGCTAGCCAAACCCCGTTTGATTGTAGCGAGCTAAATCCAAAAGAGCTAAATCCAAGCAGGGCTAACTACGGTAAGGTAAATTTATGCGAGCTACTACTTACGGATTTTATATTTAATCCCTATGAAAACTCAAATACCGATCATACCGCCCAAAGTCCAAGCGTCTCTACTACCGAAGAGATAAAATTTAAAAACGCTAAAACAAGCAGCGAGTCCCTTGATCCTTTTACGGGTAAATTTGCTTCAAGCGATACGGTAACTCTTTACCGAAGCGAAGATAGTGGCTATAATGAAAACAAAAGCGAAGCAAACGGTAAAGAAGACAAAAATTCTTCAAACGATAAAACCAAACCGAAAAACCCGTACTTTACGTCTATTAGAAGGGATGAAGAAGAGATAGAGTATAAGCTAAAAGAGGGCATGATAGAGATTGGTTGCTTTAAACAAAGCGGCAACCTCGGTTCTAACGACTCAAATTTAGTCTCAAATCAAACCTCGTCCCATAGTCCTAACTATCTAAATTTCACCCTCCTAAATTTCGCTAAGGAAAACAACTTTACCCTTAGAGACGATAAGGCTTCAGCTATGTTTGATATGAAGCTTCTTCTTGCTTACGGAAACGAAGCTATGCCTACTTCTTACTCAAACTCAAACTTCGCCCTTACCTTGCAAGATCTCATCATCGAAAACGAAAACGGAGAAGCTACCGATATAGATAAGGTATATCTTCATAACTGCTCTAATAAAACGGCATATGAAAGCTCGTCTTTGGTAAAAAACCAAGACTCCTTATTTAAAAACTCATATACGGCTAAATTTAATATCCCCATAGATAAAGATAACAAAAAAGATACCAAGCTCATAATATATTCAAACGACCTAAGTAAAACCCATACTACCAAAGATATACATAAACGCTCGGATACTGCAGTAATATCTCTAAGCTATAAAGATAAGAATAGCCAAAGCTTTTGCTACCTAAGAAAAACCTCTCTAAGGGATATAACTAGTAACATAATAAACGTTATCTCAGATAACGAGTATCCGTTTAAAACAAATGAAGACATAACCCTAAAAGCCATATACAAACAAGAAGAAAAAGACGAGCAAGGAAACGATAACAAAAAGTATAAAGAGGTAGTATGGGGATATAAGGTAATAAAGAGCATAGAGTATAACGAAGTATCTAAATCAAATCCTAAAGACGTCATACCCCTAAAGAATAAAAAAGACAAACAAAGTAACGAAGGGCAAGATAATAAATCAAACAAAGAAGACGGTCTAATAAAAGGTAAAGAAATAACGATCCAAATATCAAAGGTAGTAACCAAAGACGACCTAGCAAAGCTAAAACAAGGAGGACATAGTATAATATTCTTTGCCGCTCTTAAAGATAAAGAGAAGAAAGACGAAGAAAACAAAGGCAAAGACGATAAAGGCAAGCAAACAAACAAAAACAATCAACAAAACGATAAGTCCAAAGATACGAATGAAGCTAAATTCCAGTTTAATACAAACTACGGTAAGACTCATATGAGGGTGGATATAAAGATACCTCTATATATCAAATTTAAAGACGATAGAGTACTCATATATGAGTTTGAGCATGCTATAAAAGAAAAGTCATTTAAAGCTAGCCTAAGACATGATGACGTCTTAGTAAATAAAAACAAAGAAGAGAGTAAAAACATAAAAGACGGATACTACTACATAAATAAAAATATAGATCAAGTACAGGATATAAAGATATATGAGGACGATAAACTAAGTAAAGAGTTAAAAAGCGATGAGAAGACAAATAAGAACTATCAAATTTATATAGACGAAGAAAATCCGTCAAATATTCAAAACCAAAGCAATACAAACATACTCCAATCCCAAACAGATCAAACAAACATAAACCAAGATACCAAATACGGCATCAATCTACTAAGCAAAGACAATATGGATAAATTCATAAGCTCGTTTAACGACTCAAAGAGTCTAACCAGAGTAGATAAGGGTATGTGGGAAGATGGGGATGAGGGGGTAAAGGTTTTAATAGATATAAAAGACTATCCTTTTACGCTAAGTATGTTAAAGCAGGTATTTACCGATATAAAAGCAGATCAAGAATATATCCTGCAAGAGATGGTAGATGAGCTAAACAGAAGAGACGCGGACGGAGTACAGATGTATATCAAATATAAGCTTGATACTAGACATAGGCTGGAGCATTTCTTTGGGCAGTGCGTGGTAGAGGTAGGAAGTAGTTTCCACGAACTAACGGAGAGTTTAAACTATAGCGCGAAAGGTCTTATGAGTTTTTCTTACTTTAAAAATCATCCGGATGAAGCTGAGCAATATGGCAGAAAGGAAAAATTTGAAGGAAAGAAAAAAATAATTACTCAAAAAGCTAATCAGGAAATAATAGCCAATATTATATATGCCGATGAAAATAGAGGAGAAGGATATAAATTAGGCAATACCCAAGAAGGCGACGGCTGGAAGTATAGAGGTAGAGGAATGATACAAATAACGGGTAGAAGAATATATAACGATTTTAATGAATACGCACATAAAATGAAATTGGTAGATGATGAAGTAAATTTCGTAGACAAACCGCAACTAATAGCCGAAAATATAACCTATGCTTTTATGTCGGCTGCATTTTTTTGGATATATAAATATAAAAGACTTTATGATATAGCAGACGAAAGTAAATCGGATTCAGACAATGAGAGCGTAGTAAATAAGATAACAAATAGAATAAATGGGGGCACAAGCAAAGAAAATAGAACAGAAAGAGTAAATTCTTATAAACGCATAAGAGAAGCAAATATATTTAAAAAATTTAAATAAAAGGATAAGAGATGAAATTTAAAATTTTACTACTAGCATTAGTATGTATAGGGCAAAATTTATATCCATTCGAGCCTTTAATGCCTGGTAAGGCTAGTGAAAAAGCTAGTGATGATTATGAGCAAGTTAATGGCGGTGTTTCATTTGACGGAGACTACCTAACTAACTACTATGGCACTAAGATACCTCCCAGCTTTAAATGCTATGATGACAAAGGAAAATATAAATTTAAAGAGTACTCTTTAGAAGACTTTATATGCCAGTCAAGAACCACCGCCTTTAGAGATAACTACTTTAGCGATCTTTATAATCTAATCATTAAAGAAAATCTTAAGCTAAAAGATAAAGCCCAAAAGATAGCCAGAGAGAGGATAGCTAAAACTCAAAAAGAGTGTATAAATGAGTACTCTAAAGATTTTAGGGTGCAGTTTAAAGATAATTTTAGTATATCAGGCGCTATTCATTGCACTAGATCATACTATAGAAGCTATACGGCTAAACTAGCCTTAATGCTTTATAAAAACGATCAAGAGCTGTTTGAGAGAATTTACGATGAAGACTATGAGTATTTTAAAGAGGTATTTGAAGATACCTTAAAGTATGTGCCTATACTTTATTCCGAAGTAGGATTAAATGACATTAAAAAGACGGACGATAAGCCTTATGCCGAGTTTTTAAGAAAATATGATAACTATACCGGTGATTTTGATAGATACAAAATACATGATCTACTCTATATAGTATTGGTTCAATACTCCCTAATAGACGAAAATGGTCATCTAGTGTTGCCTGAGGATAGAAAGGAAGAAGAGGAGTAGTATGCCTACTTCTTACTCAAACTCAAACTTCGCCCTTACCTTGCAAGATCTCATCATCGAAAACGAAAACGGAGAAGCTACCGATATAGATAAGGTATATCTTCATAACTGCTCTAATAAAACGGCATATGAAAGCTCGTCTTTGGTAAAAAACCAAGACTCCTTATTTAAAAACTCATATACGGCTAAATTTAATATCCCCATAGATAAAGATAACAAAAAAGATACCAAGCTCATAATATATTCAAACGACCTAAGTAAAACCCATACTACCAAAGATATACATAAACGCTCGGATACTGCAGTAATATCTCTAAGCTATAAAGATAAGAATAGCCAAAGCTTTTGCTACCTAAGAAAAACCTCTCTAAGGGATATAACTAGTAACATAATAAACGTTATCTCAGATAACGAGTATCCGTTTAAAACAAATGAAGACATAACCCTAAAAGCCATATACAAACAAGAAGAAAAAGACGAGCAAGGAAACGATAACAAAAAGTATAAAGAGGTAGTATGGGGATATAAGGTAATAAAGAGCATAGAGTATAACGAAGTATCTAAATCAAATCCTAAAGACGTCATACCCCTAAAGAATAAAAAAGACAAACAAAGTAACGAAGGGCAAGATAATAAATCAAACAAAGAAGACGGTCTAATAAAAGGTAAAGAAATAACGATCCAAATATCAAAGGTAGTAACCAAAGACGACCTAGCAAAGCTAAAACAAGGAGGACATAGTATAATATTCTTTGCCGCTCTTAAAGATAAAGAGAAGAAAGACGAAGAAAACAAAGGCAAAGACGATAAAGGCAAGCAAACAAACAAAAACAATCAACAAAACGATAAGTCCAAAGATACGAATGAAGCTAAATTCCAGTTTAATACAAACTACGGTAAGACTCATATGAGGGTGGATATAAATAAAGAGGATGAAAACTATAACGTCTTAAGAATAGAAACCAAAGACGATAGCGGCGACTATATAGAGATACTAGTTCCTAAGGATGAAATTTTATTTAATATAGAAGACGAAGATCCGCCTTTAGAGGATGATTTCTTTGCTCTTCCCGGCGCTGCGAGATTTGCGCAAAAAAACGCACCAAAGATAGTTAAGTACGTAAAAGATACAAGGCTGTTTAAGAGTTTAACTAGGGAAGAGATAGTGGGGATATTTAGGAGATTAGAGATTGGTGGAAGTGCCAGAAATATAAATTCTTCAGTAAGACTTGTTGATAATAAAAAAGAATTGGATTTGCTTTGGATAAGAATCTCCAAAGGATCTAAATTTATAGAAAAAAGATCAGTCCCCATAACAAACAAAAAAACCAAAATTACAACCAAAGAGGATATTACAATGCATAAACTGGATGACGGAAAGACTATTATAAAATATAGAACAGGGTCAAAGAGTGGCGGAGAAACGATAGAGATGGACGCTATAGGCAAGGGCAAAGGAATAGAACATGACTGGAAAGTACATATAAAAGGATGGGAACCAAAATGAAGGGAAAGAAAATAAAAACAGCCAAGATGATATGCGAATTGAATGATCAGGTTTTTAATGAATGTGATGAAATATTTGAAAAAGAAGTTGTGAGCGTATTTCTGGATGCTATACCAAATGCCACAAAAGCTAATATTTTGGAACTTATGGAATACTATTTTCTTCAGTCTATAACAATGTTTGCCAGGCATGAATCGGACGAAATGATGCCCCACTTGTCAGAAAACGAAAGCAACTACGACATAGACTCCCCAGAGCCAACCTACATAAGCGAATACATAGGTATAGTAGGAAATCTTTTTCTAGCCGGATACATAGACTTCTTATGCGACTATGACGACGATTATAAACAAACGGATTATCCTACAAATTTGTCTTACTACGGAAATTCCAAATACGAAGCTTGGGTGTATTTTAGAGATAACTTTTTTTATAAAAAAAGGTTCGATAGAACTGACGAAGAAAACGACAATCATCCGGACTGGTTTGCCACCTTCTACTTTGCTACCTCTTGGGATAAGCCTGAAGACTGGAGTGGAAAAAATATAGTAGTAGCTGTAACGGAAAAAGGCAAACTATATCTCAATGAAACTCTGGCTCCTAAATTTTACGAAAAGTATAAAGACGTAGAGATCTATCTTGACGATGAAGGCAATATAATAGGAAGCAATGCGGATACTGCGATAAAAGCCTAAACCCAAATAATGTAAAGATAATATGGATAAATTCATAAGCTCGTTTAACGACTCAAAGAGTCTAACCAGAGTAGATAAGGGTATGTGGGTGGATGGGGATGAGGGGGGTTGGGGTTGATTTAAAAACAGACAGTAAAATTGCTTGGGGTAAAAAAGTTTCTTTAGAATTTAAGGAAAAAGTTATAGAAATATGTATAAATTTAAAAATAAATCCTCATTTTTTGATGTCATGTATGGCTTTTGAGACAGGTGAGACTTTTTCAGCTAGTATAAAAAATCCAGTTGCTAGTGCTATAGGACTTATACAATTTTTAGAAACAACAGCAGCTGGCTTAGGTACAACTACATCAAAACTAGCAAATATGTCTGAAGTTGAACAACTTGAATATGTTGAAAAATATTTTATGCCCTATGCTGGAAAAATTGAAACCATAGAGGACATTTATATGGCAATTATTTATCCAAAAGCTATTGGTAAATCGAATGATTACGTATTATTTAGTTCTAGTAGTTCTAGCTATATAGCAAATAAAGGATTAGACAAAAACATGGATGGAAGCATTACAAAAGAGGAAGCTGCAGCAAAAGTTAAGGAAAAATTAGAAAAGGGTCTGAAAAATGGCTATAAAGGTTAATTTTATGAAAAAACTTTTATTTTTATCACTACTTTTTATCGTATTTTCTAATGCTCAAAACTTAAGTATAGAAACGTACAGCAAGGACAACAAATGCTCCATAAGCATAAATGATGAAGAAACTTATAGCAGAGAGTGCGAATATGAGCTTGAACCAAATTTGGTCTTTTATACCAAATTTAATCGAAGTGAAGTGTGGATATTTCAAGACATACAAAACTATTCAGCCTGCAGTAGACATGGACCTTTGAGAATTTTTGAAAAGAAAGAGGACAATAATGTTAAATTTCAAGGCGAGATAGATTGGTGTGCGAGTGTGCCATTTTTCGAAGTCACCAATGAAGGCATCTTAATAATAGACAAACCACACAAAAATGCACTAATCAACAATGGCGATCCAAATTTTAAAAGCAGTGGAAAACTATCAGATAAAAGAAAATATAAATTTGAGAATGGAAAGATCAAAAAGATATAGTTTTGCCTTTGTTAAATAGATATAATGCGGTTAAAAAAGAGCGGATAGATATGACAAACAAGATAGTTGTTTTTTATTTTATGGTGCTAGCCTTTATGACACATAATGCCTACGCAAAAGATATAAATTTAACGGGGATTTACAAGAATGAGCCTTGTAATATTTCAATAGAAATAGCAAAAAATACCAATAAAGCGAAGTATTTTTACAAGATAGTGGAGAATAATCAGACAAAATCACAAGGCTATATATCAAGCATAAAAAGCAACGGCGAAGGTGGATTTTACATAAAATTTAAAAAGATTGGCGGAGTGTATGAAAATGGTAGTATAGCCATACAAAACTATGGAAATTCTATGAACGAGTATAATCATTTTGAAGATTGCGATAGTAAATACTTAAAATTTGATAAATGAACCTAATGCCTTTATTTTTTGTTCTAAATAAATTTTTGGAGAAATGATATAAAAACGATACTTTTTATTGTAACTATTTGTAGTGCCTTATTTGCACAAGTTTTTGCATATAAAACAGATATTGTGAGTGCAAATTTGAGCACAAAGCAGATAGCTAAAGATAAGATCAAATTTAGCCTAATCTATAAGAATAAGGCAAATAACGATGCCATAAAAATATCTGGAGTAGCCAAGAATAAAAATATAGATCTTGATCCAGAGACGGACGATGACGAATATGGTGAGAACTAGCCTATTTTGCAAATGAGTATATATATGAAAGTAATGGATGCTACCTGGCGCTACGAATAGATGCAGATGAAAACAAGAGAGCTGTAGTAAATTTTGAAGCGTGTGAGGCGATAAACAAAAATGAAGACTTTCAATAAAATAATTCTTTTCTATCTAACGCTATTTATGTCGATCCCTCTTTTTGCAGAGCAAGCCACCAAGCAGTGCTTTAGTGGGTATCTAGATAGCAAGGCACATTTTATAAGTGAAAATAAGTTTGATAAATTTGATTTTTCTAACATTTTAGCTGACAATCGTATAAAATTTTTGGGTTATATCGGAGCCAATTATCACAGACTACGTATAAATTTTGATAACGTTAAAAAGATATCAAGGTCAAAATATATAGTATCTGGCAACTATAAGATAACCGGAGAAGCTCGCCCATTTAACGGCGAAATTCAAATATCTTAAATAAGAAAATATACAAATTTTAACTACGGTGTTGATGATTTTATGAAAGGCAAAATCAATGCCCAAGGCATAGCTTTAGCGACCTATTTTATAAAAGGCGAAACAGAAAAATTTCAAGCTAAAGGCTGTATGCTAACAAGATGGTACATTGACAACGATGAAAAATTGCTATACGACGATATATCAGAAGATGAGGATTTGTACGCAAATAATTTATTTTGTGGAGAGTGCAAGGTAGGCAAGGTACAAATAAAGCCATGCGCATGGGGTCATTACAGGATACCAAATAGCGGCGATCTTGACATAGGGGCTGGGGAATTTAGTCCGAACCCAAAATATCTTGGCAACGGCTGGAGCGACTTTAATAAAGATGAATAAAATTGCAATGAAACACTTTTTAATACTATCTCTAATTTTAGGTTTTCTAAATTTAATAGCCAGTGAAAATTTACCACGCACAACAAGCATAGACAAAATCAAAGTAGGTAAAATTTTACCTACAAGTAATTTATCATCTAAAAAAATTAAATATTTCTTAGACGGCGAAAAGGCAAGCTTCATAAATTTATCAAGAACACAGATAATGACGCTCGATTTTTGTTGTGGTGGTAGCGGTGAGGTCCAAAGGATAAATGTCAAATTTTTTGATAAAAATTTGACTAAAGATTATATAAATTCCAGCAAAATAAAAGATTTCACTACAAATTCTGGCATAAAACTTGGCGACAAACAAGACCAAATTTTAAAGAAACTAGGTAAACCAAACGATCTACAAGAAGAAAACGCCATTTCTATCGTCACCTACATCACTGAGCAAAATGAAAGCAAACTCTTACAAGAATTTGATATGTCACTCTACTACGAGAAATTCATCTTTTCTAATGGAGTTTTAAAAGAGTATGAATTTGGATTTGAGTACCCGTGATGCTATAATAGCTCTTTTTATAATTAATCATTTTGGCAAATTCGTATAAACGCATAAGAGAAGCAAATATATTTAAGAAATTTAAATAAAAGGATAAGAGATAAAATTTAAAATTTTATTACTAACATTTGTATTTATAGGGCAAAATTTATATCCATTCGAGTTTTTAACGCCCAACAAGGCTACTAAAAAAGCAAGTGATGGGTATGGGCAGGTTGATGGTGGAGCTTTTTCCTTTGAGTCTCCAAAAAATGCCAATAGAGCAGAAATAAACTGCATGTTTATCTCTAAAAAACTTCAAAGCCAATGGACAAAAGATGACTGGGAGCAATGCAAAATAGATGACAAAGCTACAATGCCACATAAACCAGTCATAGTAAAACTAGATGGTGTTTTAGCTGTACTTACGTTTTTAAAAACACAAAACAACAAAACACAAATGGTGCTCTTAAACACAGATAAAACCTTAGTAGAACCTGATATTATAGATATATTTGATGAAATAAAGTCAGTGTTTTTTACGGATATAAATCAAAAGAAAAATCTTTGTGTTATCAATAGCTACTCTTTAAATGGCACAAAGAGCAACTCAACCAACTGCTATGAGTTAAACAAAAAAGAAAATTCGATCATTATTTCACCTCTAACAAAAATCATAGACTTTCAGTGTGACGATGATTGTGAAGGATATGACGCGGATGCTGTTAAAAAATTCCTAATAAAAAACCCTGATGGATATAGTACCGATGGATCATAGAATATGAATTTTTTCAAATTTTTAAATAGTGCATTTTTATTAGTATCATTGCTGGCTTGCAATGGTATGGGAAAAGATGAAATACCAAATTTTAAATACAAAGACGCATCTAATTATTATTTTAAAATAGGCAGTAATAGCTATTCTGTAAAAATTTTACGTGATTATAATGACGACAATCTAGGTCGGGCAATAGATATAAAAGAGTGCGCCATTATTTACAAAGATAAGATAAAAAAATGGAGTTTCTGTTACGATGATATGTCTATGTGGAACGTTACAGCTAATGGCAATATAATTGAGTTTAAAGGTGGAACACAAGACAGAGACGGAAACATAGTGGATTTTTATATACTTTTTAAAAATTTAGCCTCAGAATTTTATTTGTATGAGTACATTTGGAAATTTGGATATATAGATGAGGCTATAAACGATGAAAAAATTAATAAAGTAGAAAATTACTATACAGATCATGGTAAAAAGAATAGACTTTATATAAATCAAATTACTCCAGAAATTCTTAACGACATGAGAAAAAACTTTTATAAAAATAAGCAGTAATTTAGATAATTTGAGCAATATATTATAAAATAAGTATATTTAACTAAGCGGGAGTACTGTGATGAAATTTAAAATACTGCTAACAGTATTAGTTGTTTTAAATTTACACTCGTTTGAGCCTTTAATGCCTGGTAAGGCTAGTGAAAAGGCTATTGAGCAATTAGAGCAGGTTGATAATAATTTTTTTACCGGAGATGACTATTCTTTTAACGCTTATGGCACTAAGATACCTCCTAGCTTTAAATGTTCTGATGCTAAAGGAAAGTATAAATTTAAAGAGTACTCTTTAGAAGACTTTGTTTGCCAGTCGAAATTTATTGCCTTTAGAGATAACTACTTTAGCGATCTTTATAATCTAATAGTAAAAGAAAATCCTAAGCTAAAAGATAAAGCCAGGAAGATAGCAAGAGAGAGGATAAGTAAAACTCAAAAAGAGTGTATAGAAGGATATTCTAAAGTCTTTAGGGTGCAAATTAAATATAATTATAGCGTTGGCAATTCTATTCATTGCACTAGGTCTCATTATAGAAACTCCACAGCTAAACTAGCCTTAATGCTTTATAAAAACGATAAAAAGCTGTTTGAGAGAATTTACGATGAAGACTATGAGTATTTTAAAGAGGTATTTGAAGATACCTTAAAGTATGTGCCTATACTTTACTCTTTTAGAGACTTGAAAGACATTAAAAAAACAGACAATAAGCCTTATGCCGAGTTTTTAAGAAAATATGATAACTATACCGGTGATTTTGATAGATACAAAATACATGATCTACTCTATATAGTATTGGTTCAATACTCCCTAATAGACGAAAATGGTCATCTAGTGTTGCCTGAGGATAGAAAGGAAGAGGAGGATTAACGTAATTTTTAGAGACACTAAAGCATTTTTGAGTAAGGATACTAAGATGGTATGCGCAAAGCGCTTTTGGTATCTCTTGTTGCCGTAAATAAGTTATTTGCACTATATTATTAGCATATATAATTTACTAGATATCCAAAAAGCTTCTAAATAAAATTTGGAATGAAAGTACGGCTATTTACTGTGCCAGTATATTAAATATACACAAAAACCGATGACCGAGCAAGGTTTAGATTTGACTATATCTATGAGAAGACATCCTTACTCCGCCCTTACTTCTCCGCCTATGACGGTTATACCTCGTTGATCAAATATCGCTTCTACCCCGCCGGCTCTAATAATTACGTTATTTGACGTTATCTCGATTTGAGCGTTGCCGACTTGGTGCAAGATTTGATTACCGGCATCGACCTCGTAGTTTGACTTAATATCCGAAAATTTAGAGTCCGCGACTTCCGTATGCTGAGAGTCTGTGTTGGTGGCTAAATTTGACTTAGATTTTATATCTATGTAGTTGTCGGCTTGGAGAACTATGTGCTCTTGGGTGTATTTGTTTATTCCCTTTGAAGAGTTCATCTCATAACTGCCTTCGATCACGTCTTTTTTATCTTCTTTGACGGTTCGATTCTCGTTTTGATAGATGACGGTATCTAAATTTCCTTTTATTTCGATATTTTTATCGTTTCCTACATATTCTGAGCTATCTTGTCCGACTCTTATTTTATTATCTACTCCCACGTTTACCGTATTTGATAGTCCTACGACGGTATCTTTGCTAAGGCCTACCGTTGTGAGATATTCCGCCCCTACGTTTACGTTTTTGGCTAGGTCTATGGTTTGCACGTGAGCTTCTTGTATTCTTTCAGTGTAGGTTCCTAACACTTTTGAGGACTTATCGTTTAGTATGGTTTGGGTAAAATCATGCTGGATGAGTTCGCCGTAATCTTTCTGGGCTTTTAAATAAATATGCTCTTTGTCTTTTAAATTTGAAAAAGTAAATTCATTTCTACCGCTTTCGTTTACGCCTATAGTTTTTGAGCTTAACGTAGTTTGATGGTAATCGCTGGGTAAATTGGGCAGCTGCGGGTTATAGGCATTATATAAACTAGCGCTAACCATAGGCTTATCTATATCCCCTTCCAGAAACGACACTACGACTTCGTCGCCTATTCTAGGTATAGCAAAAAACCCCGAATCGCTACTAGCTATAGGCGTCATTACTCTTAAATAAGCGCTATGAGAGTAGTCTTTGGTATTTGTTGAGTTGATGCCATTTGGGTTAAAACAATCATCCACCGTCTCCTGAGAAGAAAAGGCATTGATTCTTACTTTTACGCGGCCGTGTTCATCGGTGTGGATAGTATTCTTCTCGTCGTCTATGCCGTTGTTTCCTATAACTACTCCCAAGGTTACTTCCGGGGATCTAGGCTTTGTTTTAAATTTTGGCACGTATACGGTACTAGAAGGAAGCATTATTATTTGATTGCTATAAGATGTCGAGAAGCTTTTGCCGGAGATTGGGACTATATCGTTGGTATCTAGTCTATTTTCCAAATTCGTCTCGTCTACGAAATTTTGAACGAGGGCTATGATTTTAAAATCAAATTTAGTATCGTTTTTTAAGGCAGAGGGATCATAGCTTAAAGACACCCCGCTATTTAACTTCAAACCAAATACGTTGGAATCGGCTATATAGGTATTTAAATTTAAAATAGATCTACGCCTTTTTAGCTCCGTAGGGATATTTAAAGACTCTTGCTGCGTAAAAGAATACTGACCTAAATGAAAATGCGCATTGTATTTAGTCTTCTCGTTTTGTTTGGAATTTACCATATCTAAAACGGTGGGATACATAGTGTTTTGCGAAGAATAAGAAAAGCTGTTAGCGTTTAAAATTTCGGTCTTATTTATAGCTTTTATGCATTCTTGTTTTAATGCATTGTTGATATTTGGATTAAAATTTACCTCTCTAAAGCCAGAAGGAGCGTTTAAAGTCGCGCCGTCTTGATTTGCTAACTCAAAACCGGAAATAGTTACCGTATCGTAAAAATATATCTTTTTATCGTCCTCATAAAAATATATACCGTTATTAAAGCAAATCCTTTGCAAGAAATTTAAATCGCTTTCATTGTATTGCGAGATATACTCTCTTGGCTCATACGAGTTTTTTACATTAGAAAAATCAACCTCTTTTATCAGCGAGGTTTGGTAAAATTTTAAAATTTCTTTTATAACGTCTATTATAGTCTGATCGGTAAAAATTCTATTTGCCGAATTTATCGATAGCCTAAAGAGTGGAGAGCTTAAAACGAATTTAAAAAAATACTTTTGAGAAATAGAGCTTTTATGGCCCCCGGTATTTGACGTCCCTATATACCCCACTTCGGATATTATTCCATTATATACCGATTCATCTATACCACCGCTACTTGGTAAGTTAATAGAGCTTGGATCGCTCGTATTTTGCAATGCTATCTTTTTTATTTTTAAAACGGCTTGCTTGTCTAGGAATTTATATCCGTCTAGATCATTGGAAAGAGTAGAATTTAAGCTTTGAATAAGCGGACTTTCCATGCTTTCGCAGTATCCTTCGCACTCTGCGGAAAATATCTCTTCCAAGCTCTCTTTTATCGTAGCTTTCGTTACGGTAAAAACCTGTCCGTTTATAGTCAAATTTGCATACGAAATCGGTTTTTGTGAATCCATGCGTATCGTTCCTGTACTCTATAATAGCTCAAATTTTGTATTCCGCCGCGCTTTGGGTTGATGCGGCTAACTTAAATTTTAAAACATTTTAAGATAGGCGGCAATACAAAGCGTTTTATGATAGATCAAATTTATCTAATTTTATAAATACACTATAGCCTTTTAATTTGCTATACTATATTTATAATTACCGTTTTAAAGGGTGATTGTAAATATAGTAGGAGACTTGTGAAACAAGTCTCCTAAATTTAGCTTAGCTTCTTGAGTTTTCTCTCCAGTCGTCGCTTCCGCTGGTTCCAGCCGCAACGTGCTCCCATGTTATCTTTCTATAGTTCATAGAGACCTTAAACAACTCCGTCTTATCGTTATTGTTTTTGTCCTGAGCATTTGGCATGACGAGGGTTATGTCGGTTATTATCGCATCTTCCAGCTTAGTGGTAAAATAGTGCTCCGCACCGCCGCTAGTAGATGTTCTAAACCAATGAACTTCTACGTTGTTTAGTCTCTCTCCGCTAGTTAGCGCATTGTAAAGTAGCGGAACCGCCTTGTTTAGCGATGACGTGAAAACAAAAGGTTTATGTACTCTTTGTCCCGAAGGCTGACCGCTTTGCGGATCTACAGGGACGTTTACTATATGAGATACTTCCTGCGCCATGATTTCATCTTCGTGCCCCGACTGATAACGGTTGCCTATACTGGTTTCCGTAGATGCTCCGCTTGAAATTAGGCCTTGCGAAGAGCCTTCTATCCTGATGTACGCCGGCTGTGCCATTTTTACTCCTTTGAAAAAATATTTACTATTGTATCCAACATAAACTTTTATTTTACTTGATTTTCTTACGAATATCCTCTCTTAAAATTTAAAAAGCTATAATACAAACAAACACCAGGTAACCAAAGGATACATAGTGAAATTTACCTTAAGCATATTAGCCTTATTAGCTATAGTATTTTTAGTAGGATGTAGTGCAAGGGATACTAGCAATAACAACAAACTAAGCAATAGCGAAATAACAAAGCTAGGTAAGAAATACGGAGGGGTGTATGTGTTTAATAAGAAATTCGAAAAGGAAATAGATGATAGGGAGAGGGAGAGAAAAGACTATATGGATGATTTTTTTAAAACAAAGAAAGTTTTTAAGAAGGATGATTTAAAAGTCCTAGATAATGCACTCCCCCAAACCCTCTCCAACGGTAAAAAATACTATACAAGCACTAGATCTTATGAGCAAGATTATAAAAAGGCCGTTAATGTTTCTAAAAAATATATAAACGAGGTCATAAATTTCATAGGACAAGAAGATTATAATAAATTTAAACCCTCTATAGACATAGGATACTTCTACGTGGATAATGACGAAATAGTACCTATAGAGCTTTCTGCAACATATAGCTATCAAGGAACTAAATTTGGTCTTTTCGGAGACGAAGGAAGAGGATTTGCTTTATCAAGAGATGAAATATATACCGTAAAAGGCGGAAACAGGTTTTATTTAGAAGACCTGGAAAGAAAATAATACCATGAGCGAAATTTCAACCAAAGACCTAATATCTAAATTTAAAGACTACGCAGACATAGCGGACGCTAGCTATGCTATGCTTCATTGGGTAAATGAGAATGAAGATGACGGATGGTTTGATAAATTTAAAGAAAGAAAGCCTGCTAGGTGGAAATTTAAAGATAGCATAACTAAAAGCTTTTAACTAGTAATCTTAACTCAAAAATTAACTTGCCTTAAAATTTAAGTAGCTATAATACAAACAAATACCCAAGATAACCAAAGGATACGTAGTGAAATTTACCTTAAGCATATTAGCCTTATTAGCTATAGTATTTTTAGTAGGATGTAGTGCAAAGGATACTAGCAATAACAACAAACTAAGCAATAGCGAAATAACAAAGCTAGGTAAGAAATACGGAGGGGTGTATGTGTTTAATAAAAAATACTATGAAGAAATTCAGAGCAGAGAGAGGGAGAGGAACGAGCTGAAGGATTGCTATGATAATAAATCAAAATCAGAATGCGAGCAAGTTGTTAAAAAACAAATAACCACTAATGGATATTTTTTAAATAGGGTTTGGAATAACAACAAAGATAAATTTATGAAAAAATATAATAGTAGCGATGAAAATATAGTCCTTGATAGATATGTCTCTCATATAGTAAGTAAGAAAATATATCCTATTCAAACCCTCTCCAACGGTAAAAAATACTATACGACTTATATCGATTACGAACGAGCAAGTAAAAAAATATTACCCAACATAAGTAGTTTTTATGAAGATAAAATTAAAAGGATAACAGGAGAAGAAGCATATAAATATGCTTCTGTATTGCCCTTATATCTTTATATAGACGACAACGACGAACCCGTATACATAAGTATGTCTGTATCTTATAGCTATAAAACTAAAAAATACGGTTTCTTCGGAGACGAGGGAAGAGGATTTTCTTTATCAAGAGATGAGATAAGATATACCAAAGGCGGAAATAAATTTTACATAGAAGATTTAGAAAAACGATAAAGGCTTTAAAATGTCAGATCAAATTTCAAACAAAGACCTAATATCTAAATTTAAAGACTATGCAGACATAGCAGACGCTAGCTACGCTATGCTTCACTGGGTAAACGAGAATGAAGAATACGGATGGTTTGATAAATTTAAAGAAAGAAAGCCTATAATAACATTTAAATTTATCAAACCAACAACAGGAGGAATCTTTAACTCTCTCTCCCTCCTTTTTTAATAAATTAACCTCCCTTAAAATTTAAGTAGCTATAATACAAACAAATACCAGGTAACCAAAGGATCACTAGTGAAATTTATCTTAAGCATATTAGCCTTATTAGCTATAGCATTTTTAGTAGGATGTAGCGCAAAGGATACTAGCAATAAAAGCGAATTAAATAATAAATACGGAGGGATTTATATATTTAATAAGAAATATTATGAAGAAATTCAGCAGAGGGAAAAAAAAAGAAAAGAGGCAATAAAAGAATTAAAAGGTAGGGATTTGGGCGGCGGATTATATGCCGTAGATACTAAGCCCGTTGATCAAAAATTCCCCCAAACCCTCTCCAACGGTAAAAAATACTATACAGATACGGCGGATTACAGCAGAGAGTATAGCAAACAACCCAAAGTCCCTGAAATTTACAAAGAAAGAATTAGAAATTTAATAGGCAAAGAAAATTTAGATAAAATTCCCGGAATAGGATTAGGTAGTTTTTACTCAGATGAAGAAGGAAACATAACTCCGATAACAATGTATATACAATACTCAGACAAAGTAAAGAGCTATGGTCTTTTCGGAGACGAAGGAAGAGGATTTTCTTTATCTAGGGATAGATTTGAATATTATGAAGTAAAGAATAAATTTTATATGGAAGACTTAGAAAAATAGTAGATTTTAAAGGTTTAAAATGTCTGATCAAATTTCAACCAAAGACCTAATATCTAAATTTAAAGACTATGCAGACATAGCAGACGCTAGCTACGCTATGCTTCACTGGGTAAACGAGAATGAAGACGATGGATGGTTTGATAAATTTAAAGACGAACCTCCTGCTAGGTGGAAATTTAAAGATAGCATAACTAAAAGCTTTTAGTTACTAATCTTAACTCAAAAATTAACCTCTCTTAAAATTTAAGTAGCTATAATACAAACCGACACTAAAACCAAAGGATACGTAGTGAAATTTATCTTAAGCATATTAGCCCTATTAGCTATAGCATTTTTAGTAGGATGTAGCGCAAAGGATACTAGCGATAACAACAAACTAAGCAATAGCGAAATAGCAAAGCTAGGTAAGAAATATGGAGGGGTATATGTGTTTAATAAGAAATATTATGAAGAGATTCAGAGCAGAGAGAGGGAGAGGCGGGCTTATGAACTGTCTGTTCTAGATAGAGTTAAAAGCGATGAAGAGATGAGGGTGGAATTGAGAGGCTTTGATCAAAAATTCCCCCAAACCCTCTCCAACGGTAAAAAATACTATACAGATACCGCGGATTACGGCAGGGAGTATAATAAACGACCTAAAATTCCAAAAGAATACAAAGAAAAAATCATAAATTTAATAGGCCATGAAAGCTGGAATAAATGTATACCGGTTTTAAATCCAGAATATTTTTACGTTACAGATAGTGGAGAAATAGCCCCTATAACCATAGGTGTTATATATAAATTTCAAACTACCAAATTTGGTTTCTTCGGAGATGAAGGGAGAGGATTTCGTTTATCAGATAAAGAGATTAGATATGTAAAAGATGATAATACTTTTTACATAGAAGATTTAGAAAAACGATAAAGGCTTTAAAATGTCGGATCAAATTTCAACCAAAGACCTAATATCCAAATTTAAAGACTATGCAGACATAGCAGACGCTAGCTACGCTATGCTTCACTGGGTAAACGAGAATGAAGAAGACGGATGGTTTGATAAATTTAAAGACGAACCGCCTGCTAGGTGGAAATTTGCGGACGGGATAGCTAAAGGCGATAAAATAACCGAAGACAATCAGACTAGACTTGCAAAAAAAAATCAAAGAAAAATCGGCGAACCCACCGCCTACGCTCTAGCCATCGAGGCTAGGTTTAATCAGGATATGGTTATAGAAATTCCTCAGAATGCAGATGAGGAGATTGACAATAAGCTCGAAGAAGTAACAATATCAAACAAAGTCCAAAATTTTATTAAAGTAAATAAAACCACCAAACAACAAAGGGTATTTGTTAACGAACCCGGCTTCCACTCCCTCTCCCTCCGCACCAAATCCTTCGTAAACCGTTACGAACTCCTTCATCACGTTAAAGATACTTCTATAACGGGGTATTCTTCCAGCGCTTTTTACGATAGTAAATTTGGCAACTACGTAATAGGCTTTAGAGGTACGGAGCTTGGCGTAAAAGACCTGGTTATAACAGACGGTATGATAGCGTTTTTCGGCGCGGCGCTGGATCAGATAGTATCTCTTAAGATCTTAAAAGACGAAATCTATAAAAGCATAACGGATCATATGGATAAGACCCTAGAGTCCGTTTCGGCGGATAAGAACCCGTATCGTCCCCAAGCCTCAAACTACGCTCCTACCCCTCCTCTAGTAGTAGCCGGTCACTCGCTAGGAGGGCATTTGGCTCAGGCTTACTGCTCTATCTATCCAAACGAAGTAAAGGAGCTATATACCTTTAACGCTCCGGGCTTTGGAGGCGTATGGATATCCTTGCCGGTTATCGTTTTTAGGTTTTTAGGCTTTATAGCCAAGGTCATATATAAAGGCATAAGGTGGGTAGCTAGGATACTAGACCCAAATGGCTTTATAGGCGGTATGGTTAGCAAGGCATTTGATAAGATAAAAAGCTTCTTTGGCTTTGGCGAAGATGATAAAGACGAGGCTACGCTAGAAGATTGCGTCGATCTCGTAAAGGAAAACAAAACGGCCTGCGAAGAGCTAAATAAGCAAAACGTAAGCTCTAATATGAGCAAGGCTAGTAAAGGAGATACTCTTGGTATAGAGGTTCATCATATAGACTCCGTTATGCATAAAATTTACGACGAATACGACGAAGGATACTTTGATAAACAAGAAGAGTATAAAAATACGTTTGGCTTAGATACCGCGAAAACAGACGCAAATCAGGTATTTGAGCCAAGCGTATCGGTTATCTCAGATCTTGGCCTTAGATACGGTATGGCAAACTATACGGAAAAATTCGACTATCAAAACACCTCTAAACTTCATCTTATAAACGTGCTAAAGGCTTCTCACTTTATGAAGCAGTTGGTAGAGAGCCTATATCTGATGGAGTATCTTTTAAACCATCCCAAAAACGAAGCCAAGATAAAAGATAAAGATATAGCAAAGGCTCTAAACTATCTAAACGACTACTTACAAACCCTAGCTTCTCAGATACTGTTTTATAAAATTTATCTAAAAAATCTTCCGAGGCTAGGCAATATGGAAGAAGAAAAGATCTCGATCCTAGAAAGCGTAATATATCCCGTAAGCCTATACGTAAACGACTTTGGATACGATGATATCGGTGTGGCGCCTAATGTAGAAGATCTCATTAGCTGCTTGCTAGCCTATACGCAAGATAATCTACTAATAAAAATCATAGATAAAGAAGATATCAAGCATATCAACGCAAAAACGCTCGCCTCAGAGGTCATGCAAGATGATCTAAATTTGATGTTTGCGATATATGGATGCAGATTTTTTACTCTAGATAAAAAGTTAAATTTAGAACAAGCAAAAGATAGGCTCACATATATATCGGACTTTTATAAAGATATAAGCTCATATGTCCGCTCGAAAAAAGATAGCGAAGAGCTTGAAAAATGGATAGAGGCTAGGATAGAAATTTGCAAAAGCGCGTATGAGCTTAAATTTGAGGGATGGAGATATCTATCTAACGATAAGAAGCGTTATTTGGTACTCTCAAAAAAATCGCAGAGCGCATATAAAAAAGAGATAGACGAGAATCAAAGAAGCATAATCCTGCCCTCCATCCAAGCGCTAGGAGATATGTCCAAAGAAGATAAACAGTACCAAGCAAAACAGCTCTTAAAGATGATAAGGTTTGAGCTTAGCGAGCTTATACATATCTACCATAAAAACTGCGATATATTTTTAAAAAACGAAAGTACGTTTGACGTCGCACGCGTAGAAGAGGATATAAATTTAAGCTTTAAATATCTAAACGCCAAAGTCTTTATGATGAGTAAGCTTTTAACGGGGGGCGAGGAAAAAGAAGATTACGAGCTTTACTTTAAAGAAAACAAAGACAAAAACGATCCGGAAAACAAAGAAGACGCAAATCAGGTCTCCTTATCTCTAGCCCCTAAAAACCAAGCCGGCGAGGATAGCCAAACTGGCGAAAGCTATGCCTCGTATATATTTCAGCCCCGAGATACGCATAGCGGCATAGGAGGGCTAAATTTACTATACAAAAACTCTCAGGCTAGGCTACTAAACTACGATATAAAAGAAGATAGCCTAAATATCAAGCTAAAACCGGCCAGTAAAAAGGCTAAAGAGCTAAAGGGGCTAAATCAAATCGCTCCCGAAGATAAAACGTTTGACGAAACGGCGGTTAAAACTAGCCTCTCGTATCTATATCCGGTCATAGAAGACGATATCATAACCTGCGAACACGGCGGCAGGGTGGTGCTAAAAAGCGTAAGAGGAAGAACGATAAAATCAAACGGCATACCCCTGATACTAGGATGCGATTTTATAAACTTACCCATAGTAGGTTGTAGCGCAAACTCTCATTGCACTAGAGTAGCTTTCGTGCCAAGAGGTGCTCTTAGCCAAAAAACCGTAAACGGCGATCACGCCTTGATGCAAGACTTCGTAAATTTATGTAGGAGCGATAGGGGCTCTATACTAACCTGCGCTAAAAAATCAAACAAGCTTAAGATATCGGATCCCGGGGATATCGGCGGCTATAATATCTCAAATGCGGACAAAGATAGCGCTAATAGCAACTCTGCTTGCATAAGGCTGCATTTTAAAAACTACGCCTCGCAAAAAGACAACCTACCCGTAAATATCTACTATCTAAACGGCGCTAAATTTGAAAACAAAGAGGGCTTTGAACAAATACGGCTAAATTTAAACGAAGGCAAAAATCCTAGCGACGGCGAACTGGATAAAAAGCTAAAGCAAAACTATAACGAAGACCATAAATTTAAAGAATTCGAGCTACGTTACGGCATAAATACGATAAATTTGGTATTTGTAATCCCAAACTCTCCTCAAAAGGCTTGCAAGCAAGCATATAAAGATGCGGGCGAACCTGAAAGCGGAACGGGATACTTCACCAGGCTAGATAAATACGAAAGCCTAGATAGGTCGCAAAAAAGACCGGTGCATACTCTGGTATTTTTCTCGCCCTCATACGCTAAAAGCGTAAAACTGCAAATCACTAAAGGATTTGATAAAGACAATGAGCCGAGTCTGGACATATGCGAAGTCGTAATGTTAAGCGGGCAGGTTTAAATTTAAACGCAAGGAAGTAAGGTGCAAATAAGCGATATAAGAGTCGTGCAGGATATAGAAACGCTACTAAAAGAATTCGACGGATACGAACAAAAATACGACAACGTTACTTTTTATTGCAGGGATCTTAACAGTTTTTACCATAATGACGTATTGCAATCAAATACTCTAGGCGGCATTATCATGCAAAGGCTTTTTGATATGAGCCCTAAGATAGGGGAATCCGAGTCAAATAATAATATCACCATAGTAACGCCCCGTTTTATCGATAAAAGTGCGCTAATAGACGGCAAAGAGACGATAAGAAACGGCAAATTTAACATTAGAAGACTAAACAAAGTTATAGAGGTACATACCGTAATAGACGAAGCAGATCCCATAGAAAAATTCGTTAAAGAGCTAATAAACCTTGCAAACAAAAATAAAAAAGAGTATGAAAAGGTAAAAAATTTCACCGATGCGGCAAACGAACTGGTAAAAAACTACGACGCAAATAAATCCAGCATTCAAAGCAACTTAGACGAGTTGCAAAAAAGTATAATCCAAAAAGCCGAAGCCATACTGGCAAACGAAAATTTCGCCCCGAAAGAGGAAGTAAAAGAAAGTATAAGCAATACTTTTGGTAAATTAAAAAGCAATATAGAAAAAACATCCAAGCAAACATACGGCTTTACCGTAAAAGAGCTGATAAAAGCGCTTGTTAGCATAATAGACTTTACGGAGTTTAAAAAGACATTTAAGCCGGTAAGCTTACTAATGTCTGCGGGAGATATTTATGAAACCGGTTCTAAGATATACGAGCACAGCAAGAAAAAGGGCTTTTATGCCTTTGCGGGACCGGTAGCGAATTTACTCGCTAGCGAATTTGGATTTATATTCGGGCTACTAAATGCAAGCTCTCTTAGCAATGTTTTAGTTTTTAAAACCAAGAGCGGAGAGAGCGGAGGGTTTATAGATTTTTCGGGATTTGAGGTTGATGGGCTAAATGCGCAAACAAACGTAGACGAGTATCTAGGCGTTTGCGGAAATTTCATATTTAACGAAAATAAAAAAGACGGGGAGATGGATTTTAGAAACAATCCTCTCAAACCAAATTATTTACCTGGCAGCGCATATCAACTAAAAAACAATATAGAGTTAAGCGGCGCGGACTTTTTTGATATCAGAGCAAAGATCCGTAAAGCTCAAAACGGAAACGTAAGTATTTATAAAAATACCGGAAAGAAAGATAAAGATAGCCATAGCTTGTATGAATCCGTAGAAAGTAGCATAGTATCAAACGGCGCGCACTTCGTATACATTCAGCATCCGTTTTTTAACTCGTTAAAATTCGCAAATCTCATCCGAGATAAATCCGCCGCCGATAAAGACCAGGATACAAACAGCCTGCGATACGGAAAACTGGCTAAAAACTATCTCGTGCTGTCAAGAGCCTCGCAAAAAACCAACGCCAAGCTAAGCGAGTATATAGTAGAAACGGCGCTTAGCTATAAGATAAACGATGAAAACAACAGAAGCGGTAAGGACTCAAAGTTAATAAAACCCGACGACATAAGCCAAATAAAAGACTACAGCAAATACTCCATAAGCGTAAACGCAAAAGAAGAAGAGGACTTGTATCTGTTAAATTTAAGCCCGTTCGTGCGTATATCTAAGGAGGAAATAAATCAAATAGAAAACGACATACGCAAATACAATCGCGAGATCGCCTACAAAAACGGCTCTATAGATAGAAGATTAAAAAAATCCGAAATAGACGCTATTTTAAAAGAGTCTCATGAGCTAGTGATGAAGACCGGTTCTTTACAGATGAAGCTAAGACACATAAATTCATTTTTCAAATCTCCCGCAGATATGGAGGATATAAAAGAAAAAGAAGGGGAATTTTTAAAAACAAGTATAAAAGAATTTGCGGATTATTTTAAAACTATAAATAAAAAATACGAAGTCGAAATGGTTTACACGGAAAGCAATTCACAAAGCCTTGGAAAGTACGGAAGCAAAAAAGAAGTACAAAACCTCATATTAGGAGCAAAGCGTAGTGGCATAAGAGGAGAATACAAGGTAACCGAGTATCCATATTCCGCCATAGAAGTATTTCTTCTAGCTACGACTTTTTACGTCATTAGACAAAAATTCGACCAATCTTTAATCGAATTTAACTCCCCTGGAGGCTTTTTTAGTAGTAACGACGGCGAGTATATAACCGTATATGAAGAGCGGTTCAAGCTTTTAAACGAGGATGCGTTTTTACAAACTAGCGAAGGCAAAAAGAAAATTTACTTCTTTAAGCAGACTATGCAAAGCGCCCGAGAAAAAGACGCCGTATGCATAGAAGAGATCGTAGACGGCTTTGAAAACGGTTTCGTAGAAAACGGTATGCAGATATTTGAAGATAGCTTTTACGAGTTTTTTAAAGATTTCGAGAAAGAATACGGCTCAAATTTCGACGACAAAGTCACCCAAGACGAACGGTGGGCGTATGAAGATCTAAAAAAAGCCCACGATAATGCCATGGAGCCGTTTAAGTCCGTGCCTATGGGCGAAGATTATAAATTTTACATAGATATGTCGCTATCTACTATAGTAGACGAGGTTTTAGAAGAGCTTTTTCCTTTTTACCGATATTTTAAAGGCGAGGGCTATGCAAACATAGCTAAAAGCATGACTAATTATATTTTTTCAAAAAGCAGTATCAAAGAAATCTTTATGGAAAATATCGGTGAGTTTAGGATATTTACGTCTTTAGGGAGTGAAAATATAAGAGCTATGATAGCGGACGAAAAAAAAGCTAAGAGACTATCTAAAAAGCTAAAAGTTAAAGCCTTTGCTGGCATAGTCGAGATAAAAAAGAATACCTTCGCCTATTATGAAGTTACGGATAATCTTAATCCAAAAGACGCCTCGGCACACCTATCTAAATTGAAAAATATATCAAAAGAGTATCAAGCGGACATTCATAAAAGCGTAAGACTTAAAGCTATGGGCAAATTCTTTGTTAACTCCGCCGCAACCACCCTAAAAACCATAATAACCGGTAGCGGGTTAAATTTCATCCTAGATAGCCTATATACCTCCGAATACGAAAAGCATAAACGTCAATACGAAGATATCCTATACAAATACTACACCCACAAATACGACGAGCCGTATGCCGTAAAAAACATATCCCTAGCTCCTATGAGTAAAGATACTAAAGAGTATATCTACTATCCTATGCAAATTCACTCATCCTTTATGAACGTAGATCTAAAAAGAACCATCATAGGAGGAAGACTATCTAGCGGAGGACTGGACTATCATAAATTCTTTTACTACGACATAAACGACATCTATACTAAAACAAACTCTAGCCTATCTAAAAATATGCCTTTAAACAAACTAATAGCCTATCTTTGCCTAGACGAACTAAGAACTACGTATAAAGACGATCAAAGCTTTTTTGCTCATCTAAAAACCCACGATATGCCCTTTGAACCAAAAGAGCTTATGGTGGCGGACTCAAAAAGACCTTTGGATATATCAAATAGTAGCTTTATGGACTATACGCAAAGAAGAGAAATTTACGAGATGTATAAAGAAGCTCAAACCAGAGGTAAAAGTATGGCCAATATGGAATCTGCTATAGATAGCTACAACGAAGCTATGGAAATACTCCAAGACTTTAAAGAAGGAAACTTTAATACGGATACTACCGATAAAGAGTCTAAGGTAGATAATAAAGCAAGAAGACTACTGCAAGCCTTAGACGTAATAGGCAAGAATAATATCAAAGGGCTTTATGTGGGGTGTAAGGAATATTATGAATATAAAAACAGTGCAGTAAAAGAACGCCCTAAACAAACACCTCCCCGCCTAGTAGGCAGACTAGCCACCACCATAATAATGGAAGATGGACTATTTATAGGATAAGAGATGAAAAACGGTTATAAAATTTTAATATCGATCTTAGTTTTAGGATCTGTAGGATATTTAGCGTATACAACAATACAAAAAGGAATAATAATGAATAATGAAACATATATAGTTATAGCGCCCGATGGACAAGAGTTGAAATTTGATAAAAATACAAATTTGCTTATCCCTAATAATAAAGCCTACAAGTCTATTAGAACAAGGCAAGACTATTTAGAAATCCAGTCAAAATACTTACTAGACGCTAGAGACATCCTAAACTCCTCCCCATATAAAGACTATAAACCAAGCTACTTTAATCCAAACCCTAACGAATACGGACAAACAGAGTATCTATCGTTTGAGCCTTGGTATAAGCTAAGCTTTAAACCTAATTCTAAAGAAATATCTCCTTGGACTAAAAAAGAAAAAGCATACTATGAAAGCTTAAAAGATAAAAGAGATAGATATATCTATCTAGTAAAAAGAAGTAATCTAAAATGCTCTATGCTTGAAATACCTGATGACGCTATAGGAAGAGTAGACGAAAAAGGAAGACTAACTAAACCGGAATACAAAGATATTTACGATACGGTGGAGAGAAACGTTAATACCCTTAAATCGGATTTATTCATAGGGGAGTGGGGTATATGTTCCGGAATACTAGGTAATCCCCTGGCATTTGGAAACGGAAGTTTAGGGGGATTTAAAGCAAGAGAATTCCAGGCTTTATTCTTAGCTGCTCAGTTAGGAGAAGTAAAAGCCTTAAGGGTATTATCTGATTGTTTTAAATACTATACGTATGCGGTAGGACTAAACAAAAACCTATCCCGTTCATTAGAATTCCAAGCCCTATATAAAAACCCTCCTTTAGACGAGTACGGTATGATACCTTATCTAGACGAGATAGTAGGGAGTGATTTTATTATGGATTTTAATAGGGGAGGGGTAATCTTGGATCCTATAGCTGACACCATGAATCATCTAAGAATGCAGGTTGAAGAAGGCAAACTGCTTGATCCAAGAGATATAGATGCAAATGAAGCGACTAGGGAAGAGTTTATGAAATATGCCAAAGAAACTCTGTTTGATTTTCAAGCCCCTTATGATGTGGCTGAGCCTGATGTGCAAGAATACAAACAGCTTATTCTAAATAGAGACAGCGGGATTCTCGAATCTAAAATAATGTCCCTAACTCCTCCCGAAGGTTATCCTAACGCACCGTATTATAATACCCCAGAAGAACTAAAAAGAATGTATGAATCGGGTAAACTGGATAAAAGACTAAATCCTTTAACTCCTGCTATGTATAAACCTAGCTTCCCAAAAGATCTAAAAGATAAGATAGAAGAGTATGCTAAAGAGCATAATATTAAGGATTAGGTAGATTGGGCAGTAGTAGCTTTATGGACTATACGCAAAGAAGAGAAATTTACGAGATGTATAAAGAAGCTCAAACCAGAGGTAAAAGTATGGCCAATATGGAATCTGCTATAGATAGCTACAACGAAGCTATGGAAATACTCCAAGACTTTAAAGAAGGAAACTTTAATACGGATACTACCGATAAAGAGTCTAAGGTAGATAATAAAGCAAGAAGACTACTGCAAGCCTTAGACGTAATAGGCAAGAATAATATCAAAGGGCTTTATGTGGGGTGTAAGGAATATTATGAATATAAAAACAGTGCAGTAAAAGAACGCCCTAAACAAACACCTCCCCGCCTAGTAGGCAGACTAGCCACCACCATAATAATGGAAGATGGACTATTTATAGGATAAGAGATGAAAAACGGTTATAAAATTTTAATATCGATCTTAGTTTTAGGATCTGTAGGATATTTAGCGTATACAACAATACAAAAAGGAATAATAATGAATAATGAAACTTATATAGTTATAGCACCAAACGGCATGAAAATACCGTTTGATAAAAATACAAATTTATCAGTATCAGAGTTGGATCACGGGGCAGACACCCAATCAATAAAAGAACACTCCCAAATGCTCCTCTCTGCTAGAGACATCCTAAACTCCTCCCCATATAAAGACTATAAACCAAGCTACTTTAATCCAAACCCTAACGAATACGGACAAACAGAGTATCTATCGTTTGAGCCTTGGTATAAGCTAAGCTTTAAACCTAATTCTAAAGAAATATCTCCTTGGACTAAAAAAGAAAAAGCATACTATGAAAGCTTAAAGGATAAAAGAGATAGATATATCTATCTAGTAAAAAGAAGTAATCTAAAATGCTCTATGCTTGAAATACCTGATGACGCTATAGCAAGAGTAGACGAAAAAGGAAGACTAACTAAACCGGAATACAAAGATATTTACGATACGGTGGAGAGAAATAAAAATACTTTAAAATCAAATTTGTTTATAGGGGAGTGGAATATATGCGCAGGGATATTAGGCGACGTTAAAGCCTTTGGAAGCGGAGGAGTAGGAGGATTTAAAGCAAGGAAATTTCAAAGAGCATTTTTAGCCGCTCAGTTAGGAGAAGTAAAAGCTTTAAAGTATTTATCCGATGCTTTTCAATACTACACTTACAATATAGGACTAAACAAAAACCTATCCCGTTCATTAGAATTCCAAGCCCTATATAAAAACCCTCCTTTAGACGAGTACGGTATGATACCTTATCTAGACGAGATAGTAGGGAGTGATTTTATTATGGATTTTAATAGAATGGGGGTGGCTTTTGACCCAGAAGGGACTACTCATCAATTTTTGAGAGATGAAATAGAGGAAGGTAGGTTACTTGACCCTAGAGATATAGACGCAAATGAAAAAACAAGAGAGGAATTTATAAAATATCTAGATAATGAATTACCGTATTTTACAAATAGATTCGATAAAAAAGGCTTTCCAAAAGAAATGACCGCTAAAGACATCTCCCTCTACATCGACTCCACCCTGCTAGAATCCAAAATAATGTCCCTAACTCCTCCCGAAGGTTATCCTAACGCACCGTACTATAATACCCCAGAAGAACTAAAAAGAATGTATGAATCGGGTAAACTGGATAAAAGACTAAATCCTTTAACTCCTGCTATGTATAAACCTAGCTTCCCAAAAGATCTAAAAGATAAGATAGAAGAGTATGCTAAAGAGCATAATATTAAGGATTAGGTATTAAGCAAGCCCGTTAAACGAGCTTGCTTAAATTTATATAGTATTATTTTTTTGAGATATAGCTTTCTAGAGCCTTTAGTACTAAATATTCAAAGGACTCTTTTTTTTCCTGAGTACTTTTGGTAATAGACCCGGATAGGTACTTAAAAAACGAATTGTTTTCGACTATATCATACATATGGGAGTATAACTCCTTGCATACTAGCTGCAATAAGACGGAGTTGATTAGCTTTGTAGAGTCGGTTAGGCGTATGGTGGAGAGTATGGCTTCCAGATCGGCTACGCTTAGAGTGGCGGAATTTGACTCTATCGTGTTTGGCGCGATTTCGTTTCTAAGTTGACCCAGTAGTTTTTGCGTTAGATCGTTTAATGTTTGCGAAGATATCATGTTTTGCGTAAAAGGTTTTGGAGCATATGCGGGATTTGGCTCGGTCGCCTTTGCAGGAGAGTCGTTTTTGATATAAAATTCGTCATCTTCTTTCGGAAATATATTGATATCAGGTTGCTCTTTAAAATCAACATTTAAAAGCTTACCTCTAGGCTCAAGGCGCACATCGTCAAGCTTGTCGAAACTAGGGGTATTTTCTATTAGTTTTTGCGTTTTAGCAGCATATTCTTCTAGTTTTGAGGGATTTATAAACATGAGTTTTAAGCTCCCTACCCTAAACACGTCCCCCTCATTAACAACCGTTTCGTAGTCGCTTGCGATCTTTGAAAAAGAATCGGCGTAAAATATATCGCAGTTTTCATATGAAGATATCGTAAAAAATCCCTCTTCATAACCTATGCGTGCATGCCTGGCGAGTATGGCTCCATCTGAATCTTGACATCTAAAGGTTACGCCGCTATCGCTTCCTATATCGCCGCCGTTTTCATCAAAGATATAAAATTTAGACGAGTAGTTTGCGGCATTTTCTAAATTCTGTATAGTAACGGCTATTTGCTCCATAATCTTCCTTAATTTAAAATATTTTTAGGCAACTTAAATGAAGATATATTTCTTAAAAGTTCCATCAGTTCGGCATTATTAGGCGTTACGTCAAATCCGAAGTAGTATTTTTCTTGCGGATTAAGATAAAGAGAATATTTACCCTGCTCAGAGTTATAGCTTGAATTTCGCAAAAGCCTATGCCATGCCCACTCTCCGCTAAACGTTTTTTGCTCGATTTTATTACCGTTTTGAAATTTGGCCGCAAATTTGATCTGCGAGGAGGTATCAAAATCTTTAGGCGTTATGTGAAGACTTGAAGGCAACGTATGATCGTAGGTTATGCTTTTATCATTTACCGACGAAACGTTGATGTTGCTAAAATCCGCCGATAAATCAATGGCTTTAATATAGAAGTTGATTTTAATCTCGTCGTTTAGATCAAGCATGGTATTTGCTATATTGTCTATCACGGATATGTTTTCTAAGAAACTCTTGCTAAATTTAAAATCTTTCGCATACGCCGATTTTACTCTGTAGCCGTTTGTCCCTTTGGTTAAAATTTTCTTTAAAAATCTATCGTAAAACTGATTCCAAGCCCCGTTTTTCCCGAAAAAAGCTTTAAATGATTGTATACTAACGGACTGTGCCGCCGTCTCGTCAAATGGGTAAAACGGCATTATTTCGTTTGCGTAAAGGCTGTAAATTTCATCCTGCCATGCCGTATTTAATAGAGTAGAGGCTCCCGACTCTACCTGCTTCCAAGACAGCTTAGATACTTGCTGATAGTAGTTCATAAGCTCTTTAGGTAGCATTTTTGAGTCGTTATTTAAAACTATAAACGGGTCGTTTTCATTTTTGACGCCGCCCATTACATAAGTTATTTTGTCATTTTCGCTTTGTAACATCTCATAGTTAAAGTCGAGGATTTTTTTATGGATTTTAGATACATCGTCGCTTATGGTATTTAGTATGCCGTTTTCTTTCGAGCTATCGTTTAGCGTATGGTACGGGCTAAAATCAGAGCTAAAATTTGAAAATAGTTTTCTAATCTCGGTAGAAGGATAGCCAAGACTGTATATGTATTTTAAGAAAGTTTCGTCGGTTAGAATAGTATTTGCATTTAGCGTATCTACAAGCGAATTTACCGGATTTTTAACTTTCGATAATATCTCTAGTTCATCTAAAGTCTCTTTTCTGGAGTTAAATTTTTTAGGCGTTATGCCGCTTATCACGGTCATCCATCTGGAACGGTATTTTTGTAAATACAGCCTAGCTATGCCTAAGCGCAGAGCCGATTTATCTTCGTTTGCATCAAGTACGCTTGCTTGTTTGTTTTGAAATAGCCATTTTTCGATATTCGCCGAGTCGTCTATGTAGGAGCTTAGATTTGATAAGAACTGCCTCATGCCCTCTTTGGTATAAATTTTATTAAACGGCTCAAAGGCGTTGCTGTTTTCGATAACGCCGTTAATTCCGGAAATTTCTTTTTTTATATCGTAAAATTCTTTTTCATTTTTATAAGATATAAATTCCAAAAGAGAATATAGCCTTTCCAATCTTTCTACTTTTACAAGTTTGTCATTGGCTACTTTGATAGAATTTAAATTTTGAGGTATATCTTTTAAATCGGCATTTAATACGCTATCGACGTGTGATAAAAAATCGTTTTGATTTACGTTGTATTTTTCAAATTTAGCCCAATTTGTCTTGATCCAAATTTTAAACAAATTAGCATTTATAAAATCTTTATCAAACAACGATTGGTACATATAAAAGGCTTTTATGAGATTGTCCGGGTTTGTCTCGGTCTCTAACATATTTTCCATCTCGACAAGAATGGTATTTTTAAGAAAATCTATCGTTAGCTCCGTATACAAGTCTTTGGCGGACTTAAAACCTTTGTAGGATATATCCAAAAGAGGATATTCAAATTTAGTATCCCCCGAAAATAGTCTAGGGTATATTTTTAGGGCGTCTTTTAGATTGCGTAATAATTCTATCTTTTGAGTAGGGGTATAGTCTTTGTATCTTTGGCCGTCAAGTAGTGTGGATACCGAAAGCATAGCATTCTGCGCCTCTAGCTCTTTTGCCGATTTTAGTCCTAGAAAATGGCTGCATGCAAAGTAAGTGGCGGTACAAATAAAAACTATTAATGCGTAATTTAAAATTTTCGCGCTTAGGCTTGTATTTAAATTAGGGTTTACCAGGTGACCTTTAAAAACAATATCTTTTAGTAGCGATTTAACAAAATAGCTTTGCTTGCTATAGTTATTAAAGGCTCTAACTAACGGCTTTTTCACACCGTATCTATCGCACACCGTATTTACTAGATAGTTTATAGGTACGTTTTCTTGAAATGCGCTAACAAAGTAAACGCCTTTGATCGGCGAACTGTTTTTCAATGAATTTTCATCTTTTAATTTTAAGGCAAAGTCGCTTACGAGCGCAAACAGATTGTCTAGTTGTTTTAAGAATAAATAAGAGCGTTTTTTATCTTCAAGGGAGTGAGAAAGCGAGTTTTTACTCATTATGTTGTAAAGTAGCGAACGGCTTAGCTCTTTAAAATCATTATCTAGCTCGTCTTTATTAAAGCTATTTGGCAAGCTGAGTCCAAAAGCTTTATTTGCGACATCGTCTTTAAAAAGCTTAAAGTAATCACCCATACCTTCGACTAGGTCGAGTTTGCTAAATACCACATAAATGGGAAATTTTATTTTCAAGCTATTTTCGCAGTCGTTTACTCTTTTTACCATGTATCTTATTAGATCATTTGAGTACTCTTTCGGATTTTCTAAAAACTGTTGAGTATCCACTATTAAAATAGCGCCGCCTAACTTAGAGTGAAAAATATTTTTATTTAAGAAATTTAAAAACTCTTTCCATATGTTCTTTTTTAGGAGAAAGTCTTTGTTTTTTTCTACGTCATCCTCTGGAAGCTCGTCTGTTGAAGATGGATTAAATAAAACTTCTTGAGCAAAATGAATGCCTTCGGTATCTATAAGAGCTCCGCTCTTTGATATGTAAAGATTAAAATTGGTCGTACTTTGATGTATTTTTTTGTATGTATCAAGGCTATCTCCAAGCGGGTATTCTATATTAGAATAATTAATGAAAGCACTTTTGCCAGCTCTTTCATTTCCTATTATCATAACAAGCGGTATTTTTTTAAATTTTATATCGTTTTTCCAAGTATTTTTTGCATCTTTTACGGATATAAAAAAATTTCTTTTAGCTTTATTTACGGATTCGTTTGATATCTTTTTTATCTCTTTTATTTGCTGTCTTTTATCGTCTTTTATAGAAGAGAAAAATTTGATCGTTGCACGCAAGGCGAAAATAACGAATGCAATTAGCCAAAAAATGCAAAGAGCTATTATCCTAGATGATGTGTTTGCAAAAATATATACATCGCTAAAAGCAATATCTGGGCTATACCGCCAAAACAGAATACTAATCGCAATAAGCGATATAAAAATAGAAACGCCTTTTATTTTAAAAATACTAAGAATTCTAGATATTAACGAGAGAGACAACTTTACCACCGATCCAAGATTTGATTAAATAATTATTTTATTATATCACAACTTCTTAAAATTTAAAACGAATGCTTAATTTGGATTTATGAAATATCAGGAGTATAACCTAAAAAACATCAGATAAGAGTATTTTTTGTTTTTTCCTATTATGGAGCCGTAGCCTAGTTTGCTATGAGAGTCGTCCCCTAGCTTAAGATTCATTTTAGGGGAATATTTTATGTTTATATATAAATCCACGGCAAATTCGTTATTTGTAAGAAAAATCACGCCTTCTTTGAGTTTGTCGTATTTTTGCCCCTTTGGAAAATATTTAATTGCTTCGTCGTAATTTATGCCCTTTATATAAATAGCCATTTTACTTTGATAGTCCAGCGCTTTCTTGCCCAGTATAAAATTTTTACTTAAGCGGTTGTTTAGTTTACCTAGATGGCTTCGTTGCTTTGGCTCTATAACTACCTGATGAGGGATATTTTCCAATATGAAAAGTTTATTTTTAAGATTAAAGTTATATTCTAATACCCTTTGTATTTGTAGTTTCGGTCTCCTTAAGCTTAGTAGTAGCGGCGCAAACGGTAGATAAGACCTGGCCACCTCTTTGTCGTCTATGCCTAAAATATTAAATAATATAGTTGAAATTCTATCGCTAAAATCTTTCTTAAAAGATTTGGGATAATTTTGCATGGATACGCTCTCAAAAAATATCCATAGCAAATAATTATTAAAAAAGTCAAAAAATAATTTCCAATTTTCGTTATCGCTTCTTGAAAATTTATCTAGCATATAGCTTGGTAGCTGTGAAGAGCTGCCATATAGCCCCATAAAATTTACCATTATTTCTAGAAAATTTTTCTTTTCTTCATTGTTTGGCCTAACATATTCTATTTCTTTATTGGGATGGCCTAGTTTTGAGCTATTTCTTAAAACGATATCGTTTTTGTCGTAGTCGTTTAAGGCTTTTTTGATAAGTCTATAAAAAGAAGTTTGCCCGGTTAATTTCACAGTAGCGCTTTATTGCCGCTATGAAGCGGGTAGTCTATCGTTATTTTACTTTGGGTGCATTTTACTTTCAGCTCGCAAAATGAATTTATGGAAGCAAAGCTGGCTAGAAATTTAGATAAAACCAGCCCTGCGATATAAACTTCGCCTATGCTATAAAATTTGCTTTCGTCCATATAAAATATACATAATGTGCCTTTTTTCGTCATGTGTCCGTCTATTCTATAAATGGATTTAGTCTTTATGTCTTGTAGCGAGCTTGCCAAAATTTTAGATATCGGGCTATCGCCAAATGAAAAGGCATCTAATACGGCTAGGAATGATTTTTTTTCTAGTATGGTTCGATAACTAAAAGACAATATGGATACGAGTCGCCAAAGTAAATTTCCGTCTATATTCACTTTTTGCATAGATGTGGGGACTGTAATATTTTTTGTATTAATTTCCGGCTGGGCGGGAAAGTCGTTTATTTCTGATATCTTAAGCTTGGATGGTAAATTCCCGTTGCAACATATAGTTTCTACGGTTATGGTTTGCTCCTTCTGAGAGTCGGAAAAAAACGAGATCTCTTTGAATAAATTTGAGCTGCCGTCTCTCCTGTCGCTTAAAGAGTAAAAATCATCTATATTTTCGCCGTTAAAAAAATTAAATCGTTCAAAACTTTTGTAGTTTTTTAACACTCTTCTACCAGTATCACTATTATGAGCAACTACTTTAGTGACTTGAACTATATTGTAAGCGTCGATCTTTGCTCTATCTAAAAAAATCCTATAACCGTTTTTATTGTTGTTATTTAATATAGGCTCCGCGCTCATATCGAATAAATTTATGGCTGGGGTAGAAGATAAGGAAAAGTGCTCAACTCTTGGAAAATAGCCGTTTGGAAGGCTTCTATCAAACACGAATTCGATCGTAAAATTTCTAGAGCCGGAAGATTTTAGCACGTCCAAATTTTTTATCGATATAAAATTAAATTTATACGGCATAAAAAATAGTTCCTGCAAAAGAGCAAATGCCTCAAAACCGAAATCTTCATAATCAAGAAGTTTGTCGTCAAGCCCTAATACTTCGAGCGATGAAGTAGGTATGCTAAAAGTTTCTCCGCTATCGGTACAAAATACGATAATTTTTTTTAGATATGTTTTCATCCACATAACTAGCGTAGAAGACATATATACGTCGTTGCCTAGATATAAATTAATGCGGTTCAAACCAATATCTGACAGGCTTATTTCATCCTTTGTGATACTTAATTCTAATTTTAAAACATAATCGCTTTTGTTATTGTCTAGATACGTTTTATTTATCTTTAAAGGATACAAAAATACGTCATATGCTGTTTTAAATTTGCATTTTACATCATTAATTGTCCTGGAAACGACGACCGAGCCTTTGGGTATGACTGCGCTATTTTTTTTGCTATCGCTTTTTAAAGAAAATTCTTGAATACATACCGAAGGTACAGGATTGGTATAGTTTGGCGATACGATATTTATTAGGGATTCGGCTATTAGCGGTATATTCTCATCGAGCTCCTGATGAATTTTAGATGTAAGTATGGCTACGTTTTCTATGATTCTTTCGACATCGGGATCTTTGCTGTCCGTATTTAAAAATGGTGCTACTTTTGGAAATTTTTCTATAAAAAGCTCTCTCATTTCACGAAGATAGGCCATTTCTTTATGAAAATACAATATGTTGTTTTCGTTTTTTTTCATCACAAAACCTCGCAATACCTATTGTTACGAAAAGTTACTTTTATGGCAAATTCCTTAAAGGCATCCTTTTGCCTAGTATATCTTATATCAAAGGTTAATTGCCACGGCTTTAATGAATCGTCGTAATCTATGGCAACTATATTAATTCTATTTTCATATTTTTGAATGAGACTATATATTTCTTTTCCCATTAACTGGCAGAGTTCTTGCGAATCAATATTTAAAAAAGACATATCCGGTAGGCTTGAGCCTTGTATGGTTATACAGTCGTCAAATTTGGAATTTAATAGTATGCTTATATTTTCTTTTATATCGTTTAAAATATCTTGGCGATAGGGATTGTCTGCGTTTTCTTCATTTAATGTATGTAAAACCCTATCGCTTAATGACATAGTCCGCCTAAATTTATTCTTTGTCTAGTTTTCCGACCAGCGATAGCTCAAAATTAGCGCCCATAAATTTAAAGTGCGGTCTAGCTAGTAGCTCTATTTTGTACCAGCCAGGCTCGCCCGGAATATCGTTTACATTTATTTTAGCGCTTCTAAACGGTCTTCTGCTCCTTACGTCTGCAGGCGGATTTTCTTGATCGGAAATGTACTGCCTTAGCCACTCGTTTAAACCGCGCTCCACATCTGCTCTTTCCTTCCACGTACCTATTTCCTCGCGCTGTAAAACTTTGAGATAATGGGCTAGGCGAGATATTAAAAATATATAAGGTAGCTGCGTGCCTAACCTAAAATTTGTTTCAGCTTGTTTTCCTTCCGGAGTATTTGGGAAAATTTTAGGTTTGAGGGCCGAATTTGCAGAAAAAAATGCGGCATTATTGCTGTCTCTACGTAAAGTAAGAGTAATAAATCCGTTTTCGGAAAGCTCGTACTCCCTTCTATCTGTTATCAAGACTTCAGTTGGTATTTTTGCTTGCACGCTACCGTAGTTTTCATAAAGATAGGTAGGCAGATCCTTGACCGCTCCGCCGCCTTTTGGACCTATTATATTTCCGCACCATCTAAAATCGGCGAAACTCTCCGTAAGTCTTGTGGCAAACGTATATGCCGAATTGCCCCAAAGTAAGTGCTCGTGAGAGCCTTCTACGTTTTCTCTATAGTTAAAACTTTTTATAGGATTATCCTCCGGTAAATAAGGCGAACGAGTTAAAAACCTGGTTGCTAGTAAGCCCACGTATTTTGCATCCTCGTTTTCCCTAAAGGTTCTCCATCTGGTGTATTGAGGGCCTTCAAGCATACTTTTCATGTCTTTTATATTTTCTAGCTCGGCATAGTTTTCTAGCCCAAAGAATTTTGAGGATAAAGATGTTAGAAACGGAGAGTGGCTCATTGCGGCGATAGAGGACATCTTGTTTAAAAACGTCATATCGGTATTGGTTTTGTCAAGCTCGTAATCGCCTATAATCGCCCCTATCGGCTCTCCGCCGAACTGGCCGTATTCATGGGAGTAAACCTGCTTATACATTACGCTTTGCGTGATATCCAAATTCGAATCAAAATCCTCAAGAGCTTCTTCTTTGGTTATGTCGGAGAGGACAATTTTGATATTTTCGTTAAAATTTGTTCTCTCTACTAAAAAGCGGATACCTCTCCATGTCGACTCGAGTTTTTGGAAATCTTTATTGTGAAGCACTTCATCCATTTGCTTTGACAAAAGGTCGTCTATGTGGGCTATCATTTCATCGAGAGCAAGTTTATTTATCTTCTCTTCCGGGTTTTGGGACGTTACTATATTTGAGATAAATTCCGCTACGCCCTTTTTTACTATACTATAGCTTTCGTCGTCTTTGGAGTACTTGCTTTTTTCCATAATACTTTCGATAATAGGCGTTTTAACTTTTACTTCTTGCATTTTACTTCCTCATTTTACGTCTTGAGAGTCTTTTATTTCTAAAAGAAGCTCTTGTTTTGTTTTCTTGTCTTTTAATGCATCCAAAACTGCTTTTCTGAAATCAGGAATATTTCCCATCGGACCTTTTAGCGACACCAGCGCTTTTCTTAGTTCCAAAAGTTGATTTATTTCAGGAATTTGTTTTGCTATGTTATCCGGAGAGAAGTCTTTCATATTTGATATTTTAAGCTCTACGTTGATCTCATCTGAGCCCAAGCCCAACTTATTCTCTACGGTAAAATTTGTTTTTATATCCATTTTTTGCATTACTTGGTCGAAATTGATTTTATTTATGGACACTACCTCTCGCTCTTCAAGCGGAGTGTCGTTATAGCCGGTCAGGTTTGCCATAACCATAAGTTTAAGCGGTAGCTCTACATCGGCCTCTTGGTTATTCGTTTTGGTTTTATACGTTATATTTATACGTTCTTTAGGTGCAACGGAGTTTTCGGCCATATTGTGTCCTTAGTTTGAATTTAAAATTAATTCCTAGATTATATTTAAAAAAATATTAAATACTATTTAAGTATTTTATCGGTTTACAGTTTTAAAATGATTTCGCTTCTTCATATATATCGGAAAGATACTCTTTTAGTTCGGTATTTTCTATAAAATTTACTATTTGAGCGTATATGGTTTTTGCGTTGCTTTTCATGCCTTTGTCGGAAAAGGCACTCGCCATTAAAAGCATAGAGTTTAAATTTTCTCTCGAGTTGTTGGTTGTATTTTTGGCATTTATGTCTATTAAAATTTCATTTATATCTAAATCATTGATATTTTTGTCGGAAGTATTTTTTGGTTTAGTATTCTTTTGGCTCATAAAAAAATCAAAAGTTTCTTTAGGACACATGTCTTCCGAATTTTGAAATTTTAATTTTCGTATATCTATATGGTTGTTTAAAAATACGGCAGTTTGTTCTGATATATAATTTTCTATGAAAAATAGATTGTTTTTTCTTAAAAATTTACAAAATATCATTAAACCGTCTATCCAAAAAGGATTTAAGACCAAATTTCGTATAAAAAGTATTAAATTTTCTAAATTCAGCGATTCAATATTTTTAATGTTTATAATCAAATTTTGATCAGGATATCTAACTGGCGAGATAAAATCGCTGTTTGTAGGCAAAGCCTTAATTCTGCCCCATAGCGCTTGCATAAAAATAGCATATGCGTTTATGTTTTGTAAGTCATCCTTAAGAAGCTCAAGAGATAAATTTACAAAAAAGTCTCTATATTCCCTATCATTGATGGCTTTAATATCCGTATGAGTTGCAAAATTCAAAGAAAGCGTAGCATGCGTATTACTTTGAGGCTGGTTGGCGATTTGTGTATGCGACGGTTGTACATTTTCAGATTCGGATTGCTTTGACGAGTAAGCCGAGATATCGATATTTACAAATTTATGATCTATAATTTTTTCTAGTTCGTTTAGTAAAAAGACCATGGAGTCTACAAAATTTTGAGGACAATTCAAATTTTGTTTATTCAATTCTTCTATAAAACCGTCCAATGAATTAATAAAAATTTTTCTTTTTATAGCTAGTAGTTTTTCCGTTTGGCCAAGCCTTTGCGGATCATCTTTGAATACTTCTAAAAAAAATTCTAAAACGTCTTTCAGAATTTCATAGTTTTTGGGGAAATTTATATTCGTAGCCGCTATGCACAAAAAGCTAAAAAATTTCGTATCGAGAGAGAATGATTGTAAAATTTGATAAGAACAATCAAAAACCCTATCCCATTTTATGGTTTCGTGAGCTAGTGTTTTGTATTTAGACATCTCGTCTTGCAGCTCATCCAAAAAAATATCATTGGAAAAATTGTTATTCAACTCATAATATAACTGCATTTAAAACCCCTATATATTTAAAATCTGATAGCTATTATTAGTTAAAATCATAAAATTATTTACCTTAATAGTATTTTAAATTTACTTTGATATACTTGTACAGATATACTATTCAAGGTTATTAGTTATGTTTAAAAAAGCGCTTTTAGCAACTATTTTTATGATATTTATGGTAGGTTGTGGTCAGATACAAGTTGGCATAAACAATATGCCTAACTCAAACTTAAATAATCGCGGCGATAATGTTCCAATAACTGTTATAGTTTATCAGTTAAGCGATATTAAGAAGTTTGAAGAGGCTACCGAGATGGATCTTATTGCAAAAGAAAACGAAGTACTAGGAAGAGATAAGATTGACTCCATTAAACTTCAAATTCAACCAAATGCCAATGCGTCTATCGTGAAAATAGACAAAGAAAACGTTCCTTATGTAGGTGTATTGGTACTTTATGCCGATCAAGGAAAAACTAAAATAAAGGAGTTCAAAAAGACTTCAGACATAAAAGAGGATTATTTAATATTTAGCATATCGGACAAGGATATAAAAGCTCTAGGAGCAAAATCCTTAGTAGTAAAAGAATAAACGAAAGCTTGTGCAGATATGGCTGAAAATTTAAAAGTCGTTTGGTATAATGGAATGAGTGTCGATAAGATTCACTTTGAGCAGCAAGAAAGGTATCTTGAGAGAAATATAAATTTAAAAACTATATCTTCTTTTTCCAACCTTTACGGTGTTTTGGATATTCAAATTTCAAGCGAGCTACTAGAGCAAGGGAAAATAGGACTAAGAAGAATTTCTGCTATCGTTCAAGACGGATCTGTATTTAACGCCCCAGATGAAGATGAGCTCCCCGAGCCTCTAGAGGTAGAGTTTGATTCATTGTCCTCGTCCATAATAGTTTTGAAAATACCTATGAGTAATTTAGTAGTCGACGTTAGTCTCCAAAATAGCATAACAAGCTCTAAATTTAAAGCAACCAGAGCCATTATTAGCTCCAAAGTTCATGATGATGCTAGTGTCGATGTGCTAAATGATTTGAGCGATGAAGAAGAGTATCTACTGGGATCGGCCTTTGATCAGGATAAAGAAAGCATCGTTCTTGCTAGTCTTAAAACCAGTTTGGGCGTTTTGGGCAGCAAGACCCCGTATGAGCTAGAGATTCCGGTTTGTAAAATACAAAATATCAGCTCAAGTAGACAAATAAAGTTAGACGATAAATTTATTCCGACCTGCCTTGATATAAGCAAGCATCCGTTTATAAGGCAATTTATCGATGAGATGATATATTCGACAAGACAACATAAGCAGACTTTTTTAGGCATATTTAAGGGCATAGATCAATCAAAAAACACTCTTGATTTTACTACTTATTTGACCTTAAATATGCTAAAAAAATGGAGTCTTAACTTTGCATCTATAGCAAATAGGCAAAAAATTCATCCTGAATTTTTATATGAGAAGCTAGTTGATTTTCAGGCTGATTTGACCGCCTTGAGCAACGACGATAGTTTTAGCGATTTTATAGCTTATAAACATGACGATCTAAGCACTACTTTTTCTCTACTTATTAACAACATAAGGCTGTTATTTTCCAAAGTCATCTCCCCAAAATATGTCATGGCGCGCATCGCGTCAAATGCTCACGGCTTTTTTGATTGTATGTTTGATAACGCTGGTATTATTGAAAAAGGCGAGCTATTTTTGGCTGTTAGCTCTAATGTTAATAGCGATTATTTACTTAAGAATTTTAAAGAACAGTGCAAGATTCATACTCAATCTAGCATTAAAAATATAGTGGCATCCCAGCTTAACGGTCTTAATATCGAGCAGGTTTCAATCATTCCAACCACTCTTCCAAGATTAAACGGGTATGTTTATTATAGACTAGACAAGAATGACAAGCTATTCAAGTCTTTTATAGGCGAGAATATTATCAGTGTATATGTCACAAATAATATAACTAACCCGGATATAAAAATGTGGGCTATACTATAAAATTTTAAAGGCCTATAGGTGCAAAGTAAAGATAATTCATTTTCTATATTGTTTGAAAGTCGACTTCAAGGGCTGGGGACAAATCAGGCCCTAGATCATGTCTTGCCGCTTTTGCTTCTTGCTAATAGAATGTCAAAGATACAAAATATTTCACAAGAGCAAATGGTTGGTTTAAAAGAGAAATTAACCAATGATATACTTAGCATAAGCTCAAAACTGGCTAGTCTTAGAATTTATGATGAAGACGATATTACTAGGCTCAGATACTGCGTCTGCGTCTTTATAGATGAAAGTCTTATGAAAAATGAACTTTTTATGAATAGTTTTTGGGCAAATAATACTCTTACTATTAGACTATTTAACGAAAATTTAGGTGGAAATAAATTTTTTGGTATAATGGAAAAATGGTTTGAAAACCCCATGAAAAACAAAGATCTTTTGGAGGTTGTTTATGCTTGTTTAACTCTTGGGTATAGGGGCAAATACGACCTTGAGAATGATTGTAACGAAAAGATCGGATATCTTTGTGAAAGTATAGCATCAGCTATTGCCCCTTTGATAGGCAGCGATGAAGATACGTTATTTAAAAAAGCCTATAGTCCTTCTAAACCTGACAATATACTTAAAAATTTACTTTTGGTGGAACTAGAACTCTTGTGATACTGATGGCTATAGTGGCGGTCGCGCTTTCATTTATGTACTCAATATATAGCCTGGATAAGGAAAACATAAAAAATAATACAAGCATTAATAATAAAATCGACGCTTTTATGAGAGATTCTAATACCAAAATATAGTTAGCTTTATTGTATTATACAAATTTGTATGACGTTTTTATATACATCAAGAGCCATGGCCAAAAATTAATTTAGTTCTATTAAACTTAAATTTTATGAAACATAGCTAAATTTAAAATGTAAATACAAATTTATATTTTATTTTTGAAGCTATATTATAAATTCTACGTATTCGCCTCACTACATCCGTTTCTTTTTGTATATTATTGCAACGTGCGTATATAGTTTTTAGCCGAAATAGCCAAGAATGCCGAACGAGAAATGCCGAGCTCTTTTGCTGTGGTATCTATCTCTTGCATTATGTTTTCTTTCATAGTAATAGCATAGCTTTTTGTTTTAATACTAAGCGACCTAGGCTCTATTATTTCTTCATTATCTGATAGCATTTCGACCAACGCGTCTTTAAATGCGCTTTTTAAATCGCTTATAGCTTCGGCTTCGTTATTTCCAGCGCCTTTTATATATTCATACTCTTTGTAGTAGGCATAATAGTAAAACGTATCGTCAAAGTTTTTATCCTTTACGACGATTGCGACATAGGGTAAATTTAGGTAGTAGTTTAAATCTTTTTTCATTTGTCTTCCTTTGAGTCTGCGTAAATTTCAAGCACGTCTTTGACGTAGCAAATTTTCATAGGCTTTTGCTTAGGCAAGGTTAGCGTCGGCGCGTTTTTCTTACGAAACACGAAATGAGAACCGCCGCTATTTTTACATTCATAGCCTAGGCCGATTAAAATTTTATGCAAATCATCAAAACTAACGTCTTTTGGACTTTCTTTTAATTTTTTGATTAGCTTACTCGAAATCGACATCCTTGCTCCAATTTACTATAAATAAAAATACATATTCAATATATAGTTATTATATCATAATAACATATAACTGTCAAACACTCTACATCACCCTTTTCATCTCTTTCTTGACCATATCACCCGTAGCGTCGGCGTATATCATAGTAGTCTGTATCTTTTTGTGCCTAAGAGCCTTTTGGATAACGCCCAAATTCGTATTTTTCTCAACCATATTCATAGCAAATGAGTGCCTTAATATATGGCAACCTCTTTTATTTACTATGCCACACTTTCTGTATATGCGAGCTAGTAAAGAATACGCATTTTGCCTAGAAATAGGTTTATTTTCAAGACCGCCAGTAAAGATGTAGCTGTCGATATCGCTACGTTCTAGTAAATAAGTAAATTCAGATTCTATATAGCTTTTCGCGATATAAGCCGTTTGATACTCTCCGCCTTTTGCTAGTATATTTATATCATAAAATTCTCCGTCGTCGCTCTCTTGAAAATCGCTAAATTTTAAATTTAATGCCTCGCTTATTCTAAGTCCGCTTTTTAACATTAGCTTTATTAAGAGTGAATCTCTATAATTTTTGTTATATCTATACTCGGGTTTTTTAACGAGCCTATTTTCTATGTAATCTAAAATTTTATCCCTCTCACTCTCTTTCATAAAATTTTCAAGCTTGCTCGTCTTTTTCTTTGCAATCTTGTAGTTATCTAGTATTTTTTCTAAATCTATAAGCATATCGTTATTATTAGTAATATACTTAAAGAAAATCTTTAAGATAGTTAAATAACTAAGCTTTGTTGAGCTTGATATACTTTTACTTTTATTAATAGCCTTTTTCTTTTGTTTTTTCTTATATAGTTCATCTAACCATATAAAGTAGTCTGTTATATGCTTTTGACTTAGATTATTAAATGTAATTATGTCATTATTCTCATAACAAAACTCCACAAAGCCGTCAAGACAATTTTTATACGTGTTAATCGTATTAATGCTCTTGTCTGCTATTTTATTATACGAAATGAAGTTATCGCGGTAGTTTGCCATCTCGTCCGCAAAGTCTAGTTTTTCGTCATTTTTCATAAATTCCTCTCTTTATTTTACATAATTGGTTATTATGTAAAATATTTTTTAAGATTTATCACAAGGATAAATTTTCTAAAAGCTCTTATTTTTAAATACTATTATGTAAATAGTTTAGAATATTATATCACAATAGCTAAATTTGTCAAGTAATAATTATATAACTAGGTATTATTGATAGCAATAAGCTATAAAGCGTATATTATATTGACCTATTTCAATATATTAGCTATAATACACTATATTAAGGATTAAATATGGATATTAATAACAACGATAAACAAAAAAATATTAATAATGCCTTAAATGCGTATAATATAACCAATGAAAATATATTTTGCGATGAGTCGTATAAGAATAAAAAATGGATATGGCAACACCATAACTATCCAAATTTTATTTATAATAAGGTAGATACTGTTGGGATAATTAAGGAGATAGAAAAAAAATCATACTATATTAAGTAATATAGTAAATAAAATAAATAAAAATGATTTTTTACAAGCTCAAATCAGCTCATTGGAAAACGAGATTATAAACTCATCGCTTATTGAAGGCGAAATACTCGATAGAGCAAGCGTTCGCTCATCGATAAAAAAGAAACTAGACGAAAAGTTTGACGGCTTGGCCGATACTAGCTCGACTAGACAAACCGATAATTTAATATCGATATTAATAGACGCAAATTTAAATAAAGCGCCTATGAGTATCGAAAGATTGCACGGTTGGCATAATGCTATATTTGAGAGTGGATATAGCGGTTTATTTAAAATCAAAGTAGCTCAATTTAGAGATAGCCAAATACAAGTTGTTTCTGGGGCAATGACGCGCGAAAAGATTCATTATGAAGCTGTTCCGCCAAAACATATTGAAAAATATATGAAGTTATTTTTGGATTTTATTAATAATAGTCAAGAAAACGCTTATGTAAAAAGTGCGATAGCTCATCTATGGTTTGTAGTTATACATCCATACGATGACGGCAACGGTAGAATAACAAGGGCGTTGGCGGACTATTGCTTGCCGAATAATAATATTAAATTGTATTCTATTTCTAGCATTATTCAAAGCAACAAAAAAGCTTATTACGAGAAGCTAGAACAGACGACCAAACTTGTGAGTAATCCAAATTGTGATTTTACGGCGTGGATTAAATGGCATTTAGAAATGACGAACCGTGCCATCAAAGATAGTATCAATCTTATAAAGAATATTGCCTTTAAGACCGATTTTTGGGATAAATTTAGAACTTGTAATTTAAACAAGACCCAACAAAAAGTCCTAAACAAAGTATTGGACGTCGGCGTTAGCAACTTTGACGGCGGTATAGATATCGCCAAATTTGCATCTATTGCTAAAATCAGCAAAGATATGGCTAAAAAAGAAATTGACGAGCTTGTAAAATTCGGTTATTTAAAAATAAAAGAAAACAGGAATAGTTATCTTTTAAGTAATGATAGTAATACCGACTTAAAACATAGCTATATCGACAATGAAAACGAAGATAGCAAGTTAAAAATACAATACAAGTAAAGGAGTAAAAATGAGATCAAATATAGGTTTTAAATCTTAAAGGCGGTTTAGCTATGGAAAAATTTTCTTCGCTTGAAATTTTACTATATGAAAAGAGAAATCATATAAAAAACGGTTTTTATCATTTAAACCAGATAGTTTTTGCATACAATTCTAATCATATTGAGGGCAGTAGATTAAGCAAGGAGCAGACTAGGCATATTTATGAGACAAGCTCCTTTTTTTCGGAAAAAGACGGCGAAGAGATAAAAATAAACGATATATTAGAAACCAGAAATCATTTTAAGGCATTTGACTTTATATTAGAAAAAATTCACGAGCCTATCACGCAAGATTTTTTAAAAGAGCTTCATAGAATTTTAAAGAATGGGACTAGCGATGATGTAATAGGCGACTATAAGAAAACAGCAAATTATATAGGGGATTTTTCAACTACTAAACCAAAACAAGTTGTGCAAGAGATAGAAAGGCTACTTAGTGAATATACTATAAAAACTAATATAGACATAAAAGATATTATAGATTTTCATTATAAATTTGAAAGAATACATCCATTTGAAGATGGTAATGGTAGAATTGGTAGGTTAATAATGTTTAAAGAGTGCCTTAAAAATGGCATTACCCCTTTTATAATAGATGTAGAGCATCAGGCATTTTACTATCGTGGGCTTAAAAATTATGAGAACCAAAAGGGATTTTTAATAGATACTTGTTTGTCTTGCCAAGATGAATATGAGGCTATTTTAAAAGACTATATTGATGGTGCAAGCATTGATTTGAATGAAGCATATTCTACACTTGAAAAAGTTATGTCAGGATTTGGGACAAAAATAGATGGAGAGGCTTAAAAATTTCCCAGAAAAAAGTTCAAAAGTGTAAATTTAGGCTTTTTAGCTTTAAAATTTAAAAGAGTAAAGAGATAAGAAATGGACGATCAAAAGAAACTATATATATTTGCAGGTGTAAATGGCGCAGGTAAATCTACATTTTATATTAACCAGCTTGAAGTAGATTCTGTCATCTATGGTGCAAGGATAAATTCTGATGAAATCGTTAGAGAATTTGGCGACTGGCAAAATCCCAAAGATCAAAATAGAGCTGGTAGGCTTGCATTAAAGCTAAGAAAGTCTTACATTAAGCGAGGGATAGATTTTAATATAGAAACTACTCTTAGCGGGCATAGTATAGTTAAATTTATAAATGAAGCCAAAGAGGCTGGCTACTATATTACCCTTTATTATGTTGGCTTAAATAGCATCGAACTCTCAAAACAACGAGTGGCCATAAGAGCAGCAAGAAACGGACACTCCATTGATGAAGCAACGCTTGAAAGGCGTTTTTCACAAAGCTTTGAAAATTTAGCCCACATTATCCCAATATGCGATGTGATTTATTTTTTTGATAATAGTGAATTGATCGAGGATAGAGAAAAACAAAAGTTTTCAAATTTAAATTTTATCGCTAAAAAGCAAGATGGCACAATCACCCTTTATTCGCCCAATAAAATAGAATGGTTTGAAAACGTTATAAAAACAGTAAATTAAACAACATTATAAAATAAAATTAGAAAGGGAAAAGACAATGGCATTAAAAAAAGTGGAGATTTCAGACGAGCTTTTAAGAGAGCTAGGCGCGACCAAAAGCCCAAAAGAGCTTGGAGAAACTATGGAAAGTTATGTAAATGCTGGAATGGAGTGCACTAGATTTCCAAAAGATAATGTAATGCTATACAATGTTATTTTGGATTTGGCGACAAGACTGGGCAAAGAACAAGAAGCCAATACTCTTGTAAAAGAGGCGTTAAAAGAGATAAATTTAAAACTTATGAGTGAGCTATAATTAGTGAGTAGAGATGAAATTTTAAGATATTTTGCAAATAAATACATCTGGTGGAAGCTACCTTACGATGTTATGGAGACGCCTGAAAGAATCGTAGCTCAAGCTATGCGCTATGCTAACTCAGACGAATTGTCCCTGCTTTGGAAAATAAAGAGGATATGCTGCGCACCTTAAATAATGCGCAGCGCGGCTGGTTTGACGAGTTTTTGGAGTTTGGTGCTTGATTTTTCCCAAAAAATTTACCCAGGAGAGGATTATGGAGTGATAAAGCTAGATAAAAATATTTCAAACGAGTAATAGCGCAAAAATATCTTTTTTGAGAATTTGGACTTCGTAAAAACGACTAATCCTATAAAACGCCGATGGCAATATTCTGAAGTTTGTAAGTTTTTTGCTCTACTATCTGTGAAGCTAAAGACTATAAACGATAGAGCCGAATGGAAAGACTATACTGATATAGCCAACATCCTGAGGAGGGGCGCGAATCATGCACTTATCTGGCTAGCCCATTAAATTGTTCTTGGCTACTAAAAACAGATAGTTTCACGACATTGACTTTATTATTAAAAAACTCAAAGAAGTCTAGTTTGTATGTGCATTAAATTTTTGTTGAGCCGATGATATTCATCGGGTATCGGCTTTATAGAAGCCATGTCCCCGCCACATTGTTAGCAAAAATTTATTAACAGACTCCAAAATACTGCAATGCAATCAAAAAACACTAATATCAATAGCCCAACAAACATGAAAGTACAAATTGCAACAAAAGATAATGGAATCTTGTCTTTTTTCGTTAGGCCTAGTTCGTCAACCAGCCATTTTATGTGTGTTCTCCACTGCCAAAAGAATTTATAGTGAGCAAACCAGTCGCTTAAAATTATTTGTTTAGGCCTTGAAATTAGATAAAACCTCTCTTCAAGTTCTTTTAGTTTAGATATGTCAGTATCTAAATTTTCCGTATGTTCTTTAGACTTTACGTCACAGTACAAGTCTTTCATGTCATTAAAAATTTGAGTTAATTCGCTAGCAGCCTTACTGTATTCAACTTGACTTTCATTATATTTTGAAATATAAATACTTACGATTCCAAAAATTATCAAACACGTTGAAACTATTTTTGTGCTAACTACATCAAAACATAAAGCTAAAACGCCTATGGCCAACGATAAGAACTCAATAATTCCAGGGACTTTTGAAGTAATATCATAGGTTGCAAAATGTTTCTTTGCGCCAAATCCCACATTGTAAGCACTCTCTGCTATTCGTTTTAGTAATACTTCTTTAGTCATTTCCTACTCCTCTATAATAGGCACATCTATTCTATCTCGCGCAACAACAACATTCTTTTGGACTATATAACACTCTACTAAATGGTTGCCTTTAAATTTAGTATGCTCTATTTTGATTTTGTCTCCTTTGATTATTTGTCCTCTTATTTCATCTCTTCTCTTGGCTTCATCACCGCGGTTTAAAACCTTCCAATATATATCATAGTCGCCAACCGCTGTATTCTTAATTATTTCAAATTCTAATTTCTTTTTTGGTAATAAAATTTTTCTTTCTGCTAACATATTTAATAATTTAAATGGTCTAAATCCATTCTGTGTAACATTACAATCAATTTCTAAAATATATCTTATATCTATATTAAATTGATCTTCAATAAACTCTTCAGTATTTCTATAGTTTTTATTGGAAAATTTTACTGATTTATCTTCTTTAATAAAAATATTTCCAAATATCTCACTCCATTTTTCATTGGCTTTTTCTTCGTTTTTCTCTTCCTCAAATTCTATTGCCTTTAGAGATAATTCATATGCTTTTTTAGCTTTATTTTCAAATTTACCTATTCTATAAATTTTTTGATTACTGCCTACCGCATGCCAGTATTTTTGCTCTTTATTTTGATTTTTTAAATATTCAAAAAAATCTCTAATCATCCAATGATAGCACGAATACGATTTGTTTTTATATTCCCAGTTCTCTAAAAAATTATGCGCCAAGGTGTCTATTAACAATCCGCCAATAGACACTCCAAATTCATCTTTCCAAGCTCTAGCCATTCTGCATAACCTTTTTAAATTTTTATTCCACTCCTTGTTTTTATCTTTTATTGTTTGTATTTCAGGTCTTGGGTTTGTAGTCCTCCAGCTACCACCATCATTAGTATCAGGATATTCAAAACTACCATCATTATTTTCAAAACAAGGCACAACTTCAAAACAAATCCCGTCATTAAAATCAATAATAATAACCTGCCCATCCGCCCTTATGTCAGTTTGTGAATATGTCTTTCTAATGGACTCTTTAACATCCTGGAGTAGAGCTGATTGCCCATTTCCGCTATAGCTATTATACTGCAAGTATTTCTCATAAGGAAGCCAAAACAACATATCAATATCGCTGGTTTTTGTTTCAGTATCTCTCCCATATGAACCAACATACAAGCTATGCTCTTTCTCCGAGTTCTCATCCCAAAAATCATTGTTCAATCTTTTTGTAATTTGCTTATATCTATCTGCTATTTTTGCTATCTTATCATCCGGTATACGTAAAGCATAAATAAAATTTTCAAATTTACTAGCAATGCCCATGTTTTGCTGCAACCTTTCTGTTTAATAATCTTTGTATCAGGCTTTATATCTTTATCCCCCACTTCTCAAACCATCCATTTCTTTTTAGGGTCTCACACCTTTGCTCAAAATGTTCCATCATTACTTCCGCAAGCGTAGTTTTGGATTTTATTTTGACTCTTTTGTCTTCGGCATTAACTCTGTCCTTTTTGTAAAAGTCCAGCCTGTCCAGCTTTTCAAGCTTTTTTATATACTTTGGCATCTTTTTTATATAAATTTCTACGATATTTTTAGCAGACTCATTAAACTTGGCCCTATCAACATTAGCTCTTTTTACTATTTCTATAAAGTCGCTATATCTGATATTGGTCTGCTTGCCGTTTATACTTAGATGTGATTCGTAGTTTTTGATACCTTTGTAAAAGCCTGTGCAAGCGATATCATAAAGAGGAGCTAGTAAAATTTTACCATTATCATAGATAACCGATATATTTTTCGTATGCATATCCTCATGTCTAATAAGAAACGAGTAAAAATAGTACTCAATCATCCTAAGTCTATCGTCGCTGCTTGGCAGTATCCTAGCCGCCGCGTCAAAGAGTTTTTCGGATGAGGCTTTATATTTACTTTCGCTGCTCAACCCCATAAACGTAGAAAATTCTTTTCGTTGAAATTTATAAGCTCCAATCCTATCAAAATACTTTATAAAGTAGTGATACTCTTTATCCTGATCTCTTTTAAACACTCCGCTCATCGGTACGTCAAACCCTAACTCGTTCTTAGCAAAGCTCATATGCAAATGCTCGTTTATGGCAATATGCGGAAAATAGTAGTCGCTGTTTTCATCGGCTTTGAACGTATCGTAGGGCTTAATAAAAAACGTCGCGTTGTCTTTATCGCTAGCTACCTTTATAGCATTATTTTCAACGATCACTTGAAGCTTATGTTGATATCCAGACAAACTCATAGTCCTTATGTGTTTTATCTCCTCGCTATCGCTCATAAATTTGCCAGGAAAAAGCGAAACATCGTCTATATCAACATCGTATTTTAAAATATTGGGAAAAGTATTAACTCCTAAAATTTTGTCCTTTTGGGAAAGATAGCTTTGAGGTTTTATCTCGCGATTAAATTCTAAAGCGCTAGCCGAAAACACGAGATCGTTCTTGCTATAATCATTATGCAGCAGCAAGAAAAACTCCGTAGCGTTGCCGGCTTTATCTATTAAGATTTTTTTATCTATTCCCTCCGGCAAGGACTCCTCAAAATCCACAAAACAGCTTTTGCTTGTATAAATTTTAAAATCGATCGGCATCTCAAATTTAACGCCGTATCTGCCGCTTAGCAAAAAATCTGTATCATATACAAAATAGTAGTTCTCATAGTCATAGCCAAAATAGCCTATTAGAATTTGGTTTTGATAGATGAAAAGGCGATTTTTGAAATAAGAATATTCGTTAGAAATTTCATAAGCCGTACTGGATGCCTGCCCCGCTACTCTTATTCGCCTTAGCTCGCTTAGTTTTTTTAGCTCATTTTGGACGGTTCTTCTTGATGCTCGTTCTACGCCCTTTTCTATCTGTGTTCTCGCAAGCAACGCCTTGCTATTTTTTAAAATTTTAACTATTTCTAACGCTACTTGGTTCATCTTACAACCTTAATTAAATCTTATCTATATGCGCGAGTTGCACGAGAAGTATATTGCAGATGGTATTAATATAATCTTAAATATATGCGCGAGCTATGCGATAAAGTAAACAACAAACTGTGCCTTTAAAATCAAATTTTAATGGTTGGGATAAGATGCTGTTTATTCGACAAATCAGACAAATGTTTACACTCCTAAAAAAGCAAACCTAGAAGCGAATACTGCCATCTTTAGATTTTCGTCTTTACTGCCGGTACTTCTTATATGGAAATTTATTAAAAGCGCTTCTTCGGCGTATTACGGCAACGCAATATAGTCATTAATTGAGCAGCCGTCTAAATTTTATTAAGCATATTTGCTTCTTTTGGCTTCATGAAAATCAATGTTATGGGATTTTTACCAACAACATGATAAGTCAAAATTAATGGCTTTTCGTGAACCTCTATTTTTATCGCTCACTTCCAAACTCCCATATCATCACCAATTATATCGCTGTTGCCCTCTTTTTGACTAATCCAAACCCACTCTTTGACATTTTTAGTTATCCACTCGTTTTTAATGGCGTGTTTATAAACAAACAGACCCAAATTTGCCAAGTCATTTTCATTACCCTTTGCGTGAAAAGTGTTTTTATCAATCCTAATCAAATTACATTGCTCGGCAAGTTTATCTAAATACTCGTATATTACGTCTAGCTTATACTTTTTCTCTCGTAAAACCTTTTCTTCATCTATTACTATTTTCGTGCCTAGTAATGGGTATGCCATAGTTTTTCCTTTCATGATTTTATTTTATACTTTTTATCGACATAATGCAATACTATTTTCACTTCCATATTATTTTTTGTAGTAATTAAAAGTCTTTTTATCTATCTCGCCAAGCAAAAACGATAGCCATATGTCGTCCTTACCTAAAAAACCGTAGTATTTAAAACAGTTTTTGGCCATAGTGCAAAATAGATAGCGTTATGTTTAAATCTTAAAATTTTTAGCAATCTTTCGTTCTTGTGTCGATTATTTGCTCCAAAAAATTTTCTGCTATTTGCTTAGAAATTGGGATAAAAAAGGGGTTACTAATGTTGGATTAGATAACAAAACACGAAAACAGCCATTTTATAAGTATTTCTCATAAAATAAAGCTAGTTTCAAATAATAATTTTAAAAAAGAGTTTAGCGCCATAAAAAAGAGCAGTTTGCATTCGTCTATTCTGATAAATTTGATGAAGAGCCGGAAAGAATACTAAAGTTTATCTCTCAAGGCGGCTTTAATAGAGCGAGGGTATACGAGAGATTTAATTACGTATTAATTTTTTACATTAAACCCGACTGTATTGGAATATAATTTGCCGCCCTCCTTAAACAACTAATATATTTCTTAATATAGCAATAGAAATAACTCTGATTTTTTTAAACTGGATGTAAATGTATATAGCCATTTACAATAAAAACCACCTGAACTAAGTTCCGTCGATTGGAAAATAATAAAAACTGTAATCGTTCATAGACGTTGACAATTTAAAAATTTCATGCTAACATGTTTCAATATTGTCTACGTTTATAGACAATTACATAAAGGGATAAAAATGTTAAATTTAATAGAGCGGTATCAAGAAAGATTTCTTAAAAATTTTAATACGACATACAAGCGTTATCTATATAATGAAATCGATTTTAACGAAAAGCTTATCGGTATAGTAGGGGCCCGTGGTACCGGTAAGACCACAATGCTTTTTCAAAAGCTGATTGAATTAAAAGCTCAAAACAAAAAGGCTCTATACATAAGTCTTGATTATCCGTTTTTGGGCTCTACTAGTCTTAGTGAACTTGCCTTTGAGTTTGTAGATAGCGGCGGCGAATACCTGTTGCTAGATGAAGTGCATAAATACGAAGATTTTGCCGCACATCTAAAAACTATATACGACATGAGCCCTTTAAACGTCATTTTTATAGGCTCATCAGCGGTAAGTATACTAAATGCAAAGAGTGATTTATCGCGTAGAGTTAGCATATTTAGCCTAGAAGGACTTAGTTTTAGGGAGTTTTTGGAGCTTGAAAACGGTATAGTAATAGATAAATTTAGACTAGAAGTGATACTAAAAGACCATCAAGCAATAGCAGATGACTTAAAAATAAAGCAAAATCAATTTAAAAAATATCTCAAATTTGGCTACTATCCATTTTACTTTAATAAGCAAAGCTCATACTACGAAAGCTTGCTAAATACGATTAATCTAAGCATAGACGTAGATCTAACGTCCCTGGGGCTAGTTGAGCAAAAATACACATATAAGCTTAAAAAACTGCTTGAAGTAGTTTGCCAAAGCGAGCCGTTTGAGGTGAATTATACTAAAATCGCAGCTCTTGCCGAGATAAGCAGAGCCAAACTATATGATTATATTGCCTATTTAAACGATGCAAGACTAGTAAACATGGTAGATGAGCAAAGCAGGGGGTTTAGTAAGCTAGTAAAACCGGCAAAAATATATATGAATAATACAAATTTAATTTACGCTTACGGCGATGATTGTAAGGCGGGCACAATAAGAGAGACTTTTTTTGCTAATCAACTAAAGGTAAAACATAGGTTAAATATCCCAAAGCAAGGCGATTTTATCGTGGATGATAAATTTATATTTGAAGTGGGCGGAAAAAATAAGGGCTTTGAGCAGATAAAAGATATCTCAGACTCATATATAGCTGCCGATGAGATAGAGGTCGGAAGCGGCAATAAAATACCGCTGTGTATGTTTGGGTTGTTGTATTAGGTGTTAAAATGGCTATTAATAAACTTGATTATGAAAAGGTCGAAACTTGCCTATTTGTACACAAAATAAAACCAAACGTTTTTTGTTAAGAAAGGTTATCGGCAGCAAATACTTCACAAAAGTGCTTACACTAGATACTCGTAGCGGATGGAGCAAGAGAGAATACAAAAATGAAGCCAAAAAAAAGAGCTTGTAAAGTGGTTAGAAAATATAAATAAGTAGGCAAAGGGATTGGCTGTTACTTTTATAATCGAAAAACTATACTATAAAAATTAATTCAAGATAAGTTAAAGACTTTCAAAAGGAGTTTTTCTCAAAAATACCGCGTCCTAATCAGTAGCAAACGAAGTGAAGCTAAGCATAAGGACTATGATTTTGTCGATGTTCTTGAAAAGTAACAAGTATAGCGAAGTAAGGTTTAGACATAATAACAGTAAAGATATGAAAGAGCTTTATCATATTTTACTAAATATGATAAGAGAGAATCTGATTAAGTTATTTTGAGCCTAAAATTTTATCGATCTACAAGCATAATCTACCCAAATTTTAGTATTTGATAAATTTTTGATGCACTTCTCTAAAGTAGTTTGAAAGGCACAGCTCTCATAACTATTTCAACCAAATAGCGCACTTAACGCTAGTTACGGCAATTTACATACATCTATACATAAATATGAACAAAAACCAGAGTTTATTTTTAGAAAAAGTATAGGAAATGATAGGTAAGTTTATATATGATATTTTATCATAAAAATAATTAGATAATTAATAATAATTTAAGTTTAAAAAAGACAGAATATCGTCTATATAGTTTACATTAAAGAAGTAAAAAAATGAAAAGAATTTTAGTTTTACTTGTAGTTTTATTTTCTATTGGATTTTCCAAAGATCTTACCGAATTGGGAAACGAAGCTTACGATAAAGGTGACTACCAAAAAGCTGCTGAGCTTTATCAAAAAGCGTGTGATAGTGGAGAGGCTTTTGGTTGCACTAGCTTAGGGTTTTTATACGAAAACGGTCAAGGTGTAAGGCAAAACTACCAAAAAGCTGCTGAGCTTTATCAAAAAGCTTGTGATGGGAAAGTAGCTTTTGGTTGCTCTGACTTAGGGGTTTTATATGCAGACGGTCAAGGGGTAAAACAAGATTACCAAAAAGCTGCTGAACTGCTTAAAAAAGCTTGTGATGGGAAAGTAGCTTTGGGTTGCTCTAACTTAGGGGTTTTATACGAAAACGGTCAAGGTGTAAAACAAAATTTTTCCACTGCAAAACAATATTATGGCAAGGCTTGTGATTTAGGACTTCGGTTGGGATGTGGTGATTACAGAAGGCTAAATGAAAAAGGCTATTAAAAATTAATTGACATGAGATGTTCTTTGCAAAAATTGCACAAGTCTGCAAAAAATAAAAAAATGCCGATCATCGCAGAAAAAATGAAGGTATAAAACCTTAAACCCCAAACCCCCTAAAATACGGCATTTCGTTCTTTAAGTTTCACTAGAGCCTACAGCTCATAAACCTTAAACTAAAAAATACTATTCCAAAAAGCCCTAAAACAGGGCTTTTCTCTCTTTTACTATTGAAAACAAACATTTTCATGAGTAAAAAATTCATCACAATACGAAAAACATACGAATATTTTCGTATATTGCAGCAAAAAATACCTATTTTAGGCGTTCTTATAAAGCTATCTTGTTATCTATCGCGTATTTTGCAGCTTTGCTCAAAAAGTCCGATCTGTTGGTCGTCAACTTGCTGATAGATTTTAATAGCTTTTCCGGGAGAATTACGTTAACCCTTATTTTCTTTTCGACCGGCGCCGGCTCTCTGATCTCTTCTCCTTCCGCTATTAATACATCAAGCAAGCAGGAAAAAGCTTCTTTTAAATCCTCAATAGCTTCTATCTCATTATCTCCGCATCCCGTAACTTTAGGGTATTCTTTATAGTAAGCTACGAATTCATCGTCTTCTTTGTTTATAATCATACTATAGTTCAAATTTAAGTAGTATTCTTTGTTTTTGCCGTTTTGTGTCATTTTATACTCCTGTTCCTCAAAGGTTGTCCTTATTAAAACTAATGCTAGATGGAGAATTTCTCATTTTATCTATTATTTTAGAATCTTATTACCCATAAGCTACCTTTGGTCTTTTTTATGATGGTATTATAACATATACATACCTAATAAGATGTTAAATTTAATAGTGTGTATATAAACTTTGGATTCTTTATTTTAAAATTCTCCAGCGAGGACATAGCTCTGCAATGATCATAGCTATAACTATTTTTCATTGTTTTTCTTTTTGATGAGATTCGCTTTTATTATATGTACAAATTGATAATACAGATTACATTAATAGCGATATTCCTTTGGACGAAGACATAATCAGCGAAGAAGAGATCCGAAATGGAACTGGCTATGAGCTTGAAGATGAAGCGGATGATGATGCTTTTTCTGCTTTGTAGAAATATATTTTTATAGCAGGAGTATTCAATACTCCGCCTAAATTTTAATTATTTTCTACGTCTAAAACTTAACTTTTGTAGGAGTAGTATGCAATACTACGCCTTGAAATTTAGCCATTATTATAAATTTCCACGACCTAAAATGAAAAAAATCAAAAAATGATTTTTAATAGAAGTATTTTGATGAGCTATTAGTTTTTAAGAATTTTTGCATTTTTTGGCAAATTCCACGACCTAAAATGAAAAAAGCGAAAAATGATTTTTAATAGAGAGGTTTTTTTGATTTTGGAGACCATTGGATCTCCAAAATCTTTTACGCATAGGTAAGAGTTTTGTTTTTCTGAACGAAAAACCTTAAAGAAGTGATATTAGAATAGGCTGCTTTTAATTTCGGCAACGCGTAAGTTCTAAAAATCAGATCAAAATATAAGCTAATTTCAGCCTCATTGCCTAAATTATTAAACGACTGGTATTTATTTTTTTCTAGCATCAGAGGTAAAAGTCACTTATGATTTTTAAAATTATATTTATTTATTGTAAAAATCATATTACATAGCCGTCAAATTTGTAAGCTATCATTTAATATATAAGGCTCAAGATAAGTTAAAAATTTTTTATCTTGAGCCTTATATAATTATAAAACTTAATACTGTATCAAAAAGAATATAAAATTGAGATGATTCTCGCTAAAAAACTTTTATCTTCTGCTATGATATAGCATAAATTATTAAAACAATGTGTAGCTAAACTTAATTGGGTGAGAAATAAAATCCCACTGTGGCTATTTGGATTGTTATATTAATACGATATTGTGTTTGACAAATATTATATATAATTGTAAAATATACTTAACAATTTTGAATAAAAGAACGCATATGGACTTTACGAGATTCTTTAATGAGCAGCAAAACTATCTAAGAAAAGTGAAGCTTGATTTTAAAAGATATCTTTACGACGATATAGATTTTAGTGAACAAGCCGTAATGATATTAGGGCAGTGCGGCGTTGGTAAAACGACGTTAATATTACAATACCTAAAACAAAATTTCCAAGCTTCGCAAAAAGCCCTTTATATAAGCATGGACAATCCCTTATTCGCAGCGACGTCTCTTTATGAATTCGCGCTCGACTTCGAAAAAGTGGGCGGCGAATTACTTTTGATAGACGAGATACACAAGCTAAAAGATTGGTTGTCTCATATAAAAACCATCATAGACCAAAGCAATCTAAAACTCGTAATCACTGGTTCGTCTATGCTAGAGCTTGATATAAACGGGGCCGATCTAAGCAGGAGAGCGGTAAAGTATCATCTAAACAACATGTCTTTTAGAGAGTTTTTAAATCTAAATTTAAAAAGCGAATACAAAAAATATAGCCTAGATGAAATTTTGGAAAATCACTATGAAATAGCCGTAAATTTAACTGGCAAATTTAAGCCGTTCATATATTTTAAAGACTATCTAACTCACGGAGCATATCCGTTTGCAAACGATAAAATAGGCTTTCACTCTAAACTAACGGGCGTGATAAATCAAGTATTGCAAAGCGACATCCCGTATGTTTGCTCGCTAAACTACGCAAATATAGATAAGCTAAAAAAGCTACTGTTTTTACTAAGTCAAAGCGTTCCTTTTAGCCCAAATATAAGCGAGCTGGCAAGGGCGTGCGAAATATCTAGGCCTACTCTTATCGAATACCTAAGATATATGCAAAGCGCAGGTCTTATAATAAATTTAACTAGCAAAAGCAGGGGATATAACGCCATACTAAAGCCGGATAAAATTTACTTAAGCAATACGAACCTAGCTTATACCTTAAGTATCTCGCCTAATATCGGAAGCTTGAGAGAGAGCTTTTTTGTAAATCAAATAAGCGCCTATAAGGCCGGAAAATTTCAAACAGATTTGCTTATGTTGAACAAGCAAGGCGACTTCATCGTAGATGATAAATTTACCTTTGAGGCGGGCGGAACCAAAAAGAGCTTTGAGCAGATCAAGGACGTACAAAACTCGTACGTAGTAGCCGACGATATAGAAGTCGGAAGTGGCAATAAAATCCCGCTGTGGCTATTTGGGTTTTTATATTAGGCGTTTTGCCTCTTGTAAAGCAATGGACGTAGCCTAGTTATTGAGTGTTTTATTCTATAATGAGCTTTGGTTTTGTAGTCAACTAACATATTGTAAGCTTTCTAGCAATATAAATTTGCACACTCTCTTTAATGCGCGCTTGTACTTAGCTACACTTCGTTTGCTGCCATATAAGACGCACTATCCCTTGAAAGTTTTTAACTTATCTTGAACCTAACTAAAAATACCGAATATCAAGCTAAAAAGCCCCTACTTTAGGGCATTTATTAGTTATTATATTGAAAATCTCACTTTTCAAACTATTTTATATTTTTTACTAACCTACAATAAAATTAATTAGTATTTTTTTTTGATACTATTATGCCTAAACTCTGCTCCACTGTATTTACTATTCTTCAATATGTAGCCATGAACAATCATAATGGCAGATTTAATATATTGAAGTTGACTGCTATTGTTTTTTCAAGGCGCTTGTGTTTCTTTACAATAACACCAATAACATCTTTCTGCCCCCAAAGCCCTTTTGCCTTCTAGTCTTTGTAGTTCAGTAAAAATAAGGCAACGCTTGATTGGTAAATTCAATCTATATTTTTGACTTTTTTGATGATTTATGATGCCTGCACCTACTTTTTTATTGGACGATTTATATTTTTGTTGCTATTAAAAACCATCCTCCCTGCCTCTGCCACATCTATTTTATTGCCATTGTCCTGACATATTCTGGATTTTAATGAGCCTTAATGCTTCATAAAATGTCTTAATAATGGTTTTTCAGTGTAGCCACTGCAAGAAAACTAAGAGAAAGATAGTTTCTGCCACGTCTAAAGAAATGTATTCTGCCCTACTTCACTGTATTTGTAACTTTTAAAAATGCAGCTGTGGGTATAGTGAAGTATAGTTTAGATATAATATAAAACTACACAGGATAATTTGTATTAGAAACTATTGAAATTGACACGAGGTCTTATAAGTAGCAAGACGAAGTCGCAGCTAAAAATCTTTAACTTGTCTTAGGGCTTAAATAATATTCTACGCGCGCAATAGCACTAAAACATGTCATATTTTGATGGCAATGATGATTTTAGCCTTTCATCTTAAAGAGATATGGGGTAAGAATATATTTTCAAATTGGGCAAATTGTTACAAAAAAATCCTGAACAAATTTCAGACGATTTTTAAAAGAATAAGAGAGTAGCCTAATGCTACTCTTTTACTGCCACTTTTTCTAAGAAAAAAATCAACCTCTTCTTTAATCCTTCGCTTAGGGAATTAAATTTGCCGTCAAGCAAGAATATTTTGCCAGTATCCTCGGGAGATCGAATAAGGCGCCCAATGGCTTGCCTAAAGGTCATAACCATCTCATTTGTATATTCGAACCAAAAAAATCTATCATTTTTTTCTTTTAAAATAGCCCATTTTTTTGTTGTATGAACTGGATAAGGCAATTTTGTTATAAAAAGCCTTTCAAGCGCATCCCCTTTTAAATTTATACCAGTAGCGTAATTTCTGGTGGCTATTAAAATGCCGCCGCTTTTCTTAAAACTCTCGATAACGTTTTGGACGCTTTTTCCTTGCTCGGCTAAGACTAGTTTGTCTTTCACGCTTTCAAGTTTTTGGGCTAGGAGCTTCACCTCGTCAAAGCCGCCCACTAATACCATAGTATTTTTGCCATCGTAGCATCGCAAAATTTCATCAGCAAAATACTCAAACCTTTTTTCGTCTTCTTCGATGAAGGCTTTGTCGGTAATCGAATAGGTCGCTTGCTCTGGGCGTAAAATTCCCTTAAAAGATATTATAGGCCATACTTTAGATTTTCGTTCTTTAATCACTCTATCTCCGAGTTTTATTTCGCTAAAGTTTATACCCACGCGTTTATAAATTTCAAGTTCAAAGTCGTCTTGGGTAAGTAAAGCTGTAGCCGTTATGCCTACAAATCGATCTATTTTGCTCCAAAATTTATCGGCCAGCTTAAGCTTTATATCCATATCATATGTATGAAACGATATAAATCCTCTTTCTTGTGAGAAGCTTGCATAAAGATCCTTAGAGCACAAGGTGCTTTTGACGTCGTCAAATTTATTTAGAAAAATGCCTAGTTGAAAAAAAGGGTCTTTTTTATAAAATTTATTTAGCTTGGCTCTTAGTGCTTTGTTTTTTTCCTGACCAAAAAGCTTATTCAAAACACCTGCTGCTTTTCTTTGTATAACCGACTCGTTGGAAATTAGTGTTTTACCAGCCATTTTTTCGTCCAGCATGATCTCGTTTATGCTTTTTACGAGTTCAACCTCTTCGTCCAACAACTTAACTAAAGTTTTAGGTGCGCTAGGATTGTCGCGAATTATTTTTGCGATCGTTTTTAACTGCAAATAATAACCATATAAAGAAAATGACGAGTTTAGGGTTAGTTCAGCCATATTAGGCAGTTCCTGGATTTCGTCAAAAATATAAGCGGTATCTTCAGACTCTGCATACTTTTCATTAAACATAAATTTATAAAATAAAAACGAATAATTGGTAACTTGAATAGAATATTCTTTAAAGCTTTCGCTATTGCTTTTTTCAAGCGCAAGGTTGCTGGCGATATATTCTCGTTTATTGATATCGACTATGTCTAACTCGTTTAAAAAATCTTCTATTAGGATATCAGGAAAATCTATTGTTAGTTTTTTAACAGTTGCTTCAACTATCTCCTTGTTTAAAGGTAAAATTTCGGAGCCAATTTCCGAGTCCATAAAAATAGCAAGCTTATCTAAATCTAAATAGTTACTTTTGCCGATTCCTAACACATAGTCTGGCATATCTTTGACCGCCTTAGCTTCAAGAAATATACTTTTAGCTAAAGAATTATTGCTAGTAGCTATTATTACTCTTTGAGCCGTCTTTTCATCAATCAGCTTCTTTGCAAGCATTAAAGCCGAAAAACTTTTACCAAACGCCGTAGGCATCTCGAAAACACAATATTTGTTTTCTTTTATCATATCTGCCGCATAATCGACGAAATCTTTTTGTTCAGGCCTAAGTTCCATTGTTTATTCCTTTTATTAATCGAGTTATTTTTCTTTTAATATTGACAAAACTTAATTTATAATTATATAATATCGTAATTTTTAAAAAAAAGAAAGGGATAAAATGGAAAATTTAAAAATATCCTTTTTTCTTGACAGTCCTTTACTAATAGGCAGATTTAGCACGATTGACTCTATTTTAGTCAATCTTTATGTCAAGAGACACTTTGGTAAAAATATCGAAATCGAAAAACTCTACGATTTTGATTTTATAGAAAAATATGAAGACGGCTATTGCGGATCTATTTGGTTCGTAGAAAAAAACGATCAGGTGTCGCTTGAAAACCGATGTATCGTTAAAAAACCCGAATATGAGTATCTTAACGAGCATAGAGCAAATAAAATAGAATATAGCATGGGTAGCGGCGAATTTAAAGCCTATAATATTTGGAACGAGCTTTTAAAGACTCCTAAAATATATTTTTACGTTAGAGGGGAAAAAGAGATCATCGAAGATCTCTTGCAGGATCTAAAATTTTTAGGCAAAAAAACAGCTATTGGATATGGGCGAGTTTCTTCTTTTATAGTAGAAACGATCGCTGACGACAAGTCCGTACTTTTAGCCGAAAATACTCCGGCGCGCCCGATCAGCGTAAAAAACTACCCGTCTTTAAAAAACGCTAGGATCACTTACTACAATAGCAGAGTTCCTTATTGGGCGAATTGGACAAAAGAGGCGTGCTATATGCCAAATTCATCTCTAACAGAAACTATTTATCTGGGTAAAGAAAAACCGGCCATCGACGAAAAGTGTTTAAACGAATATCACTCGGCTATAAATTTCGTATATGACGTTTTGCATGCAGATAAGGCTAATTGGCAAGAGATAAATTTAAAAGAAAAGGCAAACAAAGAAGATCTAATTATCGACGGACAACCGCATCTTTGCGCATTTTCGGGAGAGCACTCCAAAGAGGGAATTTTATGCAAAAGTATAGAAAAAACGATTGGCTCGACCTTTACCGACTACGCTTTTTTGAATAAATCCAAATTTATATCAAAGCAGACTTTTTGGACGCTCCAGTGCGGCGTTAATAGTAGAGTAGGTAAAAAAGCTTTAGGCTTTCACATAGTTGATAAAAACGGCATAACCTATGTTATGGGGAAGAATAAAACCAAAAGCATAGAGCAGGCTATCCAGGATGCCTCGTTGCCTTTTAATTTGGCACTTAAAACTACGCCAAATAATCAACACGTAGTTTTTAAATCAAATTTAACTCTCTCGAAAGATTTTATAGCTTGCCAATACGGAAACGAAACTTATTATTTTGGCTACGAAGAAGCCAAAGAGTGCCTAAAGCGAGTTGAAGAGATGATTAAAAATCATCCGATAACAAAAAGCCACCTTATACCTAATCCGCAAATTGACTCCCCTTTTATAAATTTAAAAAAAGAAGCAAAAAACAAAGAGTCTATCCAAGCGATTAGCGACTTTTACAAAAAATATAGCAAAGACGTTAGAGTCGGAGCTTATATTCTTACAATAGGAGAAAAACAATAATGCGTATAGTTTTGACATTTAGCGAAGACGTAAGCGAGATAAAGCCTAGAGACGTACGTAACTTTTGCGGCTCTATTACAGAGCAAAAATTTAACGATATAATCATGTATCATGGTAGCGACGCACCGCCAATTATATATAAAAAACCGTTCAAATATGCTATTGAAATTCTTTTTTATGAAAATAATTTCTTCGCGTTTCAACATCTTATGGAAAAGCTTGAGCAACACAAAAATGACTTTTTTGGTAGAAAAATAAAAAAGATAATTCCGAAAGAAGACGGATATATGCCGCCGTTTTATCTCGGGTCTCAAACGATAGAGTACTCTACTAGAACGCCAATCATAATAACTGCAAATAAAATTGAACACAATATGAAATACTATTTTGAAAAAAATGAGAAAATTCAAGACTATATTTCATATAGAATAAAAAGAAATTTATCTTATCAACTAGAATGCTATACTAAATTTAAGCAAAATTTTGAAAATCTTATTCTAAATTTTAAGGACTTTAGAATTATTACAGAAAAGTATAAAGAAAATATCAACTATATAGGGCTTTGGGCAAATTTTACATCCAACTATCAGCTCCCGGAGATGATAGGATACAAAAACGGCCTAGGCTATGGACAATTATTGCAAAACACCAAAATAGATATTAAAAAATAAAACCCAAAAGGAGAAGTTATGCTAAAAGACTACAAAATCAAATTGACCATCAAGACAGTTAGCCCAATCGCAATCATTGAAAACAATGATACCGAGCCAGGCGGAAACATTGTAACGCGCATTAAAAAAACGGCCGCAGTTAATCAAGACGGCAGTGACGTAAAAATAGACTATACCCCTTATTTGCCTGCAAACGGCATTAGGGGATTATTGCGCCGCTTGGCAACAAAAAAGCTAGTCGATGCCGTAAAAGAAAATGACAAGATCGAGGAGCTAAAAGACACTGATCTTCACGCAATGTTAAGCGGTAGCGGCGCAAGTAAGTCAGGGCTTAAATTTAAAGAAATTGAAGAAATCAGAGAAAAAAATCCGATTTTATCGCTATTTGGCACAGGCATACTAATAGCTGGAAAATTAAAAGTAGCAGACGCTATTCCTGAAGATAAAGAAAATGCTAAAAATTTAGTCAGAAGGCAAACTTTTGTCAAGGTAGACGATATTTTGATGGGAACTAAATTTAGTCAACTTTATACAAAAAAACAGATCGAAGATTGGGAAAAAAGCGTTGAGGAAAACTCTGAAGCACGCAAAAAAGACCGCGACGCTAAAAAACTTGCAAAAGAGACAACTGAATCTTTTAATGAAGATACGAAAACCAAAAAATCGTCAATTCAGCACTTCGCCCAAAGGGAATATATAGTATCTGGAGCAACTTTTAACGGTGGCTTTTTCTTAGAAAAAGTGTCAAAACTCGAGTTAGGGATGTTCTTGCACGCCCTTGAAGGTTTTATAGAAAACGGCCGACTCGGATCTAGTCAAAACATAGGATTTGGAGTTATCGATATACGTATAGAAGATGCAAACAAAAGTACGAGCTTAACAATGCAAAGATCAAGCGACAACAGCTATATCTTTAATGCTGAATTGAGCGTAAAACTTAAAAACGAATTTGAAGAGGCATACATGGCTTATTCTGAATTTCTAAAAAAAGCCACCAAAGAAAATATAGAGCTTATTTCTAAATTTTAAACTTTAAATTGATATACTCGGCTCAAAATATACCGAGTATATTTCTATAGTAGTCAAGTTATTTAACTTATTATTGTTAATTAAAATGTTTTAAATAGTTTTATGAAATTTTAAAATTTAATTGAGTTTTTTTATTTTTTAGAAAAAATAAAAAATATTTGAAAGAACTCAATAAAGCTTTTTTAAAGCTTTATTAAACATCTACTCATAGGGGAAAATGCAAAAAGATCATGTGTGCATTAAGCTATTTTTAATGTATATAATCTTGTCAAAAAAATTAATTTTTACCTATATTGCGTAGATTGAGTGCTGTTTTAAATAAAGTATTGGAAGTTTAGAACTTCTTTGCAGTAGACGCCGCCGTTAAAAACGCTTGCGTTTTAAATAAAGTATTGGAAGTTTAGAACTCGCATAAGTCTTGTGCTATGTCTGCTGGCGTATTGTTTTAAATAAAGTATTGGAAGTTTAGAACTTTTTGCAATAATCGGCTTTATATAGTCAGTTCATTGTTTTAAATAAAGTATTGGAAGTTTAGAACTCAATATACCGTAATATCATTTTTAATCCCTCGTTGTTTTAAATAAAGTATTGGAAGTTTAGAACATAAGTTTGCGTATAAAACCTACTATTGTCGGGCGTTTTAAATAAAGTATTGGAAGTTTAGAACGTGCAAAACAAAGCTTTTGATACCAAAGCTTTCAGTTTTAAATAAAGTATTGGAAGTTTAGAACTCTGTACCGTTTTTGTCGATCTCGGAACCGATATTTAGTTTTAAATAAAGTATTGGAAGTTTAGAACTCATATCGAGAAATTAGGGAATTTGGTCTGCGAGGCGAGTTTTAAATAAAGTATTGGAAGTTTAGAACAAGGCGAAGTCGTAAAGATAATCGCTGATGTCGTGTTTTAAATAAAGTATTGGAAGTTTAGAACTTCTGTTTCTCCTGTTGGTTCTTGCCAACCCGACGGTTTTAAATAAAGTATTGGAAGTTTAGAACTATATAAAGAATAATAAATTAATTGCAAATAAGATTGAGTTTTAAATAAAGTATTGGAAGTTTAGAACTTGTTTTGACGTTAGAATTTTTTATCCCGCTAACAAGTTTTAAATAAAGTATTGGAAGTTTAGAACTCTCTTGTTCCCTTATTTTTAGCGCGATTTCGGCTTCGTTTTAAATAAAGTATTGGAAGTTTAGAACTTTCGCCGTTTCGCGCCTGATGCGGGGTTATAGCGTCGGTTTTAAATAAAGTATTGGAAGTTTAGAACTCGACACGCTAAAAGAGCAATACCCCGAGAATTTGCTGTTTTAAATAAAGTATTGGAAGTTTAGAACTGGCATCCACGCGCAAATTCTGCGGCGCATAAAAGTTTTAAATAAAGTATTGGAAGTTTAGAACAAAGAAGCGCTAGGCTCTCTAAAAGAGGGCAAAGCTCCGTTTTAAATAAAGTATTGGAAGTTTAGAACTAACGGCATTGCAAAGCACATCAACGATAATTTTTCAGTTTTAAATAAAGTATTGGAAGTTTAGAACAAAAAGATGAATATTTTGGAGCAAATTTTAGATAAGTGTTTTAAATAAAGTATTGGAAGTTTAGAACCCCCCTAAAAATGGGCTCTGCGGAGCAATAATTGGTTTTAAATAAAGTATTGGAAGTTTAGAACCGTTTGAGGAGTTTGCGGCGATTAGGCCCGTGAGCGTTTTAAATAAAGTATTGGAAGTTTAGAACTTTTAGGAGATATTTTTCTACGAGCTTGTCGAAACAGTTTTAAATAAAGTATTGGAAGTTTAGAACCTTTATCAGCCCCGACGAGTGGGCACTAAAATACTATGTTTTAAATAAAGTATTGGAAGTTTAGAACTTATTTTATTTATCGCCGTCCTAAAAAACATACAAGTTTTAAATAAAGTATTGGAAGTTTAGAACACGGATGAGCAAAGCAAGATAGCGCGAATGCTTGGTTTTAAATAAAGTATTGGAAGTTTAGAACTCATCTCTTTGATTTCTTTTACGTCCTCTATCCAGGGTTTTAAATAAAGTATTGGAAGTTTAGAACGCTCCTACGCAAAGAGGCTCTTATATCTCTTGCTACCTCGTTTTAAATAAAGTATTGGAAGTTTAGAACGCTCCGGTTACGCTTCGTCCTAGCTCGTTTACGTGTTTTAAATAAAGTATTGGAAGTTTAGAACCTCGAGTCTTTAAAAGCCATTTTTTGCCTTTGTATATCGTTTTAAATAAAGTATTGGAAGTTTAGAACTAATGGCACTCTAGGTTATCATAGCAAAGCATATAGGTTTTAAATAAAGTATTGGAAGTTTAGAACATATAACAAACAAGATAGAAAGGAATTTAAAATGATGTTTTGAATAAAGTATTGGAAGTTTAGAACTGCGCAGCTAGATGAAACGCTGAATAACCTAGCTGCTGTTTTAAATAAAGTATTGGAAATTTAGAACAAGCCGATATGAAATCAAACCCCGATAAATACGAGGTTTTAAATAAAGTATTGGAAGTTTAGAACGAGCCGACCAACCTATCAAAACGATACTACAAACCAGTTTTAAATAAAGTATTGGAAGTTTAGAACTCGTCGCGCCAGTGCAAAATCAAAATACCGAGAAGCGTTTTAAATAAAGTATTGGAAGTTTAGAACTCGCAAGGCCAATAAAAGAAAAGCCGGGACGCCCGGTTTTAAATAAAGTATTGGAAGTTTAGAACAAATAAAGGTTCATATTGCGACGCGTCCGAAAGACGGTTTTAAATAAAGTATTGGAAGTTTAGAACTACATGACATCTAAAACTATAAAAAGACATCATCTTGTTTTAAATAAAGTATTGGAAGTTTAGAACGTGTTACCGCTTGAATCTTCACAATAACTATGCATAGTTTTAAATAAAGTATTGGAAGTTTAGAACTATGCCATATCCATATACACTTTTTGAACAGACTCGGTTTTAAATAAAGTATTGGAAGTTTAGAACTCTAATCTAAAAATGTGTGTCGTGCGGCGCGTAGCGTGTTTTAAATAAAGTATTGGAAGTTTAGAACTTATGCCGAATGCAATTATTATACATGCCGCTATTGTTTTAAATAAAGTATTGGAAGTTTAGAACATTCAACGCTTTGCAACAAAGGACTTGAGCCTATAGTTTTAAATAAAGTATTGGAAGTTTAGAACATTCAACGCTTTGCAACAAAGGACTTGAGCCTATAGTTTTAAATAAAGTATTGGAAGTTTAGAACGCTGATGAAAACAAGAGAGCTGTTGTAAATTTTGAAGTTTTAAATAAAGTATTGGAAGTTTAGAACTTAAAAATTTGCAAAATCCCATAACCGATCCCGAGAGTTTTAAATAAAGTATTGGAAGTTTAGAACATTATGATAACCTACCTAGTCGGCAATCCTGGAAGTTTTAAATAAAGTATTGGAAGTTTAGAACTAAGTCTAAAAGCAGCCCAACCATAAGCTATAACAAGTTTTAAATAAAGTATTGGAAGTTTAGAACTTAGAATAAAATTTCACCTCTTTTGGACGCTTAAAGTTTTAAATAAAGTATTGGAAGTTTAGAACGCCTGCGCCTAGATTGTGTAGCGGTCTTTTGAGTATGTTTTAAATAAAGTATTGGAAGTTTAGAACGTATAAGAGCTTAGCTGCGATTTTAGGACGTAGTTTGGTTTTAAATAAAGTATTGGAAGTTTAGAACTAGCATTTTGCGTTCGCAAACACTAGAGCCGATATTGTTTTAAATAAAGTATTGGAAGTTTAGAATAGCCCCTGCTAGAAAAATACGGCGTCGCGCTAACGTTTCAAATAAAGTATTGGAAGTTTAGAACATATGGATGGGGCAAAAATACTGATCTACGATAAAGTTTTAAATAAAGTATTGGAAGTTTAGAACGGAATTCTTGTATATCCTCGCTCGTGAGGTAGATTTGTTTTAAATAAAGTATTGGAAGTTTAGAACAGATAATCCATTTGTTTCATATTTATCTCCAAAAAATAGTTTTAAATAAAGTATTGGAAGTTTAGAACAGCCCCCTTATTTGTATTTTAAAACGGTATTGTTTCGTGTTTTAAATAAAGTATTGGAAGTTTAGAACAATGGGTAGCGGAGTTTATCACGACTACCGCTACCGCGTTTTAAATAAAGTATTGGAAGTTTAGAACTAGTAGTGCTTGTCGCTGATTTGGCTTGAGTGCCCTGGTTTTAAATAAAGTATTGGAAGTTTAGAACGTGTGCCTCAAACTGTGCCCTATTTTTTGTCGAAACCGTTTTAAATAAAGTATTGGAAGTTTAGAACAATAAACGTGCCTTTTTCTTCGGTATTATGTAGCAGTTGCACAAAGTCCGAAAATTGACTAACGTCGCATTATAAATTAAATGCCTTTCCGAGATGATCTTGTAAAAGGCATTTATTTTTCCTGAAATTCTACGCGATTTTTCACGCAAATTCTTCATTTTCCGCTGATTTAGGCGTGAGAAATCCGCTCGACCGTGATTTCGGTAAGCTAATTATCCCTTTCTATTTAAATTTGATGAAATATCGCTAAGGCTATTGCAATCTACGCAGCTAACAGCATTTCATCATACTTCATTTGTTCTTCTAATCGCTTGAAGTAGTTTTGTGAAATCTCTTCGGGGGCAAAGGCTTTCATTCCGATTAACTCACCTTGACGGTGATTCCCTTGCCAGTAGCCCACCCACTCTTTAAGTGGCAATACCCACAGGCAACGCTTGAGTACATCTTCAAAGAGTTCCCTGTTGGATTTACGGCGGTTATCTGAAAAGAATGCCGCTTGATTGGCGTAATGTAAGGCGTATTTATTATCGGTTTTATGATGTACGCCACGATGTAAATCGCGGAAACGTGCGTTAAAGGATTCTGCGAGATTGTTGTTTATGCCTTTGGCACTAAAGGCTTCTTGATGGTTTACCGACCAACGTGTGTAATGAAAATCAAGGTTGTTATGGGCAGGGTTTTCATCACACATAATATCGCTGCCAGCGGTGACGAAACGTTGGTTTAAGGCGAATATGGTGTTGGCACTTTCGGTATAATCCATTGCCACGATGGTGCGGTTTGAGCCCCACATTTGTTCATCATTGGCGGAACGTTGGTTAAGGCTGATAATGCAGCGTTTAGTCGGTCTAAATTTGGGAAATTTCCGTTCTTTTTCATCTGCTTGTTGGCGTTGTTTATGGTTGTTTTTACGGTAGTTTGGCTTGCGTAGCGTGAAGTTAATCCAAGCTCCATCTTCGTGAATTTCACCTTGTAATGGGCTTAAATCACGGGTTTTGAATAGGGCTTCGCGTAGCTTGTGGCACAACACAAAAGCACTTTTGTATTGAATATTCAAGTGTCAGCCTAGGGTAATGGCGGAAATGCCTTTGATTTCATTCACAAACAGAGCAATCGCAATAAGCAAATCCGACAGCAGCAATTTGTGAAAGGCGAAAGCGGTGTTGGTAGTGATTCAGAAATTGCGCTTGCAATGCTTGCACATCCAACGCTTGCGATAAGCTAGAAAATAGGCATTGTGCCGCGTGTTGCAATGCGGACAGCAGACATCGTGGAGATTGTCAGGATTGCCCCAGCGAGCACCTTTCATTAGCTTAAAGGCTTCATCTTCGGACAAGCGCGCGATGTTTTTTTAGGCTGAATGTGCGCTAATTAGAGGAAAGTAGGAAGTGTTGCATTGGAAACCCCGAATTTTATTACATAGCTTCCCACCACATATTCAATAAGAGTATATGGTAGATGTAATGATGTAATAATAAAACCAGAAGGGTGAGCCAATGAGGGCAGCTTTTAAAGGTTAAAGCTAACCTATTCTCTTGCCTTAAACTCAAGAAAAACTCGCTAGACTTCAATATCAAGCAATGGTTCAGTCTATCAAAAATAAGCAACTTGCCAACAAGAGCCTTTCCAAGTGTATTAAATTTCTTACCATTAATAGTCCAAAATGGAATATTTTACTTGGCGTTATAAAATTAATTTATGAGTAAAGCATTATACACATCCAAGAATTCAGCCTTAGTATCTCTACTTAAAAAAGCTAGAGAGGATAAAGGTATGACTCAAATTGAACTTTCTTCTAGGATAGCTAGAAGCCAGTCTTATGTGACAAAATATGAAAATAATGAAAGGTCATTGAAAGTCACTGAGTTTATTGAAATATGTGAAGCTTTAGATATTGACCCTGTAGAATTAATTAAAATAATTAAAAATGTCTGATACTATCAAACTTCTCAATATTGCAACTGAAAATCTAAAGTTGTTAAAAGATAAATCTTTTGACGCAATACATTTGGCTAAGCCTAACAATATTGACTCCGCAATTAATTTAACAAAAATTGTTTCTAAACTATCTCCTATGATGGGTAACTTAATAGAATTTAGTATATGTGAATATTTAAACTCTATCCCAACATTTAACACTATAGGTAGATGGTATAGGCAGGATCCTGGATTTCCAGATACTATTTTCTGTAGTCATATATATCCCAAACCAGGAATAGAAATTAAAGCTTGGTTTCCATTATCAACAGAAATTACAGCTAGATTTAAAGATAGCCAATCTTATTTCACAAAAGGGCAGACTAATGTTGTATTAGTCGCGTGGCTACCTGAATACATAATTTTTGGCTATCCCAAGATAATTGATATTGTTGTTATAACTGCGAAATCAGTAGCTTATATGAGAGATCTTCATTATAGTAACCCACCTGATTATCTTATTGTCGAACCTAGAGATACATCTAATCGCACTGTAAATTTGCAACAAAGCAATACTAATGGATATAAATTTCAAGGTTCTTCATCACAATTTAACGAGGCTTTGAATATATGCAATTATTGGGAGATGAAAGGGTTATTCAATAAACATAATCCAACATTACCAATATATCAGGAAATGATACAAGATTTAATGTCTAGATTTCCATATAGGTTGGATACAAATTTCGCTAAAATAGATAGGATTAGTCATCCTGAAATAGAAGCATTTAAAGAGAGGGTTTTAAATTCAAAAATTTGTAATCAAACAGTATCTTATTGGTCAAAACTTTTATCAAAAGGTAATGTTGATGATATTGCAAGAGCATTCTCATCAACATTTAATATTAGGTATTAAATCGTTCTACTCCGATCAAAAAGTAATCCTTATCTATTTCGGCTGCGAAACTTCTTCTTTTCAGGTTCATTGCGGCTAATGAACCTGAAAACAGCCCCCCAAAAGGTTCCCAGATGACATCGTTTTCATAACTAGAAGCCTCAATAATTAACATCATTAAATCTAAAGGTTTTTGATTCAAATGAGCGGATGCAGTTTGAGAATTTGGAACCTTTATTCGTTCTTTACCTTTTAATGGATTTCTATTCCATACATTGGTGAATCCAATTGGACAATTAAAAATAGGCTTCATCATTTCCCATTCTTGCCTACTTAATGGTGATACTCCATTAAAAGAAAAATATGGTTTCCCTTCAATATTGCCATGTAAATTAGCATAATTAGATAATTTCTCAAACATTTCATCAGGAGGACAATACCATAAATGTCCTTTATCCAAGTATTTTCTTGAGGCAACATTAGCAACACCACAAGCGATATTAGCGGATTTAAGAGATAATCCTGTTCTTTTCCACTCTTGATGTAACCATTCCTGTAAATTCTTTCCATCTATTAGAGGCTCAAATACATATTGAACACAAACTTCAGTAACAACTGGAAATCTTTTTATTTTTGAAGTATTTACATTGCCTGCAATATGAGCTTTGCCTTTATTCCAAATATTAGCATTAACATATTTCCAGCCTAACTTTTCTAAAATAGGATGCACACAAGCCCATCCAATTTCAGTATTCCAAAACCATAGAGTTGTTCTTCTAGTGGCTTTTTTTGTCCATTCTAATATATGTGGTTCATACCATTCAGCAATAGATAGATGGTTACTTGTATCACCATTAAACCCTAAAATACCGTAAGCTCCATCAGAAATTATAACGGTTGGAGTGGACCAATCTTGATAAAAATCTAAGCTATCTCCAAAATGCAAATTTATACCATTTTTAAAAAAATGATCACCATTTTTTTGCTTATTAGTAATCTCAAACTTCTTACCTCTACCAACGGTACTAGGATTAGCATAATACATAAAGACCTCTATATTAAATAATTTATTTTATCTGAAATTTCTTTAAAAGAAACATCAAAAGCTTCTTTTAAACTCATTGGCATAGTTCGGTAATGAGAAATTAGTTTCTTTTCCTGCTCTGAAATATCACTCTCTTTATTCTCAATTTGGAACATTGCTCCACTCCCAGTAAGTAACCAAGTAATGCTAACTCCTAATCCATTATAGATCTTGATTAGAGCATCCACACTTGGATCGCGCCCCTCATTCAAGTAATTCATTGCCGAACGATATGAGATTCCCGTTACATTAGAAAATTCAGTGACGGTCATATTTTTAGCATCCAAGACCAGCTTTAAGCGCTCTGATATGCACATTATTTCACATTCCTATTGAAAAAAGTGAATGATTGTGATATATTATGCACAATCAATATGAATAATATTTCATATATTAGTTTAATAAAGGTGTGACCTCAATACTATGACCCAGAATTTTCTTCTCAGCAGCAAAGCCCGCACGCTTTCGCCACTCAAGATAGCTCGTCTATCTGATAGCGAATCGCGTTCATTGCTATGCCAAATTCGGTGGAAAAGTGAAGAAAATGTCGTTTGTCCGAAGTGCGGCGTGCAGCATATTGCTTACCGTATTCCTGCTCGCCATCAACGGCGGTGTAAACATTGTCATCATACCTTTAGTGTCACATCAGGCACAATTTTTGCTAATCGTAAGCTACCGATTCAGACTTACCTTTATGCCATTGCCTTATTCGTTAATGCTGCTAAAGGCTTGTCTGCTTGCCAGCTATCTCGTGATTTGAACGTACAGTACAAAACAGCTTTTACGCTTGCTCACAAAATCCGTGAAAGTTTACAAATTCAGAAACAGTTATTTCCGCTTTCGGGTGAAATTCATATCGACGGCACTTATGTTCATTCTGCCCCACGCCCTAAAAATAAGAAAAGCGAACGCGTGGACAGACGGCCGAAAGAAAATGCTAATCCTCACAAGCGGTCAATTTTGGTGATGCGTAATCGTTATAGCGAAGAAGAAACCGCAGAAAACCCGTATTTAGTGGGTGCTAAGAAAACCTTAACCTTTCCGATTTTATCGGAAAATAGTCAAGTCGTGAATAAACTGGCAACAACCCATATTAAGACAGGCAGTCGTATTCATGCGGACGAAAATTCAGCTTATGACGAATTGATGATTTACTACATCAACAAATTGTGGTTTTCCCAACAATGCTAAGGTCTTTTCAGCAATCTCCCCACAAAACATCCAATCTGGATTTTCACGTAAGACTTGAGCGACTAATCGCATCGTAATCAAGGGCTGCGGTTTTGGTTCTTTCGGTATATAAGGTTGAGCTAATGCGTTAATCTCTTGTGACAAACACTGCATTTGCACCGTCAGCTCATCTTGCTTTTCTTTTAGCTTTAATAGGCGTTCCACTAACTCGTGTTTCAGCAACTTTTGTGCCATAATAAAATCCCTATTGAGTTAAAATTTCAATAGGGATTTTAAGGTTTTTTAATCGGTTAAATCTTTGTGCAACTGCTACATAATACCGTTTTTCTTAGCTTATAGTGTTGGTTTTAAATAAAGTATTGGAAGTTTAGAACTAGCTCGCCATCAGATAGCCTTTTGCACTCTCGGCCGCGTTTTAAATAAAGTATTGGAAGTTTAGAACAGGAAAAAGTAAAAGTAAATAGATAATGCGATAAATGTTTTGGCTCTCTTTAATTTAAGCTCTTAAAAAGGAGCTTTAAACTACTATGTTGTCAATGAAAAATAAGTATATAGTTCGTTCAAGAATTTCTGAAGCCAAATTTCGTGAAATTTTAAAGTATTTTTGTACCGATATCGAAGCTGCAAAAAATAGCCAAATTTACTAAAATTTCAGAAGTTAGCTTGTGTAAGATCTTTAAACGAATAAGAATTCTTATGGCTACCGAATGCGAGAAAATATCTAAGTTTTCAGGCGAGATTTCCAGCTCGCAAGCTCGCCTAGAAGCTTCGCTTTGAAATAGACGAAAGCTACTTTGGAGCTAAAAGAGTAAGAGGTCTTGTGCTTGCACTCTCTTTGAGAAAAGAGGTAGAGGAGCGGCAAATAAAACTCCAGTGTTCGGAATACTAAAGCGTGACGGCAAGGTCTATACCCAAATAGTTAAAAACTGTTCTGCAAATGAACTGATACTGATATTATCGAAGTTTATCAAAGAGAGTGCAAGCACAAGAGCGATCTGGATGAGAGCATTATTTATTCTGATTATTGGAAGGCTTATGACGGTTTAGTGGATTATGGAGTGAAGGCTCATTACAGAGTAAAGCATTCTAAGAATGAGTTCAGCTACGACGCTACGCTTACTATTTTACAAGAAGCTGTAAGCAAAAACCATAGAAACTTTTGGTAATATGCCAAACATAGTTTATCTGAATTTAAAGGGGTTTAGATATAATAACAGTAAAAATATAAAAAGATCTCTATTAAATTTTAATAAAATTGATAAGAATCTTTATGAGTAGCAAGATGATGTCGCGGCTAAAAATCCACTCAGGTTCAATTTGGTAAATATTATTTAAAACTCAAGGATCAAATAGTGTCTAATTTAAAAATTTATAGAGGAACAATAGATAATCTAAGAACAAATTTGGAAACAAATGTTAGCGGTAGCGTAAGAAAGGGCAAGGGTGATATATCTACATCTAATACATATAGTTCGACTTTTAGGATAGATGGTAGGCAGTTTATTCTTAAAACTCAAAACAATACTTTGTCGCAAGGTGATGATATGGTGGTATGCGCAAATGGTTATAAAGTAATCAACTATAAAAATTTAACTACAAATGAAACGGGAACTTTATCAAAATTGTTATGGTCTATTATAAGAACTGTTGGTAATATTGTGGCGTTTATTCCTTTTTTTATAGCTTTGCTTTTTATTGGAGAGACTCGTACTGGATCTGGATATACAATGATTATTATAGTGGTTGTTTTAAGTTTACTTTTTATGTATCTTCTAAATAAATATGTTTCTATGCAGCAGAGTGCTATTGATATGTTAAAACAATATTTACAAGACAATAATTAACTTAGGTGGATTTTTGGGATTCTTTTGCCAAATATTATAACAAATTGATTTACTGCTAAAGCCAAATTTCTAAGGCTCTGTCAAACAAAACTGTATAAATCCACCTAATAGTTTTAGGCTCAAGACAAGTTAAAAACTTTCAAAGGAATTTTTAACTATTGTAATATCTCTAATAGAATAAGAATTCTTATGGCTACTGAATGTGAGGTCTTGAAAAGTAATGAGCGTAGTGAAATATAGTTTAGATATAATACTAAAACTACACAGAAAAACTTATATTAGAAACTATTAAAATTGATAAGAGAGAATACGCTTAAGTTCCGTTGAGCCTTAAATAATTTTAGGCTCTCTTTAACTTAAGCTTACATAAAGTAGCAGTAAAGTTATGGGGAGCCCCGATTTATTATATGAGATTTTTACCACGTTTTTAGATAATACCAAATTTTATTAAAAGTTAAAATCTATCTTATAACTTCAAACTCTGCATCGATAGTCTCGCCCACATCAAGCCATTTTTTAAAATTAGCCTGTGTCTCCTTCATAGTCTCTATATCTTTTTCTATCTCTTCTAAATTTGAAGCAAGCTTTATATAGTCGGGGAAAAAAGTATCAACAAAATTGTCACCGTTAATTAGATCCAATATTTCTTTTCTTTGTTTTTCGAAGCTATCTACCATATCGCCAATGGTAGCCTTAAATTTACTTTCTCGCTCTTGTTTTTGAATACTGTCCCAAATTTCCATTCCAAGACCAACAACGGAAAGCAATACATTTGCCCCAGCCGCGAATTTAGTTGCTCCCCATGGTTTAAATTTTAAAATTTTAGACAAATCAACGCCAACAAGCTTTGCAGTACTCACTATACCATCTCGCGCTATCTTTACGTTGGTTGCGTTTATAATGCCTGAGCTTTTTAAATACTTTACACCCTGACTACCGTAACTAAGCAAGGTAGAGTTAAAATTGTCCACTTCAGCCTGAAAATTCACTTCAAGCCTACTTATGGCGTGATTAACCGAGTTTGTAAGCTTATCAAATTCATTTTGTATGCGAGTATTCATATTTATACCTTCACTACCTATCTCGCGCTGAAAAAAATCATTAAAACTATCAATGCTAGTTCCCTGGGCCTGTAAAATAACGTCACTAAAATATCCAGTTATAAATTCCCTTAGTTCAACCCTTATTTTTGAAATTTTATTTGAGAGTGGCATCAGCTCTTTACTTATTCGTTCCCTTGTATCGTTTAGAGAGTTTATATTTTTGGCTATTTCCTGCTGTATTTCCCTTGCTGCTGGAAGTTGTTTATTTATAACATCTGCTATAATGCTTTTTTTGCTTTCATTTACTATATTTGCTATGCCGCCGTTGGTTTTTATCTTTGCGCTTGTAGCTTCTTGTAAATTTGATATATGCGACAATTTTTTAAATTCAGCTAAATTTTCTATCCAGTACTCTATGCCATTATCAAATGGATTTGCCGATACAGCTACGATAGATAGCTCATTTATTTCGTTTTGCGTTAGTTTTATTAGCTCACATAATCGCTCGATTGCATTTTGTTTTTTGATATTAAATTCGCTTTTGTAGGCAACTTCATCCTCTATGTCGGCCACTTCGTCAAATTTACTTAAAACGAATATCGTCCTAGGTAGCAAATTTAACTCTCTAAAAAGCCAGTTTAGGTCGCTTTCGTGGCTTTGTTTTATGGGATTTACCGGATTTAGTACGTATAGCACTAGATGTGCTTCGCTTACGTATTTTTTGGTTATATCTTTATATTTTTGTATCGTATGTGCTTCGTCATTAAATTTTTCTTTAAACCCAAATAATCCTGGAGTATCTACAAGCTCGATTTCATCATCTACGTTATATATTTTGACTTCATCAGATGACTCCTCGTGGCTTATTTTCATAGATGTCTTATCTAATTTTTCAAGCCAAGCAGCAGCTATTGATGTTTTACCCTCGCTAAAGCCGCCTGCGAGTGCTATTTTTAGCTTACCATCCTGCACGTTTTTCAGTGCATTTGCGAGTTTTGTTTTTATGCTTTCGTCTATGCTTATGCCGTATTTCTCGCCTTCTATCACAAACTCTTGCAATCTCGTTAAAATTTGCATCGCTTTGTCTTGTTGAGTTTTAAATTCTGCCAAGGTATTATTCATCTTTTCCTCCTAAATTTTTGATGTTTTTAAATACATTTTCTAGTTTTTCAATATTTTCAATAAAAAGCTCTTCTGTAGTTTGAACACTTTGTACGAAAAAATATAGATTAGCTGTTATCTCATCAAGCACCACCCTAATCTCCTCTAAATTTTTATCAAGGCTTGGAGTGATATTGTTTTTTATACGATTTGCTACATTGTGTATATAGTAATCAGCTTTTTGCCTTTGTTGTGATTTTTTGTAATTACTATCAAGCAATGCCCTAATCGATTTTAAAAAGTTTAATATAACAGTACCAAAGGCCACCCAACCCGCAGGATTCCAGGCATTTGTAAGAGTAAAAGTCATTATAAGGCCCCATGCCCCTACAGCGCTCTCTAGTAATCCCATTTTATCCACACCGCTTTTGATATCGATATTTACACTAAACGAACCAATATTTACGCTTTGTAGCTCGTTTATGGTTTCATTTGCTTTTCTAGCAAAGTTACTTAAATCTTGTTGCACCATTGATTCAAATTCATTAAAACTACTTTTAATAACGTTAGGTAGTTTGTTTTGTAAATTTTGAACATTTTGGTTTAGGAGGTCTTCTAATCTTCTCTTAAAATCGTCATTACTAACGCCTTTATCTATATAACCATAAATAGAGTTTCTGGTTTCTCTTTTAAATTTTTCTATTTCATTGTCTATGGCAATATTGGCACCATTTTTAAGTGATAAAAAAGCCGTATTTATATTGTTTTTAGCATCTTGATATTCACGCATAAGCATCTCTTTGAGTGGTAGAATATTATCGCATAAAATATCTTTTAAGACGTCTATCAACTTTTTTAGTACGTTATTTGCTTTATAGAAATTTGATTTTTTTATCTTTTTTTTAGCATTGTTCGCCAGCTCATTTTTTAAAAACAAACCAAAATCATCAAGATTAGAGCGCTTAATCAGCTCATTTTTATCAAATTTGTCTAAAAATTTAGCTCTATCTTGAGCAGCTTTGGAGCCTTCAAGTAAGCACTCGGCTACGCCAAGAAACGCTATTTTTGCCGATACGACTTTATGTGAAGCATAACTATCGCCAATTATTTCTCGCATCTTTTCATCTACCACTAAAAGCGATTTTTGCTCGCCCTCATTTAGTAAATTTTCTTTTAGCTGCTGATGGGAATTAATGCGTTTATTAAACAAGACATAAACTTCGCTTTGATCACTTAGATGCTCTTTTATTTTTTCAATCGTTCCTTTTTTGTTATTTTCGCCTTTTTGTGGAGGAGTAACCGAACTAGTGACGTAAAATACTGCATGAGCCTTTTTGACCGACTTTAATATCTCCCCTATTACCTTCTCTTCGCTTCCTTCGATACCAGGTAGATCTATTAGTATAAAATCTTCAAATTCATAACTTATAGCTTTTCTAGTAAAGTCAGGCCTTCCATCACCGATTATAGCACCATCGGCTAGTTTTATCATTTTACAAACTTCTTTGTTCAAAAATTTTTTCTTAATTTTTATTAGGAATAATTTTATAAAAGCAATAAATGTTTTTCTTTTTCGCAAAATTTCTGCCTCTAGAGTGTCAAGTTTTTCTTTATTTTCTTGGGTCTGTTTTATTTGATCGAAATCTAGATTGCTAAATTTTTGTTTTATTTTATCAAATTTAGATGACTCCATTGCTTTTGTATTTTCATTAAAATATATTCTTAGCGCTTCCACTAATGTCGATTTTCCTGAATTTGTTTCGCCATAAAAAGCAATTACTAATTTTTTCCATTCGATATTTTTTTTCAGCTCCAATATGGCACTATCTAAGATTTGATTTTTAAATTTCAAAATTACTTTTAAAACTTTTCTTCTAGAAGTTTGAAGGGTTGTGTTTTTGCTACTTTGGGAAAGGTTAAGCAGTATATCAAATATGATTTTATTTAAAAAATCGTAAATTTGATACGGATTTTTGTCAAGATGTTGATTTGTACCTTTTCGAAGAGCAAAGCTTTTAACTTTAAAATACAAAAGTATACGATAAAATATTAAAAATAAGGCTATAAGTAGTGTTTTTACATAAAATATGAAATGCATTAAAGAAGCTATCTTTTTCCCCGGTTTTTGAGCTTTCAAAAAGTTTTCCTTTGTGCTTAATTTTTATTATTATACAAAATTTACAAACAAGTGATATTAAATTTAGGCTCAAGATAAAGTTAAGCAGATTTTTTCTTAGAAATTTCAATATGATATAAATTTTTCTGTCTATTTTAGTATTATATCTAAGATCGCACAAAAATTCTTTCTCTGAATACCTTTAAATTTAGATAATATGTTTTTGGATAAACCAAAAATTCTCAATATCTTTGATGTGGTTTTATCATTAACTTCTTGTAGAACACCAAGCGTAGATAAAATTTATTTTTTGAATGCTTTATTTTATAATTAGCTTTTGTTCCATAATCCACCAACCCGTCATAAGCCTTCCAGTAATCAGAATAAATAATGCTTCTTGAGTCTTAATTATTATCTTCGTCAGATATTATAAAATTTCCTTTGATATCAATAGTAAACCATTTGCAATCTTTCATAACTTCAGCTAGTCCCTTTTTGAAGTCATGGGCATAACTAAATTCGCACTCTATAACCTGCTCGCCTTTGGCGTTTATGTATCCCCACTTGCCGTCTTTCATAACTCTAACCAAGTCTTCGCTAAAATCACTAGCCCACTCAAATTCACACTCTATAACCTGTTCGCCTTTGGTGTTTATGTATCCCCATCTGCGGTCTTTTGCAACTCTAGCTAAGCCATCGCTAAAGGCACCTGCATAACCAAATTCGCACCCTGTAACCTGTTCGCCTTTGGTATTTATGTACCCGTATCTGTGGTCTTTTCTAACTGCAGCTAAGCCTTCGCTAAAGTCCTCGGCATAATCAAATTCACACTCTATAACCTGCTCGCCTTTAGCATTTATGTATCCCCATTTGCCGTCTTTTTCAACCGCAGCTAAGCCTTCGCTAAAGCTATAAAGATAATAAAATTGGCACTCTATAACTTGCTCGCCTTTGGTATTTATGTATCCTAGTTTACTATCCTTTTTAACTCTAGCTAAGCCTTCTATAAAGGCATAGGCATAATCAAATTTGCACTCTATAACCTGCTCGCCTTTAGCATTTATGTATCCCCATTTGCCGTCTTTTTCAACCGCAGCTAAGCCTTCGCTAAATGCAGCTGCATTATCAAATTTATACTCTATAATTTGCTCGCCTTTAGCATTTATGTATCCCCATTTGCCATCTTTTTCAACTGGAGCTAAGCCTTCGCTAAAGTCCATAGCATTATCAAATTCGCACTCTATAACCTGCTCGCCTTTAGCATTTATATATCCCCATTTGCCGTCTTTCATAACTCCAACCAAGCCTTCACTAAAGTTCCAAGTCGAATCAAATTTGCACTCTATAACCTGCTCGCCTTTAGCATTTATATATCCCCATTTGCCGTCTTTTTCAACTATAGCTAAACCTTCTCTAAAGTCTTCGGCATCATCAAATTTGCACTCTATAACCTGTTCGCCTTTGGCATTTATGTATCCTAGTTTACCGTCCTTTTCGACTCTGGCTAAGCCTTCGCTAAAGGTATCAACATAATCAAATTCGCACTCTATAACCTGTTCGCCTTTGGCGTTTATGTATCCTAGTTTACCGTCCTTTTCGACTCTGGCTAAGCCTTCGCTAAAGTCCATAGCATTATCAAATTCGCACTCTATAACCTGCTCGCCTTTAGCATTTATGTATCCCCATTTGCCGTCTTTTTCAACTGGAGCTAAGCCTTCGCTAAATGCATCTGCATTATCAAATTTATACTCTATAACCTGTTCGCCTTTAGCGTTTATATATCCATACTTGTTGTGTTTTTTAACTCTAGCTAAGCCTTCTGTAAAGTGTCTGGCATCATCAAATTTGCACTCTATAATTTGCTCACCTTTGGCGTTTATAAATCCATACTTGTTGTGTTTTTTAACTCTAGCTAAGCCTTCTGTAAAGTGTCTGGCATCATCAAATTTGCACTCTATAATTTGCTCACCTTTGGCGTTTATAAATCCGTACTTGCCATCTTTTTTAACTGCAGCCAAGCCTTCTCCACAAAACCACGCATCATCGAATTTGCACTCTATAACCTGCTCTCCTTTGGTGTTTATGTATCCACATTTACCGTCTTTTTTAACTCTAACTAAACCTTTATCATCGATGCCTAAGGCCTCGTCAAATCTACACTCTATAACATATTCGTCTTTGACGTTTATGTATCCGTATTGACCGTCTTTTTTAACTCTAGCTAAACCTTTTCTAAAGTCCCTGGCATGATCAAATTTACACTCTATAACCTGCTCGCCTTTAGTATTTATATATCCCCATTTGTTGTCTTTTTCAACTGCAGCCAAGCCTTCGCTAAAATTCTCGGCATGATCAAATTTACACTCTATAACCTGTTTACCTTTTGTATTTATATATCCGTATTTACCGTCTTTTTCATTTTTAAACAGTGGTCCGTCTAGTTCATTAGCAGTATCTGCCTTATTGGTATCTATCTCTTTAGAGGGAGCATTTATTTTATTTATACTTGCACCCCCAGTAGCTTTCATAGAAGCTACCTGCGTAGATGCTTCTTTATCCTTTGCGCCAAATGGCGATTTTAAAAAATCAAACATATATTATCCTTTTTTAGTATTTTACATCGTGATTTCGTAGATTAAGTCAAACGAGGGATTATTTTTATCAAACGGAGACGTTATATCGTTTAACTCATTGTATTGATTTAGCCCAAATTCGCTCGTAATAGTTTGTTTTTTTGTGCTCATATGTATTGTTAAAACCAAGCACTATACTATTAAAAATCCGCCTAAGCTTTGTTGGGCCTATTTATTATTGATTCGTAATAGTCTTTTAATAGCAATATATGCAATTCATCATTATATTCCGCCTGTTTTGCAGAAAAATTCTTTATGTTTGTATTCTTAATATCGTATTGTTGCAAATAATCCATATATTTTGACATATATTCGTTTGCTATCCTATAGTTACCCATAATGTCATTATATGTTTTTATAAAATCTCTTTGATTAGTAGTTTTTAAATAGGCCATAACTGCAACAGGGTTGCTGGTAATTATATTTCTTAACTTGTTTTCAGTTACTAATATAAGTGCTACACCAAATATATCTTCTTGGCTTGTTCTAATAGTACTTTTTGGAACCATATGTTCAATCTCTTTAGATTGATCAGATGTGTATGCCAGCAATCCTTTCTGTTCTTTCAATTTAAAAAGTTTTAGAGTTTTCTCTCTTTCTTCTTCATCAAATAAAATTTTTAATTCAATTTTATCTGCCAATACATTTATTTTGCTTAGCACATCTCTTATTTTTTCTGGCGTATAAACATATGGATTGTCTTGCTCATAATTTCTTTGATACACAACTTGCATAGCATCATATGCTTTCATTAGGCTATCCTCTTGCAAACTTGTCAAATTCGGCTTTTTGCAATTTTGTATATCTCTTATAACATTGTCGACGCTATCGCCTGTTATTGCAGTAACATAGTCCATGATTGCGCTGATTTCAATTTCTTGATTAGAAAGGGAATTATATATGTGTGTTAAATATTCTGGCGATACCTGAATTGTCGTAAGTATCCTTTCGGCCCAAGCATATGCAAGACCAAGGTCTTTACTAGATGTTGTTAAAAAATCCACAGCTAAAATTGCTGCCAACACGTTATCTTTTATCATTGTGTCTCCTTGTATGTATAATATTTATGCGTTATTTTAACAACAAAAAGTGATAGGTTGTGTCGCTTAGATTATATCATTTAGCATATTTTTCATATACTCCATCTCCTCGGTGCTTATCTTTTTGTCGTTTTTGGCTTTGTCGGCTATTGTTGTTGCCTTATCAAATTTTTCTTGTATAACTTCAACTCCCTTAAATAAAATTTCTTTTGCCTTTTTATGATTTTCAAAATCTTGGTAGTTATTGTAATTTATATATCCATAAGCATCTTTGGTGGCTCTAAAGATCTCCTTAAAATCATCTTTGCTAATGGCATCATCTATACTTTTACACAGCTTTTCAAAAGGTGTATCGCCGAGCAATGAAAATAAGACAATTAACTTTTCTGTAATTTGATAAAATGGTATCGGCGGCATTAATAATATGACAGGTAATTTAGATAATATGGATATATTATTGTATTTTAAAAATGGCATATCCTCAAATTTCAGTAAAATTTGAGTGTAATCCTTTAGCACTTCAAGTCTGCGGATATCGTCGCTACTTAACCTTTTATCCTCTTGCATAATCGAATACTTTTCTTTAAGTAACTCATCTATAAAAATATCTATCTTCGAATCTATTAAATTTAATTGCATAGAATTACGAATAGCTTTTATGCCAAGCGGAATAAAAAAATTAAATCCATTTGAAAATAAGTTGCTGTATGAGACTATAGACAATAATGATATGGAAAGATCATTATTTGCTGAAAAATAACTCCTAAAACTCTCTACCTTTGTTTTTAGCTTTTTAAAATTTTCACTAAAGACATCCTCGCCTTTATACTCATTGCTAAACTCATCTAAAAATTGTTTATATGAGATATAATTTTGCGGAATGATTTTCTCGTTCTGTATATCCTCAAGTATAGGCTTGATAGCAGCCGCAAATTCATGTTGAAATTTATCTTTATCGCTTTTAAATAGACCAAAATCAAGCAAAGAAATTTTATCTTTTAGTTTTTTTCTTGTCTGCTCCATATATCCTATAACACTATCATAGGTAGCTATGCTAAGCTCTCTACCAACCTTATCATACGATGAGCTAAGTAAAATTTTGACAGCCTCGTCTTTACCACACTTTTGACTTTGTACTCCAGCTCTTGTCTTCCTTGATATGGAGCAAATTTTAATACTTTTAAGATTATTTTGCTCACAAGTTTTTTCAAGACAGGATAGTGTGTCCCTATCAGCGACATCGCAGTGAGTAAAGACAATGGTTCCGTCTATATCATATTTTTGCTTGATCTCTTTTATTTTGGTTGTCTCGCCAGGCTCTATTCTGGCACTTGAAGCATTTATAACGTAAAACAAAGCATGTATGATTTTATTTGGATCTTTTTGACTCTGCTTATGAGCTAAAAAATTATAAAGCTCTCCCATCCACTTTGATTGATTATCGGGTTCTAATCCTACAGAATCATATACATTTATCTTTATGCCCTCTTTTTCAAAATGATATGCTTGAAAATTTTCAGCCCAGCTAGTTACCGGCTCACCTGAACCGGTAGTAAATTTATCCACATCAAAAAGATAATTTGCAAAAGAGCTTTTGCCGGTGCCAGTTTTTCCTATGATTAAAATATTGCAAGCAATACTCATAGTCTATCCTTTGAATTGATCTTTTGCTTTGTTCATGATGTCAAATATAAATTTTGAGTTAAAAACTTCAGCCCAAACAGGCATTTTTCCGGTCTTTAAAAACTCATTTAGCGCCATAGCATTTGCCTCGGTTATAGCAAAACCAAATCCATAAGTAAGCCCTCCTGCAACAGCTGCGTTTATGAGCTGCCCTAAAACAGGTATCAATTTTGTAAGACTAACTGCTGCTGCCTTGCCTACTATTTGTAGCAGCTGTGCTTTTAAAAGCTCTTCTAGATTTAAAGCACTACCGGTATTTAACCAAAAGATATTTGCTATCTTTACGCACATGGCTATTTGCTGTGGTGCTATAAGAAGGGCATCTGAGATGGGCACTGGATTTAGTCCTGCTGTTGCGGCGGTAGTTGTAGCGGCTATATGTACTACCCTATGGGCTTCTTGCTTTTTAAGCTCTATCGAAGAAATTTGAGCCATTATAAAAGACTGCCTTAACATTTCATCACCAAGCTGACCAGCAGACCACTCAAGTAAAGCGTCCACATCAAGTTTCATACTTTCATCATTTGTGGTTTCAAAAAAATCCATTGAGCCGATTTTTTCTTTGATGATGCCTTTAAACGCGTTTGCATCTTTACCGCTACCATCTCCCAGTTCTTCATCAGTATCACATTTTGTAAAAACTATTGCGACTTTATATCCATTGTCTTTAAAATATTTAATATTTTTTATGTCATAAGGAGTTACTCTATGATTTGCTATAGATATGCAATACCAAACTATATGTATCTGCTCATCTAGATTCTTTTTTTGAAGTTTTTCAAACTCGGGGATTATGTTTTGCTCAAAATTTGTATTATTTTGTTCATTTGCACTCGTTGTCTCATATCCTTCTGTATCATAAAATACTATCGGCACACTTCCGCTTGGATCCTCTATCTTATTCATGCCTTTGGTAACAGGAATTCCAGCGCCAGCCTTTGCCACGTTTTTACCAAATATGCGATTTATAAGAGAACTTTTACCAACTCCTGTTCCGCCGACAACAGCTAAATTTGGTTTTTTTATCGCCGCTTTTTGCTCTTCAAACTCTTTTTGGAACGCCTCCTCAAAAGTCTTAGTAAAATTTGACATCTTTTCTCCTTTTGGTTAATTTTAAAATCAAGTACGTATTATAACATAAATAATATTTTTACGAATAATTAATGTACCTATATCCAATACGCTATAACATACCAAGAAGAAGTCCTTAAGATGCTAAGTGATGCTTGAGGGCAAAATAGATCTATTATTTTTTTAATTAAATCCGTTTGGGCATAAATATAATCTGTTGAATAGGATATCAAAAAACTTTGCGAATTATACGGTTTAGTGAATGTTATGCTAAACCATAATATTTTGATAAATTATCTTTTTTATAAAAGCAAAAGGCCTATCGCAACTTATCACTTCTTTGTGTGAGTTTAAGTCAAGGAGAGTCTTTTGTTTAAAACACGGCGGCTACGCAAAAAGCGAATACGAATAGGAGCGTTCTAAACTTTCAATAGTTTGTTTAAAACAAAATACAAAAAGATAAAAATAAACGAATATATTTTGTTATAATCTTGCAATACTTTATTTAAGACTCAAGCTTTTGTAGCACATAGTCGTTCAAGTTTTGCGGTTCTAAACTTACAATACTTTATTTAAAACCGGAGCCCTTGCCCTGATTTTTAAGCAAAAACGGTTGTTCTAAACTTACAATACTTTAGGCTAAACGGAACTTAAGTGGATTTTTAGCTACAACTTCGTCTTGCTACTTATAAGACCTCTTATCATCTTTAGTAAAATATGATAGAAAGTTCTTGTATCTTTACTGTTATTATATCTAAACTCTACTTCACTACGTTCGTGGCCGCGTCTTGAAAAGCTATAAGTGTAGCGAAGTAGAGCAGAGCACGCTCTTTAAGACGAAGCAAGAAATTTTCTTTCTTAATGCCTTTAAATTTAGCTAGTCTATGTTTAGCATATCCCCGGAAGTTTTCTATACCGTTTATATGATTTTTACCGTTAGCGAATTCATTTTTAGAATGCTTTACTCTATAATGAGCTTTAGCTCCGTAATCAACCAATCCGTCATAAGCTTTCCGGCAATCAGAATAAATAACGCTCTCATCTAATTCGCTCTTGCGCTTGCGCTCTCTTTGAGAAACTCCGATAATGTCGGTATCGGTTCATTTGCGGAGCAGTTTTTAACTATCCGGGTATAGACCTTGCCGTCACGCTTTAACATTCCGTCTGTTTACAGCTATAAGCGTAGCGAAATAGAAATACGGGTGTTTTATTTGCCGCTCCTCTACCTCTTTTCTCAAAGAGAGTGCAAGCACAATACCTCTTACTCTCTCTTAGCTCCAAAGTAGCTTTCGTCAATCTCAAAGCGAAGCTTCTAGGGGGCTTGAAAATTTCACCTGAAAACTTAGATATCTTCTCACACTCTTTAGACATTAAAATTCTGATATTTTTAGTTATTTTCTCAAAGAGAGTGCAAGCGCAAGGTTGATTGTTTTTTCTGAGATATTAGTAAATTCTGCTATTTTAGTAGCCTCTACATCTTGTGTAAAGTATTTGAGAATTTCTCTAAATTTCTTTTCCGAAATTCGGGAACGGACTATATATTTATTTTTCATCGAACTCATCGTAACTTAATGCTCCTTTGTGTGAGCTTAAGTTAAAGAGAGCCAAATATTTTTACAAAAATCGAACAACCAGAAATCCTTAATATTTTTAACAGCAGCCGCTTAATCTAAATTAGACAAATGGATAATTATTAAATAAATCTCAAATTTTTATTCCGGAGATATGGCTAATAAAATGGTAACAATCAAAATTTTCTTATCTGGGCGAGGATACTTTTTGTCTGACAGATCAGACAAAAACACCTCGTTAGGGATAATCCCTAAAACCCTTTTAAAAGCCCATCACAGAATATATTAATCTGATAAATATAATCGCTACGATATCCAAATTTAAAATATAACTTAATCACCTAAAACAAATCATCAAATCTAATTTAGCATTTCTATCGAATTTATTATCGCTTAACATACTTATCATTATTATTCTTTTAGATATGTAATGTACTTGGGCTGCTTCTTGTAAGTCGCGCTTGTTAAAATACCTATCGTATATGCGTAAAATTTTATGAACATCTTTAATGACACTAGCAAATTCATCTATCCATTGGGCATAATAAATCTTTTTCCAACTCTTCGTTTGATTATCTAGTAAAGTATAGATATCTTGCATATCTTTTTTCGCGTTAGCATCCAAAGAAACCACTGAAATATCGGCTTTATTTAATTTACGCCCCAAGGAATAAACTAAATTAAAAAGATCGCTTCTAGCCATTTCATATCTTGACATGGCTATATTAATGTTCATATCGCCTATGCTTTGATTATTAAAGTCGTACATTCCAGTTTCCAAATTTTATCAAAAATTTCATTTAACTTTACGGTTCCCTCATCACCTAGTATAATTGCATATAAATTTGAACCGTTTAATTTTATATTTTTTGATATATTTCTTATCTCGTCGTCTATATCAAACAATGCATCAGAAACAACTAAGACATCGGCATTTTTATCATTTTTGATATGTTCCAAAGCCCTTTTGATAGCTATTTTAAAGTTTGTCCCATCGTCAAATTTAGTAAGACAAAATTTCATCAGTTCGTCATGCCATTTATGACCGCTTAAATCATAAGCTTTTATCTGAGTATTAAAACACACAAGATAGCAAGCTCTTTTTTCGCGTTTGGCGATAGTAGCCACTAAAAAGGCTATGCTTTTTGCCGTATTTTCTTTTTCCTGCATAGAATAACTACCGTCCACCACAAGCATCACAGACCCTTTTTGTCTTACATTCGGCATTTTAAAACCGCTGTTTATATTTTTGACCTCGCTTTGACTTTCAAAGCACAATAGTTTTTTCTCAACAAATTTCATATCAAAAATAATATGTAAATCTTCACTTAAAAATGCAAGTTCAGACGGTATAATATTTTCGATTTCATTTGAAATTTTAATGCCGTCAAATTGTTCTTTAAAGTTATTTAGCTTTGAATTACTATTTGAAAAAGTTATGTTTTCATTTTTTATACCTTCGCCTCTACCGATAATTTCACATATTTGCCTTAATTTATTTGATGAACCTATTATATTCAAAAAAGTGGTAAGTTTTCCTATTCTATCTCCAGGATCATGATTTTGTAAAAATCCCTGTGGCCTAAATTTACATGGCCGACAAATTGCATACATTAGTTTTAGCTCATAAATTTTTTCATTTAATATATCGGGTATACTTTGTAAATTTTTATTTATACATCTTTGCCACCATGCTTGCTCGCATCTATCAAGTATCTTCTTTCTTATTTCTAAACGTTTATATCTTCTTCCAAAATCTATTTCAGGAAGCATATTTAACTGTTCTTTAAAATTTTTAGCCTCCTCATTTCCTAAAAGAATTCTGACTAGTTCAATATCGGTTTGAATATCTACGGTATCTTGTTGACCATACATTATGCTCCTTTTTATATCCATTATCCTTGGATCTAATGTTTTATAAGGATTATTTTCGCATGCAGACTTTATGGCATCAAGTTCGCTAGCTAAATAATTATTTATATCTGCCATTATGACATCATCTAGCTCGCCTACGTCTTTTCTAAAATCTTCAAGCAAAGAGCTATAAAATTCTTCATAATTACGCAATTTTATGTCCTTGTAAATCTTTTATAAAGCGTGAAATTTTTAGCCTTATATGCTTTTGCTTATTAAGAAGGCTAATATTTACCTGAATAAAGCTATCTATCTCGTCTTTAGCCAAAAACATATAACCGTTAGTTCTAATACTGGTGAGCTCGCTATTTGTACCAGATATCATCTGGTCCATCTTTTTAAGGGCAGTTTTTGATATATTCATTAACTGCTTCCTTTTGCTGTCCTTTATGGCTATCATATCGCCCTTTTTATGCAAGATAGTTGGGCAAAAGGTTCTAACTATGCTTGTATGATCGTTGTAAGCCGCTCCGGAATCCCATCCGCATTCATAAGCGCCTCTGTCTATTCCTACCTTAAAATTTCCGTCATGATAGGCATAAACTAGTCTTCTTTGCGGCTGACCGCCCGCATCCAGCGGATTTTTAATGCCCTTATGTTCATCTATGGGAATATAAAATTTGACATTTACCTTATCATTATCATCATTAAATCTATTTATTAAAAGCTCAAATTCGTAGCAAATTTTATCATTAACTATTTTGGTTTTATATATATCATCTTGATAGAAAAACAACTCATAAAAAGTTTTATAAATTTCATTAAATTCATCTAAAAATGTATAATCTATATCTGGACAAACAACGGTATAAACGCTTTCTTTTACTATACGCTTAACTTCTTTGATTTCATCTTTATTATTCCATAAACAATCCGCCAGTATAAACGTATCAATAGGTAAAATTTCATCCCTATCTGATAAAATAGCTGCTATTTTTAATATTTGAGCTAAATTTTTATATCTTCTATCAGATATATAAATAGGATTGCTTAAATCGTTTAGTTTTGATTTTATTAACTTTATAATTTCTAAACTTTGATAGGAAAATTTAATGTTTTTAGCTTTTTGTCGCAAGACATCAAGCTCCTCTACGGTAATTTTTAAATTTTCATCTATATGAGGCTCATCATTTTCATTGCTTATTAGCTTTACAAAGTTATTCCAGTCTTGCAAAGGCTCGACAAAAAGTCTCATATTTAATCTATCGTATAAAGCCTCTAGCCCACTACCGATATCTGGTGTTTCATTGCTTGCTGTAATAAGAGTATACAAGGGCACTCTTACGTTTTCGTTGCCGTTTTTAAAAAGTTTTTCGTTTATGATAGTTAAAAGTGTATTCAGTATAGCTGGCGAACTTTTAAAAATTTCATCTAAAAATGCAAAATTTGCGCTCGGTAGATACCCTTGAGTATTTCTTACATACTTGCCCTCTTTTAGAGATTTTATGTCTATTGGTCCAAAAACTTCGTCTGGCGTTGAAAATTTTTGCATAAGATATTCAAAATACGCCGCATCCTTAAAAGCTAAATTTATACGTCTTGCTATTAAGCTTTTTGCAGTGCCTGGCGGTCCATATAAAAATACGCTTTGTCCGGCAATAGTAGCCAAAAGAGTTTTTGCTACTATATCGTCACGCTCGTGTAAGCCTTTTGAAATCGCTTCAAGTAAATTAAAAATTTTTTCTCTCATTTGCTTTCTTTATTATTTATTTTTAATAAAGCTTAGCAAAAAGAGATGACAGGTTATGTCATTTCAAATAATCCCTAAGCAAATTTTCAAATTTATCCTTCAAATTTAAAGGCTCGACTATCTTTATAAACGGTAGCCAGTATTTTACGACCCGCAGTATCTCGTCATCGTAAGCTACTTCCGTGCTTATGATGATTTTGTGATCGTCCTCTTGCACTACTTCGTAATTTGGCAAAAACTCTTTTCTCTTAAAATACTTCATAGCTTCGTTTTTGATTTCAAGCGTAACCTTAAATTTAGCGTCCGAAAACCAGTTTGTATCGTTTTTTTCGATACGTTTTAAAAACTCGGCGTTTGCAGTAAACGTATCGCCCTTTATCTTTATGCGTTTTATTTTAGAGAGAGTGAAGTTTTTTAGTTTGCCTTCGTCGTCTGCTAGCAGATACCATATGCCGCTATTATTTATTAGTTTATACGGCTTTAGTTTGCGTTCTTTGTCGTTATATTCGCAGTCTACGATACGGTTTTTTATCACTGCGGCGCTTACGGCTTCAAAGTCGTCTCTTGAAATTTGTATACTTTCAAACCCTTGGTTTTTGATTAGATAGGCTTTGTTTAGCTTCTCGTTTAAAACGTCGCTGATAAATCTATCGTCTAGCTCGGGAAATAGCGATCTTGCGCCGATTAGCGCGGCAAAGGCTTTTATATCTTTAAAGCCTAGTTTGCCAAGAGCATAGTCCTCTAAAAAATATTTACCGTTTTCTTTTTGGATAGGTAGGATACTAAGCCGCTCAAAATCTCTTAAAATCGTTCTTTTATTTACGCTAAACTCCTCTACAAGCTCATCTATACTTAGCCTTTCACCGCTGTTTAGTTTTACTATTATTTGAGCAAGCCTGACGGCGATTTTATCGTGAGAGCGCATTTTAATCCTTCCTATTTAAATTTGACGTATTTTAGCTAATTTTTTCCTTGCGACGCAACCTGTCGCGGCAATACGTTAAATTTTATAAAATCTAAAAAAGGGAGCCGATGTATAAAAATAAAATTTCAAATCTCATCACGGCGATCTCTAGGGGGCTGTTTGAGCGCGAACATATCGTATCAAACGTCCTTTTGGCGGTTATTCGGTCAAATTTAGCCCCCAAAGCCTTGAAGCAATAAAAGAAATCAGAGAAAATATAGAAAAGTTTAATACCAAAAAACGATCAAGACGAGAATATGGACTATGACGGGCAAAGCTTTCAAAAAGCAAACGACAAGCAAACTTTACAAGAAAATCAAACCACTATCTATATCTCGGATAGACGCTGGAAAAATTTAGCCCATATCTTAAAAATCGCCGCATTTTTAAACGATAGGAGCAAGGTTTTACCTGCGGACGTTTTATTGCTGGCTAATTGTCTTTGGAGCGAAAAAGAGCATATGGAAACGATCAAAAATATCGTAGCACAAAGCGTGAGTAGAAATCTAAGCTTAAATTTCATTTTTGAACTAGAACCAAGAGTTGCAAGGCTTGCCGACGAGTACTATCATCTTTGTTTTTTGCAAGAGGAGGAATACAAAACTAAAAATTTTAACGGCATTCCGCATTACTAATTTAGCATTAGATTAAACAAATACGCAGGCTCAAGCGATCAAATCGACGTTTTGTTTTACGTTCCTTTTAGTCCTTTTGAGGGCAACCCGCTAAACTAACGAGGCAACTACGAGCGCAGGATTTATTATTCAAGAAATAGCGCCGTAAATATGGGATATTATATATCGGTGGATAAGGGCTCTCTAAGGGGTGGTTGGCTATCCGGGTCGTTTTTTTGGCAATACGTCAAAGGCGTTAGCTCAGAGCCTATCATGCCGATAGCCTTGCGCAAAAAAGGAGATATGATGGCAATCGATGCAAAGCTCAGGGATAGTAATTTAAACGAATACGAGGAAATTTTAGGCGAGCTTGAAACGATGATGAAAGAAACCAAAGCAAAGCTCGGCGATGATTTTAGTAAAAGCGCTAATATATTTTTATCGGGGCATCAGCAATATATCGTAGAAAACGCGCTATCAAATGAGCTAAAAGCGCAAAAAAGCTAAAAACGAAGCTAAACCGCCTAAAAAAGGATATAAGCGCCCATGAGATCAGATAGAGGGGATTTTTTATTTCAAACTTTGATAAACGAATGTTTCTTAGAATTTGCCGACTTTGGCGGCAAGGGCACGGCAGAGGCTATAAAAGAAGCCATTAAAAAAGAGGAGAAAAATTTTAAAAGCGATCTTGGCTTAAATTTAATAGAACAAGCAAATCCGCTAGACGCTCATGAACGAGCAATGAGGCAAATGCAAACAACATTACGCCGCGGCATTTATCTAGATAAGCTAGATATAGCCGATATCTCTGCTTTCTTACAGCTTTGCGGGAAGTTTTTTAGCTCCGAGCAAACCGATAAATTTAATCAAATTTTACAAGACATTCAAAATAAAAAAGCGACGAGAGCGGCGGCGGCGCAAACATGCCCAAAACGGACGCTCAAAAAGACGTAAATGAGAGGCTAGTAAATTTAGCCGAAGAGCTTTTAAAAAGCGCAGATGAAGCTAGACGAGAATATAGCGAAAAATTTGATAGCGAGGTCATAAAAAACTACAAGAAAAGGCTTGGCAGAGAAAAAATCGAGAAAAAGCTAATATTTTTGAAGTTAGATACGAAAAATGACTCAACCTGTCGCTATGCAATGTTAAATTTACGTTGTAATTTAAATCAAAGGAGATCAAATGAGTTTAAACGTAGATTTTATCCAAAAGGCTAACGAGGCGGTAGCTAAAGCAAAGAGCTTTAAGATGAGCGAACTAGCGGGTCAAATGCTAAATTTAACCCAAAGCATAAAGCTAACTAAAAAACCGATCGACAAAGACGAGCAAGAAATAGACGATATGTACTATAAAGATACCTTTGGTCCCTTTGGAGGCGTAGCAAAAACTATCGGATACGCCGCTAAAACAGCTATGGGGCTAGATGAGTATAATGAAATAGACGAGAATATCATAAAAAGACTATCTAAGATGGAGAGTAAATTTCATGAAAACTATTTGCCCGAGCTACTTTTAGAAATCGGCAAAGACTACGGCGAGCAGGAAAATGATGCTATAAATTTAGCCATAAACCCCCTAGCCCAGATAGGTCTGGATACGGCTTTGATCAAATTTTACTGGACGCTAACTCAGCTCCAAATGGCCATAAGCGTTCAAAACCTACAAGCCGGCATGAACGGAAGCAGTAAGGTAAGCGAGATGAAAGAAGCCCTAAGGCAACTACAAGCAACAGCGCAAAACCTGACGACTATTGCCGGGGAGTATGATTGGGAGGCGAGTGAAGTGGCATTTAAAGCTTAAAAACCATAAATTTAAAGAGCCAGACGAGGCTCTTTAAATTTTTTGCATTTTTTTATACTATAGTTTAAGTGTCTAAGTAAGAAAAATATAGTAAAATATATCGTTTTTGTTTTATAGATATTTAAAAAATATATAATTTAGTTTATTTTTGGAGTAGCTATTGATGAATGAAGAAAAATCAAATCAAACACTAGATAAGCAAATCAATATTTCAGGCGAGATTAACTCGATAGACAAAAAAAGACTGCTAGAGCTTTTGGAGGATGAAGAAGTGAAAGAAAAAATAAATAGCGGCATTATGGATAAGCTAAAAGCGATGTTAGCCAAATGGTTTAATGTTGATTCGGACTCATCGTTTTTAAAAGATGAGATAAAAAATCTCAAAGACGATCTAGCTCGCGCCAAAGTTGAGCGAGAACAGCTCGAAAAAGAGAATAAAAAGCTGACCGATGATATAAATTTATACGCCGAACAGGTCGAGCAAAGTAAAAAAGAGCTCGAAAATTTAAAAAAAGACGTTAAAGCTTACGAGGATTTTAAGAATTTATCCGCATCTACGAAAAAATCTCTAGAAAATATCCTAAAAGAAGACAGCTTAGCTAGCTTCATTGCTTCAGGCGTTCAGTCTAGAAATATCGAAAACCTATGGGACTATATCAATAACGAGCTTAGAGAGGGACAAAATCCCGAGATAAAAAAACTCACGGAGATATTTTATTTTTTATTTGTAAATTTTACCAAAGCAAACGGCGATATATATGAGCTTCAAAGCGTTAGCCTGGGAGACGAGTTTGATCCGCAGCTGCACCTAAGGCATAACTCCAGTCAAAGCATAAGCGGCAAGATAAGCGAGATCGCGTTAAAAGGCATGGTAAATAGCAAAACAAAAGAGATAAAAAGAAAATCCGTAGTAAAAATTTAAAGGAAAAAGATGAGTACTAAACAGATAGAAACAATAAAAATACCAAAAGAAAAGCTTGAGCAGGACATAAACGATAGCTGGGCGGAGTTTTTAACAAGCAACGAGAGTAGCCTCGAAAGTCCTAAAAATATTTTTACGAAGTATATAAAAGAGGCCTTTAGCGGGTTTATGAAGCTTGAGAAGGGCGATCAAAACACAATAAACATAGGCAAGGATCAAAACCTATTTTATGATTTTGCGTTAGATGCTATTATATGTGCACAAGCGTATACATCAAAAGAAATTCAGTTAAAATTAGATATTTTATTTGGAGGTTCGGTCACGTATATAGACAAGTTCGTTAACTTTTTTGCAAGTCAATTGAAAAGATTATATATCACACAAGATATCAAATCTAATTTATCAGAAAATGATACCATTAGCATTATAAAAGCGATATACCATAGGCTTCCAAAAGAAAAAAACAAAAACTATATTGGGTACGTCTATGGACAGCTTTACAATAGCAAGTTAGAAAAAAAGAGTGCTTCTGGCGTTGAAGACGGAAGTACTATATGGATATTTGATGCAGTACGTATAAAAGATGTGCCTTTTAATGAGCTTTTCTATAAATTCATCAAGTCAAATTTAATCATAGACGAACTAAAAGATAATAATGCATATAAAATACTTCAAATTTTTGAATTTAAAGAAGGCAAATTTATAGTATCAAATTTAGAGCACCTACAAAACCTAAAAATAGATGGATACAAATTTGTAGAGCCATTTTTATATGAGGATAAAATAAGAGCCGATATAAAAGAGTATGAGCCAAAGATGCTAACAGATGTCGGGCTTGGGCTGTGGGAACTCTGGGGGATGGATGAAAGCAAAAATGACGGCGTAGAGGTAAAGCTAGAGCATTCCCTAACGGCAAGAGATCCGAGAAGTAGCATAAAAGACGGAGTAGTTGGCATAGACTTCGGTACTAAAAGCACGGTAGTCGTATATCAAGAGGATACCGTTAAAATAAATCCGATGAGAGTAGGCATAGGCGATCTTGGCAAAAAGATAGAAAAAAGCCACTATGAAAATCCTACGATAATAAGTTTTGGAGATCTGGGTAAATTTATACAAGACTATGAGGCAAGAGAAGGTAGGCCATATACTAGATGGGAGGACGTAAATATATCTCATGCAGCATATAACTCGCTGCTGCAAAGCGCATCTAGCGAATATAACTCCTATCTAAACGAACTAAAACAGTGGGCTGGACAAAGAGATAAGAAGCTAAAAATTTTTGATAGAAAAGGCAAGGAATTTGAGATAAAAGGATTTAGCGAGCTTGAAGACGGCGATATAAATCCTATAGAAATTTATGCTTATTATCTGGGGCTTTATATAAATAATCAACGAAACGGGATATTTTTGGATTACATTTTATCTTTTCCGGTTACTTACGAGATGGATATAAGAGAAAAGATACTAAAAAGCTTTTATAAAGGTATCAAAAAGTCGTTACCGCTTTCGCTTCAAACGCCTGAAATTTTATCTAAGCTAAAAGTCATAAGCGGAGCTAGCGAGCCAGCGGCATATGCCGTCATCGCCCTTGAAGAAAATAAATTTGAGCCGGTTGGCGACGAGAAGGTATTTTACGGAGTATTCGACTTTGGCGGCGGAACGACTGATTTTGACTTCGGCGTTTATAGGGAGGCCGATAAAGATAGCAGATACGACTACGTGATAGAGCATTTTGGAGCCGGTGGCGATAAATATCTAGGCGGCGAAAATTTGCTTGAGCTAGTAGCTTTTGAGCTGTTTAAAGCAAATAAAGAAAAACTACTTGAATCTAAAATACAATTTACGTTGCCGCCTGAATGCGAAAAATTTGCCGGTCATGAAACCTTGATAAGTAGCGCTCAAGAAGCCAGAAGAAACACAAAAGAGCTAATGGAAAAACTAAGACCGCTATGGGAAGGTAAAGATGACGGCGAACTATATAAAGACGGCATATTATCCGTAAATTTGATAGACACAAAAGGTAAGCAAACAGCAGGGTTTAGCCTAGATATAGATAAAAATAAAATTTTAGAGATACTAGAAGCTAGAATAAAAAGAGGCGTAGATAATTTCTTTGAAGCATTGAGGCTAGCGTTTAGCAATAAAAAAGTGGATTTAGGCGCTATAAAAGAAGTAAATATATTTTTAGCTGGAAATTCTAGCAAATCGGCATTTGTCGAAAAGCTATTCAATGAAAAAATAGCACAAGAAGAGGAAAATTTATCAAAAGAATTTCAAAAGCCGCTTGAGGGTCTTTATAAAATTTACAGACCGCTGGGCGAAAACGATAGTGACTTTGAAAGACCGAATGGGAAAACGGGCGTGGCTTTTGGATTAATAAGATCTAAAAAAGGCGGAACCATACTTGTAAAAGATCATAACGTCGGTAGCGATATAAATTTTAAATACTATCTTGGCAAAAAGAAAAAGGGCAAATTTAATACTGTCGTAAGCAGAGATGCCAAATATGGAGATTGGATCAAATTTATGGATGCTAGTGAGAGTATTTTTGAGGTATTTTACACTACGCAAGCATCGGTAACTACAAATTCTGTTGATATAAGCGATAGCGGTATAAAAAAGATGAGGATAGATACAGGGTTTGCGGACGAGAACTGCTATATTTATATTAGGATCGCAAGTCCAAGTAAATTTGAATACGTAGTAGCCGACGAAGAAGGTATAAAAAACGGAGACTATAAAACCGAAATACAAGGAAAAGATATATGAGTACGGTAAACAATAAAGAGCTATACGGCGCTCTAAAGCAAAGTCTCTCGGGTAATGCCGTAATAGAAAATTTGCCTGTATTAGAACTGGATGGCGATATAGACATTAGCGATGTTAAATTTTATCACATAAAAGAACTTACCTTTGAAGAAGATAGTCCTAGAAGAGAGGCCTTTGAAAACGTAATAAGCACGCTTAGGATAGATGGGATCATTTTTGTATATTTGATTGTCGGCGGTAGTAGCGGCGTTTCTTTTTATGCCGGCGTAACCAAGGATATGTCGTATAGGGGTGAGCTCGAGCTTGATATCGATGATATAGGAAAAAGGGTTTTAAAACCTAGCATTGAAGGCAATTTTAGAGGCAGTAAGGTGCTCGAAGTAGAAAAAGGGCAAAAAGCGGAGCTGGTTTCTAAAATAGATAAAATGAAAAGATTTGCCAAAGTTAGCGGCATACCTAGCGTATATAAGGATAAAGAGGATTTTCAGGGAATAGATAGACTTATAGACATTATGAGTGGGGACGAATTTGCCTTGGTAGTACTAGCAAAACCGATGTCAAATGGGGCGATAGCTGGTATAGAAAAGGTTTTATTTGATGCTTATAATAATATAGCCCCGATGACGAAAACATCAGTACAGCATAGCGACGGAAGCTCCACTAGCACATCTACTTCGGCAACTAAAGGTAGTTCAATATCTGATGGCACTAATTATTCTGAATCTAATCAAAAAGGGAAAAATACTTCAAGCAGTATAAATACCAATACTAGTAAAGGCGAAAGTTATAGCTCTTCAAACTCAAGCACTAGCAGGGGAACGTCTGAAAGCGCAGGCGAAAATTCGTCTTTTAGTAAAACTTCAGGTACATCACAAACCAAAAGCGAAAATGAGTCCTTTAATAAAAGCGAATCCATCTCTAAAAATCAAGGTAGCAACTTAAGCTTTGAATTTACCAACAAAATGGCTAGCGAGCTTACAAAGTATATAGACGAAGTTTTATTAAAGCGCATAAACTACGGCAAAAATAAAGGTCTTTTTGACTCTTGCATATATCTTATGTCAAACGAAAAAGGAAATTTAACAAAGCTTGGAAATGCTATCAGAGCTATATTCTCAGGCGATGAAAGCAATAAATCTCCGCTCATTTTTAGTAATTTAAATGCTGCAAAAGATATAAACGAGATAAAGTGTATAAAAAATTTTCAAATTCCTAAAATAAATTTAATAGAAAATACAAACGCGGTGATATCAAGAAGCCTACTATCTCAAAATTTAGCTAGCCAATCATGCTGGATGTCAGCTAATGAACTAAGCGTGATAGCCACTTTACCAAAAAAAGAGGTTGTCGGACTATCCCTAAAAGAAGAGGTGGAATTTGGTCTAAATATTAAAGAGCAAATATCGCAAGACGAAGCGATATTTTTGGGCAATATGGTTCAAAGCGGCAAAGAGTTAAATCAAAAAATTTTTATAGATAAAGCTTGGCTTGATAAACATATATTTATAGCTGGGGTTACAGGTAGCGGTAAAACGACTACTTGCCAAAGAATTTTAAAGTCCGCTAATTTGCCGTTTTTGGTTATAGAACCGGCAAAAACAGAGTATAGGGCTATGCTAAATGATATGGATGATTTGCTTATATTTACGCTTGGAGATGAGAGGGTTGCGCCTTTTAGGATAAACCCATTTGAATTTTTCCCTCACGAGAGTATATCTTCGAGAGTAGATATGATAAAAGCAAATATCGAAGCCTCTTTTGATATGGAAGCAGCCATTCCTCAGATCATAGAGACTGCTCTTTATAGATGTTATGAAGAGTATGGCTGGGATATATCGACGTCTAAAAATTATAAATTTAGCGATCCGTTTGCAGATGGAGTTTTTGCGTTTCCGACACTATCGGATCTGGTGCGACAAGCAAACATCGTAGTAGAAGAGCAAGGATTTGATGAAAGACTAAAAAAAGACTACATAGGCTCTATAAATGCAAGACTTCAAGGGCTTTTAGTGGGCTCAAAAGCTTTTATGCTGAATAATCAACGAAGCGTAGATTTTGCCGATCTGCTTGAAAAAAACGTAGTTTTAGAACTAGAAGAGGTAAAAAACGGAGCTGAAAAATCTCTAATAATGGGTTTTATATTAATAAATATAAATGAAGCCTTAAAGGTAAAATACAAAGAGTACAAAAATAAAGGCGAGGAATTTAGACATATTACACTCATAGAGGAGTCGCACAGGCTTCTTTCTAAATTTATGCCAGGAGATAGCCCAAACAAAAAACTAGGCGTAGAGACATTTGCCGATATGCTTGCCGAAGTGCGAAAATATGGAGAGTCGCTAATAATAGTAGATCAAATCCCAAACAAACTAACGCCAGAAGTGTTAAAAAACACAAACACAAAAATAGTGCATAAAATTTTCGCTCAAGACGACAAAGAGGCGATAGGTAATACAATGGCTTTAAATGATGAACAAAAGGAGTTTTTATCAAATTTGGAAACTGGTAGGGCAATAGTGTCTAATCCAAATTTTATCAAGCCGATTCAGGTGCAAATAGCCCAACTTGAAAATGTCAGCACCACAAAATCAGCCGTAATTGACGCTAAAATTTTAAGAGATAATGTCTTGGATTATTACAGGCAAAACTATAAAAAAGGTATAATACCGCCAGTAGAAAGTAAAAATAATGTGCCAAACGTAAAAGACTTAGAAGAAGCCTTGCAATACGATTTTTATGCGCTTGAGGTTGAGTGGTTAAAGCGAGTTAAAGATAATGAAAAAATTGTGCTAGGCGGTATCAAACAGATGATAGATCGCAAAAAAATACCAAACAACGTGAAATATTTAAGCAAATATATCTTTAATAAATTTTATAAAAATCAAGATGAGGGCTTACATGAGGACATAAAAGAGTGTATTAACCTGATTTTTGAAAAAATTATGAATACTGAAGAGATTGAGATTTTGTTTGATAATTACATGGATAGGCATTTAAAAGAGTATATTCAAATTTAAATAAAGGAGCAAACATGGGATTTTGGAGTGCTATTGGTAGTTTTGTTGGTAGCGTATGTAGTGCAATTAGTAGCGCGGTTAGCTCACTAGGGAGTAGTTTATCTACATTTGCAACTAAAATAGTTGAATTAGCAGGACCATTGCTAGAAACTGTTGGAAAAATAGCCTCAATGGTTGCTAAATTTTTAGGCTTGACAGAAGAGCTGGAAGATCCTATAGAGCTAGGTCTAAGAGCTGAGGCGTCTGATAAAAAACCAGAGGATTTTGATAGTTACAAAGACTATATAAACTATATAAAAAATGAAGTAAAAATAGATGAAGAGAAGCTAAAAAATGCTAGCGACATCGATAAGGCAAAGTATACTGCTATAGGCTCTGGTGTTCTAATCAAGGGCATAGAGGATAAAAAGGATATGAATATTGGAGCAGATACATTTGTTGCATTAGCAAAAATAGGCACGGAAACTTTAGATAAATTGGGTGGCGCTCGTGGCGTAGATGCTATTTTAGATACGTTTAAAGACGGAAAATTAGGCGAATTTGCGAAATATGTCTCTGGCGATCTAAATAGCGTAAAAGACAAGATCATGGTTTCTGATCGATTAACGGAAACATTTAAAAGCCTAAACCCGGACATGGATATAAAAGATATCCAAAAAGAGGTTATGGATATGGGAAATAAAAAATAATGAGAGATTTTTTAGTATTTTACATAGAAGATCAAATATCCGTTTGCGAATTTAAGGAGGGCCGTTTTATAAAATACAAAAATAACGGCGAAGACAAATGGACGTTTGACTATAAACAATTTTGGCATTGGTGGAAAGATAGGGTGGAATTTGTATCTGATACAAAATTTAGCTTTGTTGTCTTAACCGATAAGGAAGAGTTTAAGATACAAGACGATATCGCTATAGCAGAAAATATTAGCTTTACGGCAAGCGATATAAAAAGGGATATAAAAGATATCCCGTCAAATTTAAATCTAATATCTTATCCTGTCGGCTTTAAAGAAGATGAGGATATGTTTGCCAAAGAAGAGTGTGATATGGATGATATTAAATTGCCAAGCGAAGATGAAAACGGGTATCTGGCTATATACTATAACAAAAAGACAGAGGAACATAAAAAGAAATAATTATAATCTGGTGTAAAACTAAATTTACACCAGTATATCTTATTTCTTAGCCCTCCCCGCTTCTGCCCTAGCCTTGACTACTTTGGCCAGTACGCTCTCGCTAGCCACGCCTATTATCTTTGCTCTTAGCTTTGTTACATCGGCATGGCTAGGAGCTTTGGCATGGACAGTTTCGTTTCGTAAATCTTGAAGCTCGGTTATGACCTTTGGTAGAGTTCTGGTTACGTAGTTTTGCAGCAAATTTCCCTCAAGCGCATCTTGGATCAGGCGATTTTTAAAAAGAAACTTATAGGTTCCCAAATTTGGCTTATTTTCGAATATATCGCTCACGGTAAAGCTAGTGCCTTGAACTTCGTATGGGATATTTAATATAGACGGCTTTATCTTTGCGAGTTGTTCCATGAGAACTTTAACGAAGGCGTAGATCTCTTGCTCCATAGTTTTTGAGTATTTGACCACGACGGAGCTAAAGTCATAGAGCGGGTTGGCTATATTATCAAGGTATTCTATCTCGGCGGAGATGATATTTTCTATGCTATCTGGATGCATTAGATTTATTAGGCTTCGTCCGAAACAGTAACGGATTAAATTTCGCTTTATCTCTAAAAACTCGGCGCTTTTATAGACATCAGGATAAAATTTACCCTCATCCTCAAAATAGCGCGTCTCTTGTTTTATTTTTATAATCAGGGGATAAACGTAAGCGTTGCCGTATACTGCGTAAGTATGGCCGCTTACGGTAAAATTTGCCAGGTAATCGTCTCTAACGCACTCAAAATCATTTCTAACTAGCTCTCTGATATCGCTTATGATAAACCACTTTTCTACATCGAGCCTTTTTTCTTTATAATACTCGGGCGCTATCTCGCTCATATCTTCATCGGTTACGGCAATAACTTTTGCTACGAACAAATTTGAATAATCGGTTAAAAATAGCTGCAAATACTTGCCGTCGCTGTCGCTCGAATTTATGCTTTCGTAAATTTGCTCAAGCTCGGCTTCGTGAGAGTTTATCATATCTCGCCGCTTGCTTTTTATCTTACCAAAGGCCACCTTGCCTTTGAATATCAAAATCTTAAGGTGTTGCTCGATGACGTCGTTTTGGTAGTAGGGATTGTATAGGATGAGGATGTTGTGCATTTTATCAACTTTGTTTCTTTTTTAATTTAATTTTTACAACTCCTTTAATCTCCACCTCTCCATCAACATCATATTTATCCATTATCTGCAAAATTAGAGACATTCCAAGAAGTGCTATAGCTAGTATAAGAGCAATTTCAGTTCCTGTAAGGGCCGCAGTTGAAGTGGCAGCGAGGTATGCAATAGGAATCGATACGCCACCAGTAGCAGGAGTAACAATTGTTGCCACTGGGATACTTGTAGCAATTGCACCAAGGGTCCAAAGCATAATTTTGCTTTTATTCCTTAAGGATTTTATCCTTTTAATATTGTCCACCAACTTGCCTTGAACTATTATCGTATCCACGCCGTCTTTTACTGCTTTTTCTAATTCATCTTTTGTTGTTACTACAACTTCTTTCATATATTATCTCCTAAAAATCTTTATGCATTATACTAATTTAGCCCTTAAATACCTTTTTAAATATATTCTTAAAAGATTGGATCATATTATCAAAGCGCTCTTTGGCGATAGCCTCTTCTATGGATATTGCTTTTCTATTAAACTTTGCATTGCCACACTTTGGACAAACATCTGGAACTTGCTTAAAGTCTAAGTCCGTTAAAGCATCACTTTTAAACCAAATCAGTTTTTCAAAGCTGCATTTGGAACAGCAAATTTTAAATGGTTTTGGTCGCATCATATTATGTCCTTTGTTGGAAATTTTCGTGGTAAAAATTCATCGCACTTCTTTACTATCAAATTTATAAAATTATAGCAAAGAAGTGCGACAGGTTGAGTCGAATTTGGATAAAAGTAAAGATTTTATTTTAGCTTTTCGACGTATGCTCTTATGATAGTGTCCGTCAAATTTGAAAATAAATCAAAATCGCCTTTGTAAATTAACTCAAAATTATCGTTTAAATAAGCTAGATAGGCATTACCCATTAGTTTTGTCGTGGAGCTGGCGACGGTTGCATTAAACGCTCCTCCTGCAAGAGATCCTACGGCCGGTATAAATTTTAATAAATTTCCAGCCACAAATCTAACGGCAAAGCCTCCAGCTGCTACGGCAGCAAACGATGTCGCTAATTTTGTAATATTTTCAGCAGAGGCTTTAAAACCGTAATTATACGTAATATGAGATATCATGGCTATTTGGGTAGGTAAAAGTAGAGCGATATCTGAAAACGGTATCGGAGTAGCTGCTATAGCACCCGCAGCTACGCTATATGTATTGATAATATCCAGTGCTGCTTCGTATTTTACGTCTTTGTTATATTTTTGCTCTCTAGCAAAGGCTTGCTTTGATGCCTCAGGTAAAGCGTCGTATGTTTTCTTTATAAGGTCGTCTATGCCTCTAAGCGGTTTTATGTTTCCGTCATCGTCTTCGATCTCTAACGCCATAACTCTTTGCATATATTCGTCATTAACGCCAAACTCGCCTTTTACTTTATCTGAAAATTTTTCCTTGTTCTCGTCTTTATCTTGCTGGGCTTTTGTTATCACTGCTATAGCTGCATAGTCTTTTTCTCTTATGATATCAAACAGTCTTTTTTCGCCCTCTTCTATCCTTCTGCCGGGCTCCGCCACACAAAACCATACTATATGTATTTGCTCGTCTGCTCTCTTTTTACTATTTTCTTCCAAAAAATTCGCAATGTCGTCACAAGTGGCGTCAAAGTCTTTCAATTCAAGACCCTTAGTATCATAAATACTAAAATTTGGATTTACTTTTATTTCGTTTATTTCTTGAGTAATCGGTTTTCCGGAGCCAGTCTTTGCTACTGCGTCGCCAAAAACCGCATTTATAAGCGTACTTTTACCTACGCCGGTTTTACCGACTATTAAAACGTTTAATCTAGAACTTAAACCTTGTATAGCCCCTTTAAAAACTTCTTTTGCTTGAGCTGCGAGATCGCCTAGATCTAGTTGAATTTCTTGTTGATTTCCATTAGCTTCCACACTATTCTCCTTTTGTTAAAATAAAATTTGTATATTTTAGCATTACCCCCCCCCCCCCCGTTGTCAATAAATTTATTTTGACAAAAGCGGGAGCTATTGAGCTACCTTTTTATTCCCAAAGATTATGCTGACAACCTCTTTTATAGCCGGTAAATAAAGATTTAATGCCATAAATTTGATCACTCGATAGAATACATAACCTGCAAATAAATCTAAAAATAATCTTAACATTCTAGCTTCTCCTTAAAAAATTTCTTATCATAATATCTTTTATATACTCCCGCTACGTCTTTAAAGATCGTTGCTATTTCCATCATTTGCGTAGCGGACCTTAGCTCCCTCAATGCCTTAACCAAAACATTGTTTAGCTCAACTAGCTTGATGATTATCTCTTGTTGTTCTGTATCAAATTTACAATAATCTCTTACCTTTTGTTCTGCGGTATTAATCTTAGAAATGTTATTTTCTATCATGCGCTCCAATGCATAATCTATCATTAAATTTAGATCGCACAAAATCTGCAGATCCTCTTTGGAGTTTATAAATATATAAAAAAAATTACTAAAATTTTTGGCATCGGAGTCTTTAAATCTCAAGATCTTTTCGCCGCTGATAGACGAGTAAGCGGATTTTAGTTCTGGCAAATTTTCTACGTTTGATAGTTTTTTCTGCAAACTTTTCAATGACGCAAAAAGACGGTGAATCGTTTCGTTAAATTTACGACTTTTTTCCATTACGCTAGCTTCTAAAAAATCATCATCATTCATGCCTACGGGATAGACTAAGGCTGATTCCCATTTTGTATTCGAGTCGTACTGTTTTGTATTGTTTTGATTTTTGTTCTTTGCAGATATATGAAAATCATATTTACTGAGGTATCTTCTTAGCGTGTACCCAGCAGTCACTAACGCTACTCCACCTACAATGTATTTTATCATTTTCGCTCCTTTAGATTTAAATAATGATGGAAATTTAACATAAGAGAATGACAGGTTGAGTCATAGAAAATATATTTTTATAATACCCGTATCAATGCTTTCTTAAAAACACATATATCATAAAAAACTTGCATATTGATACCATTATAAAATCTATTTTCTAGTACAAGCGCCTTTTTACAAACGGTATTAAAATTTCAATATCACTCAAAATCTAGTTTTATTTTTTTGGAAAAAGAATGATTTTTTGATAAAAAGTAGTTTCATTTTTTGGGAAAGATTTTATGGTTCTGATAAAAATAGTTTCATTTTTTGGGAAAATTCAGTGGCAAATAAGGGTAAAAAAAGTATATTTTTGAAAAAATAAACTACAGGGGAGTATTATGGCAAAAGAAATCGTTGACCTAGAAAAAGTTCGCTCCACAAGCGCGAGGCTTTATAATAGGACGCAAGAGATCGTCGATAGCCAAACTGGTGAAGTAAAGACGATAGTTACGAGTTTTTTGCAAAAAGAACAAACAAAAGATGCCTTTATTAAAGTTTTTGTAGAAAATTTAGATTTTTTAGTTGAAAATCTTTCAAACAACGCCAGAACCGTATTTTTAGTAATGATAAAAAACGTAAATTATAAAAATATTTTTAAATACGATAGCGATTTCGTTAAATATTTTGAAGAGCGTAAAATTTTAGCCAAATCAAGCGTGTATCGCGCCCTAAAAGAGCTTGAGGATAAACAAGCTATTTTTAAAATCAGCGAAAATGACAAAGATAAATTTGACATAATCGGCAAAAACTCTTTTATGTTAAATCCGCAAATCGTCGGTAAGGGCTCTATAAAGGATCTAAAGCAATTAAGGCAAACAACCGTTAAAACATTTAACTTTGAAACACTAGAAATGACAAAAGAAATTTTAACCGATGCAGCTTATGAGGGCTTTGATAAAGTTTTGGCAGCGCCAGATAGCTTTCAGGTAGATAGCGTCAAGCAGATTCAGCACTCAGCCAACAAAAGCGAAACTGAGATTGTTATTTCAAAAAAACATGAAGAAGATGAGATTATTGAAGTGGCTGCTCAAAGCGAAAATTCACAACAACCAATACAAAATACGCAAGAAAATACTACTCCTAGTGGCATAGAGAGCGATATTGCCGATATTATGAAGTTTGTCGGAGCCTTTAAGGGCGATTTTAAAGGCGATTCAAAATCACTAAGAGCAGAAAAAGCGGATGAATTAAATCAAAAGGCAGAACAGTGAAAGTATTTTTTGACCTAAATATCATCATTGATATTATCGATACAGACAGGATAAACAACAAAAAGGCCGTTGCTTTGATGCAAAATTTAATGCGAAAACAAGCTACTATCGTCATTAGCGAAGATAGTATTAGTACGCTTTATTATAATTTGCGCCATTCTCGACAAAAGCAACTTATACTTTTAGATTTCTTAGAAGTCGTTACTCAAAAATGGTGCGTATCTCCGTTTGGAATCGAAGGTATAAAAAAAGCAATTAAGTATTCTAAAAACTCAAACTCTGATCTTGAAGATGCACTACAATATTTTTGCGCTGATAAGGAAGGCTGCGAAGTAATCTATACTAGCGATAAAAACTTCCCTAAAATCGCCATAGCAATTAAAGACTATGATGAAAATTAAAATTGTGGGAAAAATTTTGCCGGCAAAGACAAATTTTTCCCAGAGAGAAAACTGATCTTCCCACGTGTGGGAAAACGTAAAATGCAGTCTAGGCTCGATTTTGTAATGGTCGGAGGCTATTTTTTATACGAGCTTTCCTTCTTTATCTATTCTTTTTTTCAATTTGCCTTTAAATAGGTAAATCAAAAGTTAATAACTTTTGAACTTTTATTATTGTGCATATGTTTTTTCATTCTGAAAAAACAGCACAAAAAATAACTCCAAAAATAAAAACACAGATGCTTTGTTAATAATTTATTAAATTTTTTATATCTTATGTTGATAGCATTAAAATATTAAAAAGCGAGTTTTTATTTTAAATGAAATTTCTATACGACGTTGTAGTTTTTAAGGGATTGTAAATTCTATAGATAAAAATTTCTTTTTTTGGGAATATTTATATTAATATGGAAAAAAATTGTTTTTTTCTCTGGGAAAAAATATTTTTATTTCAAAATTTGGATAGTATTTTATTTTTTATAAGATAAATTGATTTATTCTTTGGGATAATTTTTATGATTATATGATAACAATATTATAGAGATATTATTATCGTCTTTGTAAAATGTTGTAGTGTTTTAATAAACTTCAGTTGCAATAATGTGTGATTCTGATGTAATATAGACGGTTTTTAAATTTCTGATATAATCTTTTAGGGTCGTAAAAGAATTAGCGTCCGACTCATAACCACGAAGTAGTGCTTGAGCGCCTTAAAAAGTCTCATTATCTTTTACACCTTCTTTTTCTAAATACATAGTTTTAAAGGTATTTTATCCTACTTGTTTTTCTTATTTTCCTAAACTATTACGTAGTAGCCGCTTATTTTGTTTAGGCCCCGCCTTTTTATCTTTGCTTGCATATCCTATTATGATTACATTACAAACTCTTTTGTTTATAATGTAATGCCTTTGTCGCTCCTGTTGGCGATAGATCATTCGTCTGTAAAAGTTTGTATTAATGGAGCTGTTTGAAGTTTGGAAGAGTGATAAATTACCTTTACTTCGTTCAGTATTTTGTTGGTTGATTTTACTTATATTTGTGATGTTAATAGGTTTTTAGTTCTAACTTGTGTTTTGTGGAAGCCCTGCCTTACGGCAGGGGACCCTTTTACTCCGCAGACTAGTTTAGCACAGACTTAGCCCGTCTTTGATATTCCCGTTTTCGTCTAAATTTTTTGCCTTAAACTCTTCAAATTTAGTTTCTGCTCTAAGCCTGGGGTCTAAAAAATCCATTCGTCCATTAAGATTTCTATCAGAGTAAAACGTTATAATACTTTCATAAGCGTCGGTTGTAGTAATGCGGGTTGTGGACCCCGCCCCGACGCTCTTTTTTATTTTATCGTATACCGCTACCCTAAATCTTACCCCGTCCTTATCTTGCCACTCATAAATTTTACCGCCGTCTTTATCGACAAACGGCTCTTTGTATTTTTTTATATATTCTCTGACAGACTCGCCGATACTCATTACCTCTTGCTGCGTAACCGCACCTTTTGCACTAGGGTCCAGATGTTTTTGTATGTGCACCGCTCCACCCTTTTTCTTACTTCCTTGCTCAAGCTTTATCGCGCTCTCTATCTTTTGCAGGTCTTTATATATGTTTGTGCTCTCTTTCCCGTTGTTTATTGTGTTATATATTCCACGCATCTCTTTCTTTAGGGCGTTATACTCCGCCGTTTTTAGTATCGCCTCTTTTTTGATAGGATCTAGCTCGTTGCGATACGCCGCTTTTACCTCAAAGCTCATATTTTTTAGCCTTGCCGCGTCGCCCGTACCTGCTAGCTCCTCTAGCGCGCTTTGCTTTACGGGGATATTATCTATCTGCGATTTTGCGTATGCGTCTACCCTTAGGCTTCCATCCTGCGCGATATCTACGAAAAATCTCTTTTTATCCCCGTCTTTGCCGATCTTGTCAAAGTAAATTTTACTATCACTGATTACTTTAAAGTCCGCGTTTTTGATATCGTTTTTTAGGACGGCCAGCTGTTTGTCGCTTAGATTTACGCTTTTGCCGAGCTCTTGGGTAGTTATCTCTTTCGTATCAAATTTACTTATCAACCCATCTTTAAAATTTGAATCGTTAAAGCTCTCTTTTCTCATCGCCGCTATACTCTCGTCCAGCTCGCGTTCTACGTTTGGGTGTGTGCGCTTTATCTCCTCTATTCTGCGACTATAGCTTATACCGTCCTCTTTGCTTGCGATCGTTTCGTTTGGATTTACGTCAAAGGTTTTGTGCGGATGCGTCTGCCCGTCTAAATTTAACCTATTTTGCACGTTTCTAGCTTCTGCCTCGCCATGCATTTTCCGATAAATTTCTTGCAAGTCTTCTTCGTTTATCGCGTTTTGCTCTGCGTTTGCAGCTTGCCTTAGCTCTCTTATTTCGTGGTCTGCCCTGGAGCCCTCATCGCCAAATGCGCGCATTTGTTTTAGCAATCTTTGCGCTTCGGGGGTGTCTTTTAGTCCGTCGTCAAAAAGCTTTATGTATTCTTTTTGGAGCGGAGCGTATTTTTGCCATGCGTCATTGCTTATTTTTTCGAGCCTAGCTAGCTCGCTTTCGTATTTTTTTTCGATATTTTTGGCCGCGACGTTCCATACGGTATTAAAATTTCCGCCCCTAGCGAAATCTTCTATCTCTTGTATAGTGTGTTGCACTTCGTGTATTAGCGTTGATTTGTCGCCAAGATCACTTAGCCCTATTTCGTTACGCGCCGGATCATAATACCCTTCCGCCCCTGATTTGTAAATATTTGGGCTATCGTTAAAGTTCCCATTGTTGTCGACGTGTTTGATTTGAGCGCTATCAAAGGCGATAACGAAAGGCCTTTCTTTATAGTCCCCGTCCAAAACGATTCCGTCGTATCCGTTTTGTTTTAAAAATTCTTTAGCCTCTTTGCTAGTTTTTCCGTAAGGCTCTAAACTTAACCCTTTTCTTTGCATTTCGCGCATGAGCTCAAAAGGATACTTTGCGTTTTCTTCGCGTAGATCTAGCGGATTTTTGATTCTTAAAAACGTTTCGTATAGGTTGCCTTCGCCGTGATTTGCGGCGTAATCTTTATCCGCAAACCAAAAGCCGACCCCGCTATTATCAAATTCGCTTTTAAACCCCGTGATGTCTTTTGCCGAACTTCCGTGATAAAACACTTTTGGGCTTCCGTCGGCGTTTTTAGTGATAGCAGAGCTATCCTTGTGCCACTCTTTCAAATTTACGTCGTATTTGACTTGCGGATTGCGAAACTCCATAGGCTTTTTAAGGTTTCTATTAGAGTAGAAGGATATAATGGAGTTTGGATGGGATGCGGAGATCCCGTCCGCTTTTTCATATACCACTACTCTAAATTTTACCCCGTTTCCGTCGGCCCATTCATAAATTCTCCCGCCGCTTTCGTCAATAAAAGGTTTTTTGTATTTTTGCAAATACTCTCTTATGTTTTTACCGACGCTTAAAAACTCGCCTTGCGTTATCGCGCCTTGGGCACCCGGGTCTAAATGTTTTTTGATATGGACGGCGCCGCCTTTTTTATTTGAGCCTTTTTCAAGAACCAGGGCGTCATCTATCTTTTGCAAGTCTTGTCTGACTAAAGTGGCCGTCTTATCGTTGTAGGTTACGTTGTAGATCCCGCGCTTTTCTTTTTGAGCTACGTCTTTTACGCTATATGCAGCATCTTGTGGTGTTGCGCCCCCTATTTTTACGACCGTAACGTCCTTTAGCTCGGGATAGGCTTTAAATAGCTCCTCGTGATCTAGCAGCTCGCCTAGCCTTCCCCTGCTTTGAAACCCCAGATTTAGCTTTGCGTTGCTATCGCCTATTTCAAATTTCCACGCCCCGTCTTTATCCTTAAACCACCCCGTCTTTTGCCAAATTTCCGCCTCGTCCGTGCCCTTTTCGAGCATTGCTTTAGCTTGATCTAGTTTACCGACGTTTGCGGTGATCGCTTTTTCTCCGGCAAAGGAATTTAAACTTACGTCCTTGCCGTTTGAGTAGAGCTTGCCTAAGAGTCTTGGATTGCTGTTTGCCATCTGCGGCATCTTTTCGGCCGCGCCTAGGATTTGATTATAAAGCTTCGGCGTCATTTTTCTTAGGCCGACGGCTGTAGCCTTGCTGCCTACGAGCCCGGCCAAAAATCCCGCGGCAAATCGCTCGGGGCTAAAATTTCCGTCCTCGTCTACGGAGTTTAGAGTTCCGGCTACCATGCCGCTGCCTAGATGAGCGCTTGAGTTTGCCGCTACTCCGCCGCCGACGCTAGCGCTGCTTCCTTGTTTTTCCACCACTTGCTTGCCTGCAACTGCGGCATTAGTCTGGCCATCTGCTTTAGCGGCCCATTGTTGCTCCATTTGCTCATCGCTCTGGGCTGGCCGCTTTGTCTGGCTAGCATTTGTAGTATCCCGTCGGCCTTGGCGTAGTATTTGCTCATCGCCTGCTTGTCGTCCGCCTGCTCGGCTTGCATTATCGCCGACACTAGAAACGCTATCTCGTAGTCCGTTAGCTTCTTTTTCATTGACTAAATTTCCTTTTTGGGATATAATTTCATCAGTAGCGCTAGGAACTTGAACGCGCGAATGGGGGTCGAAAGTCCTAGCAAGCCCCCTACGAACCTCTACTTTTATCCCCTTTTTTATTTCGCTTCGCAGTTGGCTTTTGTCCTTTAGCGCATAAGCCGTAATAAAATCTATATTTCCGTCTTTATCCGTAACGATACTCAAAAAATTTACGTTTTTTGTTTTACTGTTTACATCCGTAAATACGAAAGGTTTGATATTACTTGTCCTCCCGTCAGGCCTAAAAATCTTTATCAAAGGCTCCTCTATGGTAGGCATTATGTAGTTTAGATATGCCATCCTATGATCAAGCGCCTTGCTATCGCGTTCGCCAGCTTTGTTTGCAAAATGATTTAAAATTTTATCTCTACTTGGATTATTTTTCGTCTTGGCCAAAAAATCAAACAGGTTGCTGCTAGGTTCAAGCTCGGTAGCGTTCGCGCGCAAAAAATCATCGTCTATTTTTGACGAAAAATCTATTACGCCGTTGCCTTCGTAAATCTCGAGGTTTGCCTCCCCGCCGTCTCTCATCGTCCAGCCTTCACCCTCTATCTCGTTTTTAGCCTTGATTTCGGCGGCGACTTGCGTGCGGACATTGTTTTCATAAACTTCGGCCGCTTTGCCGTTTGCCCAGTCTTTGGCGATATTTATATCTTTTTGGATATAGGCTTGCGTAAAAGCCTGCGCGCTCTCGTCCGAAAAACCTCTTTGTTTTAGCCTTGCGGCGTAAATTTCTGGAGTATAGGCCTGTGCCGCGATATCTTTTTCAATCGCGTAAAATATCCCTTGCCCCGCAAGCCTAGGATCCACGTCCGCGCCTATTAAAATGATTTTGTCGTAGACCGAAGGTTTTAAGCCTTGTCTAGATGTTGCAGGGGCTTGATAGCCCGTACTTGTGATTGCCATAATTGCTCCTTTTTATATGGTTTAGAGCGATTATCGCGTAAGTCGCAGTCTCAAATCTACCTAGTTTTGGGAAAAATTAGAGAAAAATAGTGTCAAAATATGCACAATTTGGGAAAAATCGGAAAAATATCCAAAAAATACGGCAATTTTTGGGAAATATGGGGGACCCCTTAAAACAGGGGATTTGATTGTTAAATTTCGTCGCTTTGTATTATTTTATCTCAATATCGTCGCATATTAAGCTAATATCCGCTCCGCTTGCTTCTCTTAGCGTTTTTAGAGTATGTTTAATGTTTCTCATCGCCTCTACGTTTAGCGTTTGAGGTAGCCACTCCGCACCGCAGTTAGGGCACTCGTTGAGAAAAGCCTTGTGCGTTTCAAACACAAACGATATGGATGTTTGACAATACATACAAACAAATTCTATGCCTTTTATATTTTTTACGTTTTGTTTCATTGCGTTATTCTCCTTTTTTGATTTTTTATTTTTATCTTTTTACCTTATTTGCCCGTATCTAGCTTATTCTAAACCTTTAAATTTTATGGTATAATGATCTAATCTTTTAAAGGCGCAAAAGAATTAGCGTCCGGCTCATAACCGCGAAGTAGCGTTTGAGCGTCTTTAAAAGCCTCACTATTTTTTAGGCTCCCTTTTTCAAAAAACATCGTTTTAAACGCAAGCTCATTTCTTTTTGATTTTCTCAACTGCACTCCAAACCTTTTATTTATGGTATAATACGATTGTCGATCCTGTTGGCGATAGACCGTTCGTCTGTAAAAGCTTGTTATAACGGAGTAGTCCGAAGTTTGGAGAATCGATAAACTACCTCTGCTTTATTCATTAGTTTATTTTTTATATTGTTTATCTTTTTTCCCCGTATCTCGCTATTCTAAACCTTTAAATTTTATGGTATAATAATCTAAATCTTGCGTTAATAGGGTCTAATTTTATCTTGGGCTCGTAACCCGAGCGAGTAAGAGCGGACTTAGTCCGTCCCTAGCGCAAGATTTTTAAAAAACGCTTGGAGTAATTGTAAGTTAGAATATTATTTTCTATGCCAAGCGTTTTTTTACTATTTTTTCGGCTTTCTATCTGAGAAAAAGCTGATTACTCTATCTTTGCCTTTTCCCATATACCCTATCGCGACTCTAAATCTTATACCGTTTTTATAGTATTCGTAACTGCGCCTGCCGTATTTATCTGTGTTGAGCTTTCCCTTGCGGACGACTTCGCCCATATTTAGATACTCTTGTTGCGTTACCCAGCCTGCGTTTTTTTCGTTCAAATGTTTTTCGATGTGCAATGCGCCAAAGCCTTTTTTAGTTACTTTGTTCTCAAGTCCTTTCTCAAATTTAATCGCATTTTCGATAGCTTCAAGGTCTTTGTATATGATAGTGGATTTCTTATCGTTATAAGCTACGTTGTATATACCTCTCTTTTCTTTTTGGTCTTTATCCTTTACTATCATCTGCGCCTCGCTTTGTCCGCTTAGGCTTTTGGGCGTCTCCTTTGTAAATCTTTTCTTTGCCGCCTCTATTATCTCCACTTTGGTTTTCGTGCTTAGGTCTTTATTTGTTACGGTCTTTTGTAGTAGCTTGCCTAGTTCGTCTTGCTTTAGTTTATTTACGAAACTTGATATTTTCTCCTTATTAGCGTTTCCTTCTGCTATTTTTACTATCTGATCGTATAGTTTAGGGTTTGTCTTTTTTAGGGTAGCCGCCGTTACCTTTGAGCCAAAAAGCCCGTATATAAAACCTTTAGCAAATTTCTCCGCGTCAAAGTTTCCGTTCTCGTCTTTAGCGTTTAGAGTTCCGCCCGCTAGTCCTGTTTCTGCGCGTGGGTTAGCATAGGTTTTTATTTCTAGTTCGTCTTTAGCTGAATTTTGTGATATAATAATCATTAGTCTGCGCGACCCGCTGCGCGTCGTCCTTATAAGGCGAAAATGCAAGCCCTTGGCTATCTTTAGCCATTGGCGCAGACTGAAATGTTTTATTGCCCGTCAACCGTTTTTGTGTCGTGCCATAATCGATAAAATTTCTATCGCTGTAATAGTCAAATATTTTTTTGCCGTCATTAAATTCATCTATGACGACTCTAAAATTAATGTCTTCTTTTTTTAAATCATAGGCATACCTTATTATATCGTCTCTAAGCTCGAAGCTATCGTCGGCTATCTTGCCGTTTCTTACTACATCCATTATATTTAAAAGCTCATCATTGCTAAGCCCGCCTGTTTTTTCAATGCCTGCGTGTTTTATCATTATCTTTTTTGCGCCTGCATTTTTGCCGCCTTGCTCTAAGGAGTAAAGGTCGCCTAGGTCTTTGCCCTGCAATATAACCTTATCTCTTTTCCCTACAAACACGTCATATACGCTTTTTTGTTCGTCGTTTAACCTTGAAACGTCCGTATTTTTTATTAATTTTTCTCTTGATTTATTTAACCTTAAGCCTGGTTGATTTATAATTTTCTCATTGGCGGAGTTCGCGCCGGGGTGTTGCCCGGGAGCTTCGCCTTTTACGACTTCTCGCTTTACTCGAGCTTGTTCGATTTTACTTCCTTGTTCGTCTATCTTGCCGCCTCTTATCTTCGCTACGTCTGCTTTAGCGGTCAAAAAATCAGCGTTGTAGTTTTTATCGTAGCCCGCAGGCGTTCTTTTGTATTCCCAACCGCCTACGCCGCCGTTGTCCTCTATCCTCGACTCGCTAAATCTAGTTTTGCCGTACCTTGCGTCTTTGGCTAGTATGTCCTCTCTATCTTTTAGAAACTGCTCTACATCGTACTCTTTAGATAGCGATTTTAGTTCGTCTTTAGCTGCATTTTGTGATATAATACCGCCAGAGGCAGATGAATGCGCTTTTGCGCCAGTCCCAGTCTCATTTTTGAGAGTGGTAGGTAAGGACGCCCTACCCATCTGCCGCCTTACTAATCTTTCTATTTCTTTTTTATTCGAGCTTTTTAGAGCATGCACTATCAAATTTTCAGGAGTATCCTCCCTTCTGACGCCTATCATACCCGTTTTGCCGTCTTTTAATTTTTTTAGTAATAATGCGTTTTGCGGGTTGCTACCGTCGAGAAAATGGGTTGGGTCGTCTTTGATAGCCAAAATAAGCCTTGCAACCGCCCCCTTTGTTTTAAGAACGTTAGAATGCTTTTTCTGAAGCATATCCAAGTCTGCAACTATGGGATTATCGTTGATTTTTGCTTTTTCCCTAACTTCTTTAGAAAACCTAAATTCTGTATTTTGAGGCTTTGGCTTGCTGTCTTTCATCGTCTAGCCTTCGCCTTTTACGACTTCTTGCTTTGCCCCCTTGTTCGGCTGTTTTTTTGTTGTTAGGCTATAAGGCACATATTGGGTATAATAAAAATAAAAAGCAACTTGTTATCATGGCGTTGTACTGTGTTAAATAAAATAAATAAAGAATATTTTTAATATATTAGATTATTAGCATAATAATATCTAAAAAAATATTTTAGCAATATGATAATAATAGGATTTTGATATGCCAAAAAAAAGAAAAAAAATTTACGTTGATGTCCCATATTTACTAAGAAATGCGGCTAAAACTATAGGCGCCATGTGGGATAACGATGAGAAGAAGTGGTTTATATACGATACTTTTGATGTTGAAGGATTGATGCGATTATTAGAAAGTGCAAAAACAAATACTAGTATTACGTCACAGACTACCTACCCTACCCTACCCTACCCTAAAAAAAATATTGAAAAAAAAATATTTGATAGTAATGATGTGCTATGTAAATTTAAAATAGCACTCAATGATGCTGGACTTGAGGTGGATATGCCTATTATGGATGGAGCTATTCATCGCGTTCGGGTACAAGGTGATAGAGGTGCGCAAAAAAGCGGTGCATATATAGGTCACAACAATGAAACGCCGGCAGGTTTTATTCAAAATTTCAAGAGCGGTTTTAGTACAAACTGGAAATATGAGAGTGATAATTCGCTGGTTAATAGTCAATCCAATAATACTTTGCTACAAAGTGGTAATGAGCAGACTGCGCTCTCTGAAGGTGTTCAAGCGCCCTACTCTACTAAAAATATAAAGCAAAATTCAAATTTTATTAAAAAGCAGCAAAAAAGGGATCTTGAGCTGATAAAAGAGCATACAAAGGCTGCAGATATCTTGAAAGACGAATTTTTACGCTCTTATACGGCTGAAAATAATCATCCATATCTTGTTAAAAAAATGATACATAGCAATTATGGTTTACGCCTAGACATATACGGGAATTTGTTGATGCCGCTTTTTGATGCAAGCGGTAAATTTTGGTCTGTCCAGAGGATATTTAAAAATGGCGACAAGATGATTGGCGCCCTACTCTCTCAAGCCCAAAAACAAAATAATGAAAAAATTTATGCAAAAAAACGCGGTAATTTTTATATTGTTACTGATGGCATTGCATATGACTCAAAAACGGTAACGCTTAATAATCAAATTTTGTCTAATGTTGGAAAAGTATTTTTATGTGAAGGCTTTGCTACGGCTGTAAGCGTACATGAAGCAAGCGGCGTGCCTACTGTTGTGGGTGTTGATGTTGGTAACTTAGAATATGTAGTACGCGGTTTACAGGAAAAATTCCCTCATCTACGCATTATCATCGCAGCCGATAATGATTTAAAAAGCGAGAAGGAGGGCAGGGTAAATATCGGTAAAGAAAAAGCTCTTTATATAAAAAATAATTATAAAAATATAAGTATTTGTATGCCAGTTTTTAATACAATCGAGGTTGACAGCATGTGCAGTGATTTTAATGATTTGCATAAAAGTAGAGGGCTTGCTGAAGTGCGAAAACAGTTAAAAGAGATAATATAATAATATTATAAAAGTATTGTTATAATATCCTTATAATACTATTATAGCATTTTAATGATATTAAATAAAATTTATAACGACTAAGGTTGCGAATGTATTTTAGTACTGTATGATATTACTAAAAACCAAATCATATGCGTACTCTTTTTTTTGTTATACTGTCTCTTCAATATATAAGTTATAAAATATTTTCTCGTTGAGTCCTATTGATTTAAACATATTCCTAAATATAGATTACACCCACAAGCCATTTTGTAAAAATCTGCAATACTATTTTAGTATGTATAGATTAGTATTAAAATGAGCATGCTTGGCCTCTTGACTTTATGCTATTGTAAGTAATTTATAATGTTTTTATGTAAATAAGAGGCTGATATCACTTATTTTATAGATTTATTTGATTTTTGTATTAGTGGTATTTCAATATTATTAAAATGCTATAAAAATATTTATATAATATTATTTAGATATGATATTAGTATTCTTAAAATATAAAAATAATAGTACCAATATATAATATCGTAGTACTATATTAAAATTTATATTATGTTTTAATACTATAAATTTTTACTTTTATCAATACTCTATCAAATAAAGGATTACTTAATTATGATAAAAACAATAAAGAATTAAGAAAATTGTCGTTCTAAATTTTTTGGCAAGCCTAAAATTTGGAATGGTACTTTAAGATGATAAAACAAGGGTCAAAAATATACAATATAGTAGGAAGCACTCAAGTAATACTATTCTAAAAATTTAGAAAAATATACAAATAAAAAAAGAATAAGAGAGTAGGGCGGAAAAATCTAGTATTTGCTGGCCTGCCGATAAATTTTACTGTCAAAACATTCAAAGTACTTATCTCTTTTTTGGCTTGGACGAATTGTGTGTATGATGTCATGCGGCTAAACTATAGCAATAAAGATACTTAAAAACTTTTTGTGCGTTTTGTTATGATTAGTAAAAGGGTAGGGTGGTGATTAAACAATATGGGCCAAAAATAGGCTTGATTTTATTTTGGTTTTATTTATTGCAATAATCTTATTTTAGTATAATTTAGATATTGATTAGTTAGTATAATAATATTGAAGTACTAATGTAAAAATATTATTATAATATCTTTATGATATAAAATATTTCTACTAGATATTGCAATAAAGTGCCATGCAATAGTATCATGTTTTAGTACTGTGTTTTTTGTATTTTTTTTAAAAATTACTTCTTAGTATAATATTATATTAATATGATTAAAATATTATAAATATACTATAATATACGTATTTAGATATTATATTAATAGTATAATTTAAAATATGTTGTTTTTACATAAACATGTGGACAATAGGCTTTTACTATGATATTTAAGTGGTCTGCAAAATTACACACCAAACTTATCAAAATTAAATTATTTTTATATAATTTAAAATTCGCTATGCATATAATATATTATGTAGAGTAGGGTGGGCCAATTTTAGGCTCAATACAGGCTGGGCAGATTCCCCCTTATATTCTTTAATGAAATATGATAAAGTTCTTATATCTAAACACTACTAGATAAAGTTTTTAAATGTCGATGACGGATATTCAACCGTAATGCTTTTCGACGACTTTAGGCATTTTAAAAATACTTTTGAAAAATATAGAGATTAGCCTATATCTTGACAATATCGTGAAATTATAATGCTAGCGCCTTTTTAGCTAGCTCGCTAAGCCATGCCGAGCGGTTATTCGTAACTGCATCGATTGCATTTAAAACACCTTTGGGTATAGTTAAATTTATGCGGACTTTGACGTTTTCGTCGATAGGCTCATAGATACTTTCGCCGTTTTCAAGAGCCCCTTCGACATAGCAAGCAAATGCTTCTTTTAGATCTGCTATTGCTTCAGCTTCAGTAGCTCCCCAGCCGGCCATTAGATTATTTTTAGTTAGTCCTATATCTGCATACTGAGCAAAATAATCTCCGTCGTCTAGTCTTTTGATCGTGATTGTATACGGTAAGTTTAAATAATAGTTCAAGTCTTTTTTCATCATGACTCCCTTATCTTTGCTAAGATTTGTAAAACATAGATCTCTTTAATCGGCTTATGGTACGGTATGACTACCGTGTCGCCGCCTTTTTTAAATTTATAGTGCGAGCCTCTAACGTGATCTAATTCATATCCGTGATTTAGTAGCAGGCGCTTAACATCATCAAAGCTTGCATTTTTCGGATTATTTTCAAGTTTTTTGATTAATTTATCAAGACTGGACACGCCGCCCCTTTTTATATTTTATACTTACTATTATACATACTATTTTTTATAGGATGCTTAATAGCCATATAGTAAACTTGTTATCAATCCTAAAATATTTCGGTTATTTTTAGTTTAAGCTCACGAAAAGGGGTAATAAGTTCAAGAGAAGATAGTATTTATAACGCTAAATCATATATTAAATTTGTTGCAAAAATATCTATATGGTTGTTGCGCACTTTTTAATATTTAGTATACTGACTTATGCGATAAATCTTAATTGACTACTTTTTTCGATCAAGATAAGGAGCGCTAATTGCGTTATACTTACAAAAATAGATATTATTTAGATATTATAACTATATTGCAACATGTGTATTTAGATATTATACTGCTATTTTTATGATATAATATTTTTACACAACGCAAAAGGATAAGTAAATGGTTATATCAATAGTAAATGAAAAAGGCGGTAGCGGAAAGACGACATTGGCCGTAAATTTAGCCGCAAGGCTTGCAGAAGACGGCGACAATGTACTTTTAATAGATGCCGACCCTCAGCGCTCTACCGAAGTTTTTTCGGATATCAGAAGCCAATCGGATCTTAAGCCGCTATTTTCAAGCGTCTCAAAAACTGGCGTTAGTCTGGGAGATGAAATAAAACGTATGAGCGAAAATTTCGACTCGATAGTGGTTGATACGGGCGGGCGAGATAGTAAAGAGATGCGTAAAGCGATGCTCTCTTCAAACGTGCTAATTATTCCTACGATACCGTCGCAATACGACGTAAGCGTACTTGATCGCATGCTTGATTTAAGTAGCGAAGCAAAAGTACTAAATGAAAAATTATTGACGCTTGTTTTAGTAAATCGCGTTTCGCCAAATCCATTTTTGGCAAAAGAGCTTGAAAATATGCGCGAATATATAGAGGATGCAAAAAAAGAACGAAATTTGAATGACGTTTTTTTGTTAAAATCCGTCATTTACGAAAGGCAAGTGTATAGAAAAATAGTTGCAAGCGGTAATATCTTGAGCGAATTTTGTAAAAACGGGGATAGGGCGCTTGATGATTTCGAGAGCTTTTACGCCGAACTCTTGCAAGTAGTTAAAGAAAATATAAAGGAATAAAATGGGATTTAAAAAGGTAAGTGCCGCTACAACCAAGAGCGAAGAGAATTTTATCAACCAAGCAAGAGGCGAAACCTCAGAGATAAAAAAACCTAAAAATTTAAAACGAGATAAGTCGTTTTTGCTTTATTTCACGCAAGACGAGTTTGAGCGCGTTAAACTAGAAGCTGAAAAAATAGGAATGGGCATAAACCAATATATACGGTTTAAGGTTTTTAGTTAGATATTTTTGTAATATTATATACATATGATTATAATATTAAATTAATAGGGTTAATATAATTTTAAGTAAATATTAAAAAAGCTAGATCAGATGCTTTTTATGGTTTGGCGTTATCTATCCGTACGGGATAATAAAAATTAAATTATTGGTTTACAAAAACTATGCCCGCTTATTGATGCGGGCAATGTTGCTAGATTTTGAAGATAAAACATTACTGGCAAAATATTCTTTTTAAACCTTTATAGCAAAAATCATAACTATTTTTGTACCAAATTGCGTCATTTGTTTAATGTGCTTTTAATTTGACAAGCTAAGCCAGAATACCTCATAGGTAAATATTTTTCACATACGCAAATGGCTGCGAAATGTACTACCAAATTCCTCAAATTTCAATAGGCAACTCAAATTTGGTGAGTTTTATTTCTGAGAATGCGCAATAATTTTCATAAAATTTCAAATTTCTATTAAGACGCTGGGTAAATTTACTGTAATTTAAACCTAAGCTAAGTTTTTCTTGGTTTAGGTTTTTACATTTAATACCTAGTATGTGTTTTTAACTAAATCAAGCTTTATTTGTCTTAACTTCGTTTAAGGATTTTACATGGGATCATTAAAACAAACATAGGAATCAAAAATTAAGCCACGAGTTCTCATTCTGTACAATGCCGTTTAAATTACTTTGAACGGATGAGCGGTAGTCTAAGTCTGCATAGACTTTCTGTATATTTTATTCGCATTTTAATTTTTTCTTCCAAGCATCTCCAATATCTGTATCAGGATCGAAATCCTTACAAATATCGTATTTATCCCATGGATTTGGATGTTTATCCAAGATATTCTCCACATGGGAACCTATGATCAGATTTATATCTTCTTCTATAGACTCTACCAGGAATAGTATTACCTCTACTGGTAGTTCTTCGTCTTCAAGCTCTGTTAGATCCTTATCATATAGCATACTAGCTTTCTTCTTAAAAGCCATATACTTAGACACAACATTAAGATAGATGTTGTCGTCTTTATATAGCTGGCTTAGGATAAAAGCATTTTGCATCAAGCCGTTAAGTTTATGGACATAGAGTCTAATAACATAAGATCTAGCTTGTAGATCGGCTACTTCTTTCTTATTAGCAGCTTGCTGTATAGCAGTTTGTTGCTGCTCTATTTCCTGTGCTGGCGTTAGCTTACCGAAACTTAAACTTAAACCTAGTAAAGTTAATAGAAGTATTCTTAGCATCATTTGCATCCTAAGAGAGACTTATCACCTTGTTCTTGATTTTCTGGTAACTTACATATGTCCAGCTGTTCTTTAACTTTCTCTATCAAGTTTAACTCATCCTGAGTGAAGTTTTCAGCCTCTGCTTTATAAGTCACGACTTGATTACGTACAAATGCTACATAGCGATCTATAACAAACGCTAAGTCATTTTTATTTAAGCTAAATATGCTACCATAATCAGTATCTAAGTTTCTTAATTTTAAGAAATATTCTTCGTATTTAGTAATATAACTCCAACATTCTAAGTAGGCTTGCTTGCCTAGTAAACGGCATTGATTATCTGTTACAAAAAAGAGATTCTGATATATCTCCTTTCCGCTATTATTCGACGATTCTTTAGCAAAACTACCAACACATATTCCCAAAACCGTCAACATCATAACTAATAACTTTTTCATTTTGTACTCCTTTGTTTTTGTACTTTAGTTAGTCCTATTTAGGACACCTTTTGTTCTTCATATTCCCTTAAGAACTTGAGATATTTTATTATCTCTTCAGTTGGAAGATCTCTAACTTTCTCTGTATTATATGCCTATTAAACTGAAGTTTCGTACCAAAAAATATTAAAGCTATTACCTTTCTTCTCCCTACAATCTTAGCAATATTATTTCATATTCTTTACGGTTTCAATCCCCTAGATCGGGGAAATTTGAATCAAATTACTTCATCATACACCATTATCTGTAGCTGTAACAGCGTTTCAATCCCCTAAATCGGGGAAATTTGAATCAAATCAACAAGGAGGTTATCAACAAGGCGGTGGTTATCAGCAGCAAGGTTTCAATCCCCTAGATCGGGGAAATTTGAATCAAATGTAGGATCTATACTAAAGAGAGTATCATATCTCTTCAATCGTTTCAATCCCCTAGATCGGGGAAATTTGAATCAAATTTTGATCGGTGGTGAATATTGGTGCTTTGCACCAAGCTAGTTTCAATCCCCTAGATCGGGGAAATTTGAATCAAATCAATTTTTTGTAAAAGAACGCTCCAATAATTGCGCGCGATCCAGTTTCAATCCCCTAAATCTGGGAAATTTGAATCAAATTATAATACATCCGCGGTGGGAAAGGACGTAATGACGTTTCAATCCCCTAGATCGGGGAAATTTGAATCAAATATTCGACAAAGGTAACGAAAAGCGGAATTTACGATTTTAAAGTTTCAATCCCCTAGATCGGGGAAATTTGAATCAAATCGTATTTATCTAGGCTGGAAGCTAATGGACATCGTAGGGTTTCAATCCCCTAGATCGGGGAAATTTGAATCAAATAAAGTGAATGCTTTCACTATTGCTACTCTTGAAGAGATAGGTTTCAATCCCCTAGATCGGGGAAATTTGAATCAAATAGTCTAAAAAACGCATTAAGATTAACAATGAGTTTTTAAAGAACTATTGAAAAGCGCCATTATATCATATATAGCTAAAAAGTCCGAGAATCTAGCTAAATTTTAATTTCAAATCCTAGCGTTTTACTAAATTTATGCTTAAGATAATGAATTTTAGGTAGTTTGCAAGATAGTAAAAGTCCGAAAATCTATTTTCAAAAATGAAATTTTAGTAGATTTTCGAACTTTTGCTAAATTCGTTAAATTTAAATACCCTATAATAGGCACTTTCAAACAGACTAAATTTTAAAAGTCCGAGAATCTATTTTTTAGGAGTATTAAATTTGAGGTTTTCGGACTTTTTGAAACTTAGTAAAATATAAAAGTCCCTAAAATAGGGCTTTTTGAATTTTATAAAAGTTCGAGAATCAAATCCCTAAAAAGGGAGTTTTAGATATATGTATCTGAGATATGAAATATCTTGGCTTCTCCTAAGCTTTCGCTTTTAGCCATACAGGTTTTGCAGAGGCGGTAGAGGAGGAGAGTAGGGCGGTCATGGGTGTTAGCCGTCTTAATCGCTTAATAAATTCGTCGTTAAATTTACTATCATATCTTTTTGATTCGGATCGCTTTGAGCTATAAGCAGCGCAAGGGCGGCAAGCGCGTTATTGCTGATTTTTGGTTTGCCGTTATTTTTATAAAGAAGCCCGCTTTTTGATAGAAATAAAATAAACATAAAAGCTCCGATTCGTTTATTGCCGTCGTTAAATGGGTGGTCTTTGATGATATAGTAGATCAAGTTTGCCGCCTTTTCTTGTGCTGTTGGTATTAGCTCACAACCGCCGAAGGTCTGATAGATATTTTTTAATATCCCTTCAAATTCTCCCGCCTTTTGCGTTGCGAAAATTTGCGATGCTTCGCCTTTTTGGATCAGTTCTTTTTTAAATTCGTCTATAACTAGCATGGCTTCATCGTAGTCTAGAGTAAAATTTTCTCCCGCAAGATCTGTATATATACCTAGAGTTTTATCGTCATATCTTTGTAAAAGCGTCCAGGCCTTGGCGTAATGCCTGATGAGATCAAGCTCATTGCTAGATTTATGAAGATTCGTATTCACGGTTTTTGCCTTTTTTGTAGGATTATATCAGTTTGGACGTAAATATGTCCTTTTTGCTCGGTAAAATACCTTTATGAATCAACCTATGTAAAAAAATTAACAAAATGTACTATTACTAGCCATAACCTACAAAGGAGATAATATGCAAAATTTAGCCCAAATAAAAGAGATGCTCGAGATCGCCGAAGAGCTACGAGAAAAGGTCAAATTTATGATGAATGCCGCCGATGTTTCCACGGAAAATGCGTTTAAGCTAAAAAATATCAAGAGCGATTTGACGGGTATCATAAACTCTTTACAAGCTAAAGCTATCCATGAGGCATCTAGGCTAGCGGGCTTAAAGGGTGGAAATACCGGAGCAGGCGGACCGTATACTCTAGAAGAAACCGGGCTAGTGCTAGGTGGAGTGACTAGAGAGCGCGTGAGACAAATAGAAGCCCAGGCTATAAAAAAGATCAAGCATCCAAGGATCGTTAGGAAATTTTATGACTACGTGAAAGATATGTCTTGAATTTGCTAGTGAGTGGGGTAGGGGGGGGGTAATTATTAGCCCCTATCTGCTTTGTGTTTCGACGGTTTCAGCTACTCTATCTGGCAAAGCTAAAAACCGGTCATCGAGCACTATTTTTGCTACCCACTGGCTATCTTCTAAATAATTATAGACATCCTCTGCTATGCTTAGGATTTCTTCATAACTTTTGGCGCTATTTAGTTCTTTTAAAAAACAAGATTTTGCCGATACTTTATCATTTGCTTTTGCATAGTAGTTAGCTAAAAGCCCCCAATGCTTGCAGCCTGATTTTTGGATACTTTTACAAGCCATATGAAGAATGCCAGTAGATGCATTTTCATAAAATTGTTTTAAAAGCGTATAAAGATTATGACGATTGTAACTAACCGCCGTATACTCTAAGGTCTTTATCGCTTTTAGATGAAGTCTCTGCGCTGCCTTAAAATCCAAAAAATAGTTTGCCATGTATTCGGCCAACTCAGTAAACTCTTCGGCGCTTTTGGCTGCTTTCTCAAGTCTGTTGTAATGCTCTCTGAGCCAATGTTTAACTCCTATAGTGCTAGAAATTTCAGACGTTAATAAATTTAAATCAATAGGATCGTTTATATTTTGCGCTATGTTTTTAAAAATATCTTCGGCACTTTTGGTATCATTAAAATACCTTACGTAAACTCTAGCCATAGCTTCTGCTAAAGAGTCTATATCGGCACCATTTAGTATGTCTTTTTTGGCCACCATTTCATCTAGTCGTCTTTTGGCCCAAGATCTCTTTCCGAGCCTTATAATCCATTCTAAAATATTGACTTTTTCGGTGTTTATGTGAGAAGCTTTGTAATATATAGTGGCTTTACTGTTTTTTATAACAGACTCGCAGGTATAATTTGCATTGTCGGTTAAAGGCGTTTCATCTAAAAAATAACCTTGTTTTAAAAATTTTATTGCCTCTTTCTTTCCGAGAAATTTCTTTGCTATGGGAGCGATCCTGACAAAATCATCTGTATTTTTGACCAACTTAATGGCCTTTTTTACGGCCTTTTTACCTGTATTTTCATTTTTATGACAAATCTTAGCTATGGCCATAAGATCCGATATGTAGTCATTTTTTATATTTTGGTCAAGTAAAGTGCATGCGAGCGGCCTATCCAACAAATAGTGTTTTAGTCCGCTTTTTATGTGTCTTGTATATAAACATTTACCATCGCTTAGCGCTCTAGTATAAAACCTTTTTGCTATAGCATAAGCGTCTTTTATTTTTAAATTTAAAATTTCCAAACTGAAATAACAATAAAAGTTAGCGTCAAAATTAGTCGTAGCTAAGATATCGTTTAAAAATCTTATTGCCGTATTTTGGCTTATGATTTTTAACTTTATAAAATTTAGCATATTGATATAACAAATCTCATATTTGGCATGCATTTTTGCCTTTAAAAACAGTCTTTTACACCATCTTATATCATTTGTGATTTTATAAACTCTTTGGGCCAGGTACGCATAGTCTGCTCCGCCTATTTTACAACGTTTTTCAAACATCAAAAGAACTTTTTTGGCTAAAGCTAGGTTTTCTTCTTTTGCTAGTTTTGTGGCGATATCGTCGTATGTAAAAAGATTATGATTTCGTCTTGTTATGTATTTTGGACAAGTTTTTACGATCGTATCGAATTCGTCTTTGTCTATGGTTTTTCCTATCTCTTTAATCAACTCCCGTATAGGAATATTGTCATCAAGGACATAGCTAGCATACATTATCCTCCCCTCATCCAGCTTATGTAGTTTGTCGTAGTCGTAAAGCATTATTGCTCCTTTTAAGAGATATACAAATTTGTGTCAAAAAATTTTTAAGAAAATATATACAATGGCGTATTTTACAAATAAAGGGCGTGTGTAAGTTTTTGGCTCATATTAATTTAAAGCTTCTGCTTAATCCCTGGGTTAAAGAGAGGATATTTTAACAACTAGCCGGCTAGATTAATATAATGCGAAAAACAAGGAATAAAATAAGTTTTTCCCCTAATTTAAAGAATCGTACTCAGTCGGTTTGATGGGATTAGCTTATCATTTTCTAAATCAAAGTATAAAATTTCAAGCTGCATTTTATCGTCGTATTTAAAATTCATAGGCTCTTGTTTTGCGCCGTCTATCTTTGGATATATTAGATAAAGCTTATCGCACTCGTACTTTTTTCCGTAGGCATATAGTTGATATAGATCGGCTTGCGATATCTTATTCTTTTTCTCGCCTTCATTATTGTCTTGCCTGATGATTTTCCACTTTGTGTCGGCTATAAATTTGCCTTCTAAGAATATATCCGGTTCTAACCCAAAGTCTCTTATTGGTTCTTCAATAAGATATTTTCCTCGATGCTGTAATATAACATCGGGAAGCTTTTTCTTTATGAAATTTCCGACATAGCTTTCAAAGAGCGCATTCATATCAAATAGCAAGGCAAGGGCTAGATCGTCGCCATTATGCGGGGTAAAAGAGTCGCCCAAAAGAAAGATCTTGCACCATAAAAGTGTTTGCTCGTAGTGTTTTACCTGACGGCTTATGGTATAGTTTGCAAAGAAATTTTTATAATCGCTACACGTCGAAACGTCATCAAATATAAACAAAAGCTCGCGTATTTTTTGTTGATTTTTACTAGAATTTGATTTTTTGTATAGAAATTTAAGCGTTGTTTTTATGATTTGATTTATCTTTATGTCGCTTAAAAACTCGCTGTATTCTACATAAAATCGCTCTTTATGGATACTATTTCTTTTTATCTGCTCATTTATATTTAGCTTTCCTTTTAGAAATTTTAGATTATCTTCTAGCGCCACATAGTCGCTTTTTATCCCCTTTTTTACAAGAGCCTCAAGCTCGCACAAAAACATAGAGATAAAAATTTCTAAGAGCGGTAAATTTTGGGTTTTTAGGCTAGCTAAATTTGAGCTTTTAGGTAGAAAATTTTTAAGCGATTTTAGCATTTTTAGAAAAGCGTCTTTTAATTTTTTTACTTTATCGGCATCATTTTTATCTGCTATTTTTGGCAAAATTTCTATCGTTAAGCCGCTTTTTGTTTGTAAGACGCCGACATAGTTTCTGGCCTGTATAAATTTCCCACCGTCTCCGCTTGCTATCCTTAAAAACGGCGCATTTTTACTATTTTTAAGGATAAAATTTTCTATATCGTCAAAGTCTTTTTTGCCTATACTGTGCTGATATATACGCTCAAACTCAGTAATCGTTAGCTGGCTTTGCTTCATCTTTATTTGCTTGGCTATAAATTTTTATGTAACTTTGCGGATCGCTAAAGGCTTTGAAATTTATCTCATACAAGACTTTATCGTCTATATCCTCTATTTTTCCGCCAAACAATTCGCTTGCCCTTTTCTTGTTTTTTATTATAAACTGAGTTTTGTTATTTTCTTGTTTGTCATCTGAATTTGTTTCATTGGTTTTTTCTTTCTGATTATCCCCCAAAACCAGCCTTATCTTTTCCCAATCGTCGTAAAAATACTCTTGCAGTAACGGTAAAATTTTATTTTTAAAGATCGAAGCTAATTCTGATATATCCGCACTATCTTTTAGCGGCATAAAATAAGCATGCCCTATCGTGTGATCTCTGTCGTAAAGGTACTCTATACGATCGTTTATCGTTTTAAGCATAGTAGTAAAATCTATCTCGATTTCTTTAGGATCAATATCCTTATCCTTATATTTTATTTTAATGGTTCCCAAAAGTTCAGGTTGTGGCATCATCTCTACAAACTCAAACCTTCTTCTAAGTGCCGTATCCATGAGGGCTATGCTGCGATCTGCTGTATTCATCGTGCCTATTATGTATAAATTTGACGGCACTCCAAATTTCTCCCTTTCTCCCTCTTTTTTATGTTGTGAATATGGTAGTTCTACTTTTATCTCATCCTCCGCTCCAAGCCTCTTTGATGGCTCTATTAGAGTTATGAGCTCGCCAAAAATTTTAGATATATTTCCGCGGTTGATTTCGTCTATTATTAGAACATATGGCATGGTTGATAACATGTCTTCCAATACGGCGTCAGGATGTGTACCATACCTGTATGACGATTTAGAATTGTCTTGGTCAAATAATATTTTCTTAAGACTATCTTTGCTCATGGGCATGGGGTTACCGTCTACGCTACTTGCAGATCTAGCCTCTATGCCTTGAGCTGTATTTTTATATAAATAAAATTCATAACCATCAGATGTTTTTAATTTTTTATTAGAAGTTTCATTTTTTGCATAATTAGGCAAATTTGCCGCATATATATCATATAGCTTATCAAATCTATCTTCAGAAATTTGCGGCACTTTCCATTTTTTATGTTCTTTGCACTCTTTTATTCTCTTGCAAATTTCCTTAAAGATGCCGTCCTCAACTCGATAATGTATATTTTTATCCTCGGTATATGCTTTTAGGCCTTCAACAAATTCCTCATACCCATAGCTTTGATGAAATGTTACAAATTTTATTTGTCCGCTTTGTACATATTCATCAAATTGCTTTTTAAGAGCTTTCCTCTTTTTTTCGTCGTTGATTTCTTCTTCACCAACTTTTTCCCCTCTTATTATTTCGATAGCTTTTGCTATTGTGGTATATGTTTTTCCTGTACCCGGAGGGCCGTATAAAATTTGATTTAGTGATAAATCTGTTTTGCTTTTTCTTTGTTTGTTGTCTGTTATCGGCATTGCTATTCCTTTGCTATTTATAAATTCTATATACTTATTTACCGCTGAATTATAGTCAGCAAAAAGTTTTTTGGTTTTTTCCAGATTTTAAAAACTCTTCTTCTAAATATTTTGGGTTTTTGCTTTTTAAGTCATAATAGTCAAAAATTGAGTAAATTTTATTGTCTTCCAAAAAATTAATAAAATTTCCTAAATAGGTTTGATATTGTTGAACCGTATTTTTACTTAAAGTTTGTTTACAATAATCTTTAAAACCGTCATAGTCTATATCTTCAAGCATATTTTCTCCTATATTTTTTAAAAATATATCGCTGTTTGCGGCTTATTATATATCGTTATCTCTTAAATATTATTAAATAAATATTTTATTTAACCCCTTTATGGCGCTATATTGTTTATGAATAATTTTGTTTTTTACTAGCCTATGATTACCAAAAGATTAAAATTTTGAGCTTCTTTGATTGTATATTATCCTATATGATTTTGTTAAATACCATTGCTAGCACACTAAACTTGGAAATTTACCTATTTGGACAGTTTTTTGTCCTTTTTATCCAGTAAAATACCCTCAAACAAAAAACAAACAAGGAGTCAGGCATGAGAAACGAAAGCTTTTATGTAGATAACGAGATATATGACCTTGCGATGCTTTGGATACTTCGTGCGATTTTTCGTGCCGGAGGAGAAAGGGAGTTTTTAAGATGCAGATACGATAATGTCCTCGAGTTTCTAGGCGTGCATTCAAGCGAGCCTACAAAGCAGGACATCGAAGCTCTTAAAAATAGGCTTGACGTCCTTGAAAAAGCCAAAATCTCATGCAAACTAAAAGATCTCGAGCATAATATAAATTTGCTTCAAGAAAATTTAGGTCTAACCGATACGGAAAAGGATATTTTGAGATTCGTCGCTATTATGTTTAACTATGAGATCGTCTCGGATGCTTGCGATCTGATAGGAGACCTAAATAGTAGACAAGCCGTAAAAGCCCTATCGCAGATATTAAATTTAAATTCTAGCGACGTTCAAAACACCTTTAGAAAAGACGGGATTTTCGCCAAGACCTCGATAATAAAACTAGACAGCTACGGACGTAATCTAAGATCAAAAATCGACGTGCTAAATGGCGAATTTGTAGAAGCGTTGTTTACTAAATGCGAAAGCATCAACGAAGTATTTGCAAGCGCGATAAAGCCTTGTAGCCAAACAAATTTGACGCTTAAAAACTATACTCACGTAAAAGAGGATACGCAAATTTTAGTCTCTTTTCTAAAAAATGCTATTCGTAAAAAACAAAAAGGAGTAAACATACTCCTCTACGGTTCAGCTGGAACCGGTAAAACAGAGCTAAGCAAAGTGATAGCTAGTGAGCTAAATTTAAAACTATATGAAGTAGCTTACGACGATGGAGACGGATACGCAAACGAGCTAAAAAGAATAAAATCTTATTGCCTCGCGCAAAATGTCTTGCAAGCTGGATCAAATTTGCTGATGTATGACGAAGCCGAAGACGTGTTTAACACTAGAAACGAGGAAAAAAGACAGTACGGCAAAGCCTTTATAAATAGATCCCTAGAGACAAACGAAGTGCCGACCATCTGGATAACCAATAATATCTACTGTATGGACGAAGCCGTAGTTAGACGCTTTAACCTAGCTATAGAGCTAGGGGTGCCTAATGAAAACATGAGAGCTAAGATCATCAAAGAATACAGCGCAAATTTGATAGATAATAAACTAATAAAAAAGCTAGCCAAAAATCAACATGTAGCTCCCGCAGTAGTTAGCAACGCAAGCTTAGTTGTTTCAAATTTAAACGCTAGAGATAAAAACAAAGCCTTTGAGCGAGTGATAAGCAACACTCTAAAAGCCCAAGGATACGGAGCTATAGAAAAAGACGAAAAAAAAGAGAAGACAAACGACGATCTACCTAGTAGCTACGATCCAAATTTCGTAAACTCAAACTGCGATCTAAACGAGCTAATGAAAGGTATAAAAGAGAGCAAAAGCGCTAGAGTTTGCCTATATGGAGTACCGGGAACCGGCAAGAGCGCATATGCTAAATTTATCGCCAAAAGCCTAAAAAAGCCTATAATTATCAAAAAAGGAAGCGATCTTTTATCTATGTGGGTCGGAGGAACCGAGCGAAATATAGCAGATGCCTTTGAGGAAGCAAAAAACAAAAAAGCCGTGCTTGTGTTTGACGAAGTAGATAGCTTTTTGCAAGATAGAAGCGGGGCTTCAAGAAGCTGGGAGATAACTCAAGTAAACGAGATGCTAGTGCAGATGGAGAGCTTTGACGGGATATTTATCGCAACTACGAATTTAATCGATAATCTCGATAAAGCAAGCTTAAGAAGATTTGACCTAAAGCTAGAGTTTGGGTATCTATTGCCAAATCAAGCGCTAAATTTATTTAAAAAAGAGTGCGCCTTGCTAAAAGTAAAATTTGATGAAAATGCAGCTAAAAAGATTTCAAATTTAGGCTTGTTAGCCCCAGGAGATTTTGCTAGTGTAAGAAGACAAGCTAAATTTAGACCTATCAAAAATGGAGATGATTTTTATGAAAGGTTAGAGCAGGAAGTTGCACTAAAAAACGAAGAGAAAAGTGCTAGGATAGGGTTTTAGGTTGCAATCTTGTTTGATCGTATGCATTATGCTATAATTTAACTTTTATTTTAGAAAAGGAGAAAAAATGATAGAACAAAAATCAGTTAGAGACATAATAGACAAAAAAATAAATTTCAATGTGCCTGCATATCAAAGAGGCTACCGTTGGGATAAGATAAACGTCACGGATTTGTTAGACGATCTGCTTGAGTTTATGCAAGACGGCAGTAGCGGAAAATTTTATTGTTTGCAGCCGCTAGTTGTTAAAAAGATTGGAGCCAATCAATATAACGTCATAGACGGTCAGCAAAGGCTTACTACTATTTTTATTATTTTAAAGTATTTAGAAAAACTTTTAGAAGATGAAAACGATATAAAAGAAATTTATACGATTAACTACGAAACAAGGGAAGGCAGTCAAGAGTTTTTAAAAAACATCGCAAAACCGCAAGAAGATAGCAATAAAAATATAGACTATTTTTATATGTATCAAGCTTATAAGGCAGTAGAAAATTGGTTTGAAGAAAAAATAAAAGAAAAGAAAACCACCAAAAGAAAGATGCTTGAGATTTTTACAAATTCAGAAGACGAAAAGCATATCGAGTTTATATGGTATGAAGTTGAAAATAGCGAAAACGACGAAGTCAAGATATTCGCCAGACTAAATAGCGGCAAAATTCCGCTCACAAATGCAGAACTTATTAAGGCACTATTTTTAAATACTAGAAATTTTCCCAAAGAATGTAGTAAAAATGAAATAAGCGTTAGGCAAATAGAGATATCAAAGGAGTGGGACGAGATAGAATACGCATTGCAAGATGACGAGTTTTTTAAATTTTTAACAAAAAATGACTATCCGACTAGGATAGAGCTACTTTTTGAAATTTTATCCGGAGTAAAAAGCACGGAGTCGGATAGATATGCGATATATAGATATTTTGCAGAAAAGGCAAAGGAGAAAGACGGGCTATCTCATATATGGACTGATATAAAAAAGATATTTTTAACGTTTAAATTTTGGTTTAAAGATTCCGAATATTATCATTTAGTAGGTTTTTTGGTAGCATCTGGGATATCAAACATCATGACCCTATACAACGAATTTGAGTCAGGAGCCTGGCTAAAAACCAAATCAGAAACAAAAACAAAAAGTGGTTTTAAGGATTCTTTAAAGGAGAAAATAAAAATCGATACAGCTAATATTGGCGAGCTAAATTATATTGATAATAGAAAAGAATTAGAAAATATACTATTGCTTTTCAATATAGCTACCATTATAAATAGTAAAGGCTCTTATACTAGATTTTCATTTAATGAATACAATGGTAAAAAATGGAGCTTAGAGCACATACATGCTCAAAACGACAAAGGGCTAAAAGACAAAAAAGTGCAGGACGAGTGGCTAGAAAACTCAAAAAAATATATTTATGAAAGTGATCTTCAAGAAAAGATCGATATTTTTATAAAAGGTAATGAAAATAATCATTTTGACGAGCTTCAAATGGAAATTTTAAATAAATTTGGCGATGTGGTAAATATGCATGGAATAGAAAATTTAGCCTTACTAGCAGCAGAGAATAACAGCTCTTTATGTAACGGGCCGTTTATCGAAAAACGCAAAAAGATAATCGAGATGGATAAAAACGGCGAATTTATACCAATATGTACTAAAAATGTATTTTTAAAATATTACACCAAGAATTTATCTAATGTATATTTTTGGAGTAAGCAAGACCAAGAAGATTATAAAGGCTCAATAATAGAAACATTAGAAAATTTTTTAGGAGAGAAAAATGGAAAATAATACAAGTAATTTAAAAGATGTCCTAAGTAACAAGAAACTAAAAATTTCAATACCCATCATCCAAAGGGATTACGCGCAAGGTAGAAAAGATGCGGCCACTATAAGAGATAAATTTTTACATGAGATTTTTAATAGATTAGATAATGATGAAAATTTATTTTTAGATTTTGTTTATGGCAATATAGAAGGTGATAAATTTATACCAATCGACGGGCAGCAACGCCTCACTACTCTTTTTTTGTTGCACTTATATTTTGCAAAAAAAGAAAAAAAAGATTGTGAGTATTTAAAGGGTTTTACATACGAAACCAGAAGCAGCTCTAGAGAATTTTGTGAAAGATTAGTGAATGCGGATATCGATTTTAACAAAGACGAAATCTCTGCAGATATAAAAAATTATAGCTGGTTTATGCCGTTTTGGGAGAATGATCCGACCGTAAAATCTATGCTCGTGATGCTAGACGTAATACACGATAAATTTAAAAATTCAAATTTTTACGACAGACTCGAAAATATAAAATTTAGGTTTCTTGAGCTTAAAGAGTTTGGGCTAACAGATGACCTATATATAAAAATGAATGCCAGAGGTAAGCCACTAAGCGAATTTGAAAATTTTAAAGCAGAATTTGAGAAAGAACTGTCTCAAGATATAAAAGCAAAGCTAGATAATGAGTGGCTTGATTTGTTTTGGGGATTAAAGGACGGTGATAAAGAAGACGTAGATTTAAGTAGCGTCGATAAACGATACATGGCATTTTTTAAAGGAGTAGCTTCAAATTTTACCGTTCTTAATATAAAAGATACAAAAGAGGCAAAAGATTTTGATTTTGATGAGTTTGATACACTAGACACATTAGAGTTTTTTAGCAGTAACAAAAATAATGTAAACAATGTAATAAAAATTTTAGATGAGTTGTGTGAAGTTTCAAATTATGAGCTTCTTAAAAATTTTACCGATACCAGCAAAGATGTTACCTATGAAACAAGGGTTAAGTTTTTTGCACTATCTATGTTTTTGATAAAATTTGGAGAGGGAGAAATTAGCGAAGAGTTTTATAAAGAGTATGAAAGGGTAACTTCAAATGTAGCAAAAGATTTTAATATAGACAGCGTTTTAAATCTAAAACAGGCTTTTGAGTTTATAAATGAAATTTGCGAAAAATGTAAGAATGAAAAGATTTTTGAGCTACTAGAAGGTTTTGATGACAAACAGCCGGAAAGCTTTAAAACAATTGGTTTTTATAAATGGCAAGAAAAAAAGAAGCTAAAGCTAATGCAAAGCGACACGAGATGGATTGACGCTATTAATGAAGCTGAAAAACATTGGTATCTTGGCTCAAATTTAACGTTTCTTATTGATTTTGCAGAAAATGATGTAGAAAAATTTAAAGAGTATTATAAGAAATTTGATGAGATTTTTAAAGAGGATAGGGAAAACTTCTTTTTTCAAAGGGCATTGTTGACGAAGGGCGATTACTTACCCGAGCGCGGCAATAGCAGCTACTTCACATTTTGTAATTTTAACAATAACTCTCGTAATAAAGACGACAACTGGCGAGATGTATTTTATGATAAAGAAAAAAGTAAATTTCTGAAAAATTTACTGGATGACGATAGAGGCCTGCAAGATATCATAGAGAAGTTTGACGATAAGAGCTATTGGGGATATTATTTTATAAAATATCCTGAAATTTTAAAAGAATGTACTCACTTTTTCATATTGGCATATGATTATACGATAAAGGTTTTAACAAAAACGGTTACCAGTAGCTATCATGTAGAATATTACACTTACGCTTTGTTTATAATGCTAAAAGAGAAATATCCAGACCTATCCGACGAAAAACTACGTTATGAATGGGTAAAATCCGACGGAGAAATTCCTTATGTTTTAATAGGTGGCAATAAAATCAAATTTATCAAAAATAAGGAAAATAAATACCAATGGATGATAGATGACTCGCTAGTGGGCGAAGCTTTAGATCCACAGAACCTTTCTTACGATGTATTAAATTTTGTAGAACATGAGGCAAATAAACTTGCAGAAAGCATAGAAAAATGACCCTCTCTAAATCCCTCTATGTTCGCGGTCTTCAGTGCGAAAAGAGCTTGTGGCTTAAAAAGAAAAAGCCCGGGGTTTTGCAAGCCCCGGATGACGGTGCGCAGGCGATATTTGACACTGGTACATCGGTAGGCGAGCTAGCCTGTGAGCTATTTAGCGGTGGCGAGAGGATAGAGTACACGGGTGACTTTAACGCACAAATAGTAAAAACTAAGGAGCTAATAGGGCGTGGCACAAAGGTGATCTACGAAGCCACTTTTTGTTTTGACGGCATCCTTGTGATGGTCGATATCCTTCGTATCTACGATGATGGGCTCGTCATCAATGAAGTAAAAAGCTCAACCTCGGTAAAAGAGGTCTATATCGATGATGCAAGTATCCAGTATTACGTCATTAGCTCGCTTGGCTACAAAGTAAGCGGCGTAAATATCATCCACATAGATAATAGCTACGTAAGAGGCGAGAAGCTCGAGCTTGAAAAGCTTTTTCATACCGAAGATGTGACCGAGCAGATCATGCAAAAACAAGCTGAAATTCCTCAAATTTTAAATAAATTTGAAGAAATTTTAAGCAAAAACGTTGAGCCAGAGGTAGATATCGGTCCTCACTGCTCAGACCCTTATAATTGCGACGCTTGGGAGTACTGCTGGTGCGAGCAGCGCGGCATACCAGAGTATAGCGTCTTTAACATATCTAGGCTTAGAAGCGATAAGAAATTTGAGCTTTATAAAAGCGGCGTGGTTAAATTTGAAGATATCAAAGATATAGATAAATTTAACGCCTCTCAGCAGATCCAAATCCGCTCTGAGCTCTCCAAAGAGCAGATCATAGACAAAGAGGCTATCAAAGAATTTCTAGACACACTTAGCTATCCGCTCTACCATCTTGACTTTGAGACATTTCAGCAGGCCGTGCCTGAGTTTGTAGGTCTTAGGCCATATGAGCAGATACCTTTTCAGTTTTCTATCCACAAAGATGACGGCAAGGGAAATTTGGAGCATTTTGAGTTTTTGGCCGAGGTCGGAGCCGATCCTAGATATGAGCTGGCGCTAAATTTGATCAAATTTATCCCACAAGATGCCTGTGTGCTAGCCTATAACATGAGCTTTGAAAAAAGAGTGATAAGGCAGCTCGCTCTAAACTACCCTCAAATTTCAAACGAGCTTATAGCGATCCATGCCAATATAAAGGACCTAATGGCGCCATTTGCAAGCAAGAGCTACTATCATCCAAAGATGCAGGGTAGCTACTCTATAAAATACGTTCTACCGGCTCTCGTGTCTGAGTTTGAATCGGCGTATAAGGATCTAAATTTGATCCACAACGGCGGCGAAGCTATGCAGGCATACGAAGCCATGGCGCATATGTCAGCAGATGAGCGCGAGGCCTATAAAAAGTCGCTTTTAGCATACTGCAAACTAGATACTCTAGCTATGGTTAAGGTTTTAGAAAAACTACGCGAAGTAGCAAAATAGACAAAAAAGTGTCTGCTTTGCCGGCTATAATGCCTATAGGTATTTAAAGCCATAGGAGGTAATATGGGTGCGGATAAATTTGAATCATTGCAAGAAGCAATACTCCACGCAAAAGAGATCATCAAAAACGCAGATGCTATAGTCATCACAGCAGGCGCTGGTATGGGTGTGGATAGTGGCTTGCCTGATTTTCGCGGAGATCAAGGCTTTTGGAAAGCATATCCACCACTAAAAGATAAGGATCTAGGCTTTACAGATATGGCAAATCCTCAGTGGTTTTTTGAGCAGCCAACTCTTGCTTGGGCATTTTACGGCCACAGATTAAAACTATACAACAAGACCGAGCCGCATTCTGGTTTTGCTATGCTTAGAGAGCTTTGCGCGCAGAAAAACGACAACTACTTCATCTGCACATCAAACGTCGATGGTCACTTTGCAAAGGCTGGCTTTGATAGAGATAAAATTTATGAAATCCACGGTTCCATACACCACTCGCAGTGCATCCACAATGATGACGGAAATATCTGGAATATGGACGAAAATAGCGTGGAAGTAGATGAGGAAAAATTTATCGCTACAAAGATGCCCGTTTGCCCAGAGTGCGGATGCGTGAGCCGCCCAAATATAATGATGTTTTACGATCATGAGTTCAATCCAAAAAGGACCTGGGCGCAGCGCAAAAGATATGAAGCGTGGCTAAATGAAAATGAAACCTCAAAAATAGCTATAATAGAAATAGGCGCAGGCCTAGCGGTGCCAACCATTAGAAAGCATGGCGAGGCGCTGGTAAAACGCTTTAAAAACGCGACGATTATCCGTATCAATCCAAAAGATAGCAGCCTAAATTCACAGCTTGGCATCAGTCTAAAGCTTGGTGGTCTAGAAGCGCTAAATCAAATTTTATAACAAGGAGATAAAATGGATCATGTAAGCATATTTCAAACTTGGTATAAAAATGATAGCGGCGAGCCAAAGTATATGGCTGTATTTAAGGCAAGGCAGGATATATGCACGCTTAGTCAAAATATATCTGACAAACTTTTGACACTACTTGAAAACGCAAATGGCATTGAGGTAAATTTAAAAATTTCTAAAGATATGCCTCTTGATGCCGTGATCAAGCTTTGCTTGGAGCAGATAAGAGATACGCTTTGCGAGAAGTGTAAATTTAATGCGCTCATCACCGATGATCTAGACTATGTCGATGAGCGGATCATTGATATAAAAGCGACTATAAAATACTGAAAAATAGACGATATAGATATCAAATTCTAAAAGGAGAGAGGATGGAGATAAAGTCAGAAAAAGAGGACTTTGAAGAGCTTTTTACAGCTATGAGCAAAGGCTACATGACAGCAAAGGCCGAGGCAGACAGGCAAAGAGCCATGGGCAAGCACGACTATAATATCTTTACTTTGTTTCATAAATTTAGTGATGAAGTAAATTTGCACTCAAATTTCATAGCTTCACTGCTTGATCCAAACGGCGATCACTACAAGGGTGATCTATTTTTAAAGATATTTTTAGAGACGTGCGGCATAGATGACTTTGGTACTGATACGAGCAGAACTGCCGTTCTTAAAGAGTTTAAACATATAGATATCTATATAAGCGATGGCAAAAAGCATATCATCTTAGAAAACAAAGTATATGCAAAAGACCAAGCTGCGCAGATAGCAAGATATATAGATACTATTAAAATAGAAGGTGCCAAAGATGAAGATATATATGTTTTATATCTGCATCCAGATGGTAATCTACCAAAAGAATATAGCCTGGGTGATTATAAGACAAATCAAGACGAAACAAAGCTAGTAAAAAAAGGCTCTACTATAAATTTTAAAGTCATTAGCTACGAAGATAAAATTTCAAACTGGATAGATAAGTGCAAAAATGAGGTGTCAAATTTAGCTGACCTAAACGTTTTTTTATCACAATACAAAGATGTGATAGAGATGATTTACAATAGATACAAAAGGATAGATAAAATGAATAATGAAGACTTGGTAAAAATTTTTAAAGATAATTATCGTGCAGTATCGGATATAGTAAGCAATTATGAACAAACAAGAAGAAAAATAATAGATGAATTTTTTAAAAATATTTCAGATAACTTAAAAGGAACGTATAAAAAGGAAGATGGGTTTGAAATTTGTTACCCAAATAGTATCATTAAAGATTATGGAAAAAATTGCCAACCTATAAAAATAACGCAAAAAAGGTGGGAACTTTTTGATTTTGCAATAGAATTTTTAGATAAAGATCTTAAAAGCCCTATTATTGGTTTTGTAAAGAATGAAAAAAGTAAAAGCATAGAACTAAAATGCATCACAATGGATGGCAAAAAAATAAAAGACAATTATTGGATTGTATATAATAATCTTCCAAATGATGACATTTGCAAAAGTATCGTAACAGAAGGTTTTGAAAACATTTTATTAAAAAATATTAAAGATTTTATATCGGAGTATGATAAAAAAATTTCTGATCTAAAACAAAACTAACCCCAAAATTTAGTGGCTCTATGCCACTAAATTTCAAATTTAAGAGCAAAATTTTACTAAACAAGACATACAATAGTCCAAAAAGCTACGTAAAATCTCCAAAAAGAAAAAGGAGATGAGATAAAAGGCCTTGAAAGTCTTGTTGCACTTTATCTGCCACGTGCTGTGCTTTATGGTGGGCTGTTTGACAAAGTAGGCGAATACATAGCCGATATAGTCATAACCGAACTTGGATATGACGAGGAGGGGATAAAAGCGATAGGCGGTATGTAAAATTTCTTAAAAGAGTTAAGAAAAGATCTTTGGGATGGTGATAGACGGCACGCTAAAGTCGCAAGGATATGGTAAAAGAGGCGAACCAAGAAGAAGGCATATCTCTGCCATAAAGCCACAATACAGAATTTATAAACGCAAGCACCTATCTTGACAAGCTAACTCGCAGCATAAAAGATGGCCAAATCGCTAGGGTTTGCATATACGGAGCAACTACCAGCAAAGGCACCAAACAAGCTACTGGTGCTAAAAAATCATGCGATCTAATAAATGCACAGATCGGTTAAACAGAAAAACGTAGCGCTGCCTTTGGAAGATTTGACCTAAAGCTAGAGTTTGGGTATCTATTGCCAAATCAAGCGCTAAATTTATTTAAAAAAGAGTGCGCCTTGCTAAAAGTAAAATTTGATGAAAGCGCAGCCAAAAAGGTTTCAAATTTAGGCTTGCTAGCACCGGGAGACTTTGCTAGCGTAAGAAGACAAGCTAATTTTAGACCTATCAAAAGCGCAGATGATTTTTGTGAGAGACTAGAGCATGAAGTTACTCTAAAGAGCGAAGAGAAAAGTGCTAGGATAGGGTTTTAGAGATTGTTATTATCAGATATTCTGATAAAAATTAAGATATAAGGAAGTAAAAATGTGTGAATTGTCAAAACAAGAAAGAGTCAAGCTTATGGACATAAACAATCGGCTTCATGAGTTAGAAAAAAGAATTTTTGATGTTATTGTAAAAACAGAAAGAAATCTAAGATCGCCCCAAAATAGCAGTAAGGTAGATGATTATAATATTATACTAGATGTTTTTTATAAATATAAAGATGACGGTGAAAAGATAGCCGCATTTGATAGAGACTATTTTTATATATCCAAAGAAATTCTTATGAGAGATGATGCTGTAGACATTCTTTGTACGCAGGATAGAAACAAATTTCAACACCAAGATCATACAATGAAAAACGAGTGGCGCTCCAGGTTTTATAACTATCTTTATGATGAATGTGATCTTTCTTTTGAAAATATACTAAATATTGGAAAGGTATATGCCTTATTGGAAACTGATATATATTATATCCCGAAGATACTTCATATAAAACCACTTAACAGTATAGATGACTATATATGTATAGATCATGCTGAAATGTTAAAGATAAACTCAGCCCTGCAAGACATTCAAAAAATATTAATAAACGAAGCAATTTTGTATGAAAACGAATTAAAGCAGAAGTTGAAAGACGGTACAATAAAAGGGTTCGATATGAGCTATGAGGTTGTTTTTTGTTCAAACGAAGAAGACCCTAAGTTAAACAGTATAGTAGCTATTACCAGCGAACCACTAAACATGAGTAAGGAAATGGCGCTCCCAGGTTTTCAAAACAAGTGGATGAGAAACTACAACATTGACACTAATGATAACGAGGAGAGCCACTGCTATCTTTTTTATTCACTTCTTTGCCTTACCAATCTACGCTCATATAAACAAAGACTACATGATATATCAGAGATAACATTGGGCATAAGGATTAATGAATACTTTGAGACTAACTTATAAGTTAAGATATTAATAAAGGAAAAAAATGGGCGATAAATATAGGCTCAACGGAACTTAATGCAAACAGAATGAGTATTAAGTTGCGATGATAGCTATGTTCTTTGAAAGTAACGAGCATAGCGAAGTTAAAAATATCTAAATTTTCAGGCGAGATTTCCAAGCCCGCCTAGAAGCTTCGCTTTGAAATAGACGAAATATACTTTGGATCTAAACAAGTAAGAGGTAAAAGAGGTAGAGATGCAGCAAATAAAACCCCAGTGCTTAACTTCGCTACGCTCGTTACTGCGAGCAGAACGGCATACTAAAGCGTGACGGCAAAGTTTATACCCAGATAGTTAAAAACTGCTCTGCAAATGAACTAATACCGATATTATCGCAATATAGCGAGCTTGGTAGCTCTACTATTTATTTTGATTGCGGGAAAGCCTATGATGGATTAGTGGATTATGGAGCCAAAGCTCATTATAGAGTAAAACATTCAAAGAATGAATTTTAGCTGCGCTACGCTTGCTACTTTACAAGAAGCTAACAGTAAAAACCATATCAATGGCATTGAGAATTTTTTAACTACGACTTGCGTTGCTACTGTAAACAGACGGGGATATGCTAAACATAGATTATCGAAATTTAAAGGTATCTTTTCAAGCGTATCGACGGTAGCGACCGAAGGGAAGCTAAAAGAAAAGAGAATTTCTTGCTTCATCTTAAAGAGCGTATTCTGCTCTACTTCACTGCGTTTGTAGCTTTTTAAGACGTAGTTACGAGCGTAGCGAAGTAGAGTTTAGATATAATACTAAAACTACACAGGAAAACTTATGTCAGAAACTATTAAAATTAATAAGAGATCTTATGAGTAGCAAGACGAAGTCGCAGATAAAAAACAGCTTAAGTTATTTTGAGCTTTTTAGAAATATCATATCAAAATTTATTATTTAACATAGCCTAAACTATCCTATTTTGCCATTTTGATAAGAATTGTTTTGGTTTAGTTTATAAATATGTGAACTATTGGGCAATTAATGTTTTTAATAGAACAGTAATCTTTTAAGAGATATTTGTGTTTAATATTTTAAAAATAAAGCCATTAACATCATCCTTTGTTCCTATTTTCTTGGATAATATTTTCTTGGATACAAACTTTGTAGCATAGAAGCCATATTGTTTTATTTTATTGAGTATAAAATTTTTTGTATCAAAATTTTTATCACAGGAGATTAATATAATATTTTTTATTTTATTTCTCTTTGCATAAAGAAAAATGTGATCAACCAAATCTTTACCATTTTGATCTCTATACTCATTTATAATATTATCTGAGCCACTAAAATTTATCGGTGGATTTGATATGATCAAATCAAATTTATAATTTTTAAAGTCAGTAAAATTTATATTTTCTACACATATATCTAAATTATATTTTAAAGAATTTTTACGACAAAAATCGCATGCATTATTATCCAAATCAACTGCAACAACTTTTGCCTTATAATTATGCGCCAAAAATATACTCAGCGGCCCAACTCCACATCCAACATCTAGCACAGATAACCCATTTCTTATTTTGCAGCTTTTTGCAAAAAATTCAGCTATACCAAATTTATTGCACACGTATTTATCTACCTCTAATGAATAGCTAAAATTAGGTGTTATAAAATCTTCTTTCAATAAATCCCTTTTTCTATACATTGCAGAAATTCATCTTTTGTCTCAATCCAAACGCCATGACAAATTTCATCAAGTAGACATTTTTTACAAAATTGGGCTTTAAATCGCATCTTTGATTCTAGTTGATTTAGTCTAATGATATTTGAATTGTTATAATTATATACGTCTAATTTTTTTGGCCAGTAATTTTCACCTATACACTTTTCAAAACCTTTTAGTAGGCAAGGAGTTATTCCCTCTGTCCGCAATACCTCACTGCTAATTTTTCCACTAAATGATAGCTCTTTGATTGCTTTTACCGATTCGATTAGCCCGATATAATTTTTATCATAATGTGTATGCATAATTGAAAACTGCATGACAGTTGGAGAGAAAGGCAAAATCAAATCCACTATATCACTTAATTCTTTAATATTTAATTTTGAAATTACCGTATTGGTTATTACATTGCAGTTATTGTGGATATCTATTAATCCTCTTATTAGTTTTTTAAAAGAACCTACTGTACCAGTTATTTTATCATGAGTCTTTTCGTTTGATCCTAATATACTAAAAGATATGCTTACTCCTTGCGTTTGATTTAAAAATTCAGCCAAATCCCCATTTATTCCACTTCCATTCGTTTGAATAATAAAATTAGTATATCCTATGGATAAAGCACGATTTATGATTTTAATTATTTTTTTCGGATATAAAGTAGGCTCGCCACCAGATATAACAAGCATACGACAGCCTCTCAAATATCCATTTTCCAAGGCTTTAAGAATATTATCTAATTCAATATTTTCATTTTTTAGTTTTGATGAAAAACAGTAACTGCAATTATTATTACAATCATATGTTATTTTTAGGTTAAGACAATGCATCGAATATCGGCTTTTTAATGTGATTTATTAAAAACCTTTTAGCTTCACAATGTTCATTAAAAATAGCTTTTGATTTTAACTTAAATTCTTGCCTTATTGCTATGCAACCACCGCAGCAATACTCAAAAATATTACATTGTTTGCACTTACTTAAAATTTCTACTTCAAGATTTGAATAAGAGCAGTGATTTAATGGTTTCTCAAATAAGTCTTTGATTTCGTGATTGGAGAGTTTAAAAATATTGCCTAAATAGGCTTCGTTTTTCATGCTATCTTGTTTAAAGGTGTCGCAAAGCCACAAATCTCCATTTGGAAAAATAGTAGTAAAATTATCACATTTTGATATAGAGTATTCACACCATCTTGCCTTTTTGCCAACTAAATTTGAAATAATGGTTATTAGTGGATCGATTGCTAGTTTGTTGTTTTTAAAATTTTCTATATCTTTGGAATATAGGTTAAATATTATTGCCATAAATTTAGCATATTGTATAGGGGTTATTCCTACATCTTCAGCTTCGCCAAATTTATCTAAATTGTAACAAGGGATAAATTTTACATAATTTGGATTTAGCTCTCTAAAGAATTCATACATTTGCTTTGGTTTATCAACATTATGTTTTCCTATAACACTAATCGTGGTAAAAGAGAGTGTTGAATTTTTTATCCTATTTATGCTAGATAAAACTCTATCAAAAGAAGCTTGATATGATTTTGTAAGTCTTATTTTGTCGTGTATATCTTTTGGGCCGTCAATACTTATACTTACTACTCTTTCGCTTAAAATATCAGAATTTTTCTCTAAAATTTCCAAAATTTTATCACTAAGAAGAGTACCGTTTGTTTGTAATGCAAATTTAAAATTAACATCATAATTCAAATTCATGTCACGAATAAAATCAAGAAGTTCAGATAGTGACTTGGCACCACAGAGTAAAGGCTCACCCCCATGGAGCATCCATAAAATTTTAGATTTTGGAAAAATACCAGCAAATTTTAAAATAACTTTCTTTACTTCGCCAATATCTACTTTTTGTTCTACTATCTCAGCTATATTATCTCTTCTAAACTCGTAACAATACTTACATCTTAGATTACATTCCAACGTAGGCTTTATTACTATAGTTTTTTTCAACTAATAGCCCTTAGCATATTCAGAGTGGTCCCCCCAGCAAGCTAATGTAGCCCTATCTTCATCATTCTTGATAACATCAATCATCTCTTTTAAAGCAGTCAACTCTTTGTCTGAATACTCGACATTGATATTACTAGAGTCATTGTTAAAACTAGCAGAATCAAAAATTACAGCTTCGTCAAAATGAACCATTTTTGCTCCCTTTTAAAATTTGTATATATGAAAGAATTATAGCGATATTTATATGTGTATATTCTTAAAGATATTTGTTTTTGGCTCAAAATAACTTAAGCTGTTTTTTATCTGCGACTTCGTCTTGCTACTCATAAGATCTCTTATTAATTTTAATAGTTTCTGACATAAGTTTTCCTGTGTAGTTTTAGTATTATATCTAAACTCTACTTCGCTACGCTCGTAACTACGTCTTAAAAAGCTACAAACGCAGTGAAGTAGAGCAGAATACGCTCTTTAAGATGAAGCAAGAAATTCTCTTTTCTTTTAGCTTCCCTTCGGTCGCTACCGTCGATACGCTTGAAAAGATACCTTTAAATTTCGATAATCTATGTTTAGCATATCCCCGTCTGTTTACAGTAGCAACGCAAGTCGTAGTTAAAAAATTCTCAATGCCATTGATATGGTTTTTACTGTTAGCTTCTTGTAAAGTAGCAAGCGTAGCGCAGCTAAAATTCATTCTTTGAATGTTTTACTCTATAATGAGCTTTGGCTCCATAATCCACTAATCCATCATAGGCTTTCCCGCAATCAAAATAAATAGTAGAGCTACCAAGCTCGCTATATTGCGATAATATCGGTATTAGTTCATTTGCAGAGCAGTTTTTAACTATCTGGGTATAAACTTTGCCGTCACGCTTTAGTATGCCGTTCTGCTCGCAGTAACGAGCGTAGCGAAGTTAAGCACTGGGGTTTTATTTGCTGCATCTCTACCTCTTTTACCTCTTACTTGTTTAGATCCAAAGTATATTTCGTCTATTTCAAAGCGAAGCTTCTAGGCGGGCTTGGAAATCTCGCCTGAAAATTTAGATATTTTTAACTTCGCTATGCTCGTTACTTTCAAGATCTCACACTCTTTAGACATAAGAATTTTTGTTTCTCTAAAGATTTTACATGGGGTTGCTTCTGAAATTTTAGTTAAATTTGATATCTCCGATGCTTTTATATCTTCTGCGAAGCACTTCAGAATTTCTCTAAATTTCTTCTCTGAAATTCTGGAGCAATAGATATACTTGTGTTTTAACGACAAAAACATAGTTCTTGTGCTTGCACTCTCTCTTAGAAAAACTCCTTTGAAAGTTTTTAACTTATCTTAAGCCTATGTCTAACAAGCAGTAAGATGAAGTCGCGACTAAAAACTTTGTTTAACTTATCTTTAGAAAAAGATACAAAAAACTTTCCGGCATTTTTGACAAGTGGATCTATATGGGTCGGTAAATCAATATTAGAGATACCAAGCAACATTATACTCCTTTTGGTGTTTTTGTTTTCTGGTATAGATTTTTTTAGATTTTACGACCCTTGCTTGTAAATTAATATTCCTTTTAATCGATGCTAATATGATCATATCTCTTGGTTTTGTCTTCATTTTTATCCTTTTAGTCAATATATAAAATTATATGCAATAAAATGGACATTATTTGTCATAAAAATGTAAATTATATGGTTTTTTAAACAAGTATTCTACTATTTGGAAGTTTGAATATATCACAATCTAAACAAATAAGTTCTTTTGCTTTAAAAGCATATTTGGGACATAATTTAAAAACTCTAAAACCACTTTGCTTTTATTTTTGTCATATTGTGTCCAAAGGATTGGATAGTATCCTGTACTGATTTTATAAAATAGAATTTTAAAGGGAGAAATAAAAATGAAAAAAATGTTTGTACTCATAAATCATAATTTAACCGAAGAGCAAAAAGATCAGGCTTTAAAAACGTTTGGTATAGAAGATATAGTAAATATAACAGATGATGCGTGGTCTAGTATTAATCCGTCGGACGAAAATATACTAGGTGTCTTAAGCGCATATAAAAAGGAGTTGATGCTGGAGGCTAAGGCTGGTGATGTTTTGTTGGTGCAAGGGGATTTTGGCGCTACTTATAATATGATAAATTTTGCTAAAAATATCGGGCTAAAGACTATCTATGCTACCACTAAGCGCGTAGTTCAAGAGCTTATAATGGATGGAAAATCGGTGACGAAGCGCGAATTTAAACACGAGAAATTCAGGGAGTACTTATAAAAACAGGCCCATTGTTAATTCATTAAGCAAAACGCAAGTTGTAAAAAGTGATAATTTACATCACTGCAAATACCGTAAAGTTGTTAAATTTAAAGGAATCCAATGCCGCTTAATATAGTAAAGAAAGCAAATTCGCCTCAAACCAAAGAAAATAATGACAAAACTGCCGTCATCACGATCCTTGGCATACAAGGCAAAAAAGAGGACATAAAAACCAAAGGTTGCGCTAGGTATTATTTTACTAGTGAAAGTGCCGATAATTCGCAAGAGTTTTTTAATACCCTGCCTTTGCTGGCGGATAAATTTGGTGCAGAAAATATAGTGCCTATATATACTGCCGAAGCTAGAGAATTTAACGAAGCTGTAATGGCGCACTATGCGAATTTTCAGATAAATTTTAACGATGATTATAAGATAGTAGATGAGAAAAATTTTGAGGCTTTGTTTGAGATATTTGAAAGAGCGATAGATGATCTAGTAAAAAGCGGAGTCGGTAAAATTATTTTTGACGTGACGCATGGCTTCCGTCATCTGCCTTTGCTAGCGCTAGTCGATCTACTCATACAAAACTTCTCAAATGTCTCCCAAATAGATCAAATTTTGTTTGCTAAAGAGATAGAAAAATTTAAGCTATATGAGATAATAGACCTGAGACAATACCTAGATATCGCTAATATCGCCTTTGTGATCGCGGCTTTTTCGCAAAACTACACCCTGGCTCAGCACATAAAGACAAAGAAATTTGAGTCGCTGGTAAATGTTTTAAATGATTTTTCAAATAATATACTAAGCTTAAATATAGCAAAACTGAAAAGCTCGCATGGTGAGTTGATCAAGGAGCTTGATATGATAGATGATATCGCGCTGATATCAAGAGCTAAGGATCTAAAAGATAGGCTAAATAAAATATGCGACTGGAACGATAGCGCATATGTTTTTAGATATAAATTAGCTAAAGATATGTTTGAAAAGGGCTATTTGTTACAATCGTTGGTGCTTTTGTTTGAGAGTGTAAATAGTTATATAGTTAGCGTATTTGAAAAAAATATACCTGATGTTTTTCAGAAAATTTCAGAAGAAAGCTCCAAAAATAAAGAGCGCAAGAATTACAAAATTAGCAATTTTTTTGTTCAGGCATTAAAATTTGGTAGCAATACGACCAATGAGGAGTTTCTTAATAAGACGAAGAATAATTTAAAGTATCTTGATCTTACAAATTCTGATATAGATAGTATAAGGTTAGTTGTTGCGACCAAATTTGGTTCTAGCCATGAATTAGATAAATATCGCTGGCAATTAGATAACCTACGTAATGACTTCGCACACGGCAATATAAGCGAAGAAGAATTTAGTCATATTAAGCAAGAGATAAAAAAGCTGTTTGATAGATATCATAATTTTATAAATATACAACAAAGCCTATAATTTAATATTTTTAGACACTATGTGTCTATTTCGGTCATTATAATTCCCATAAAAATAATGGGGGCCATAATGACAAACCAATTCTTTTTAGATAAAATGAGCGAAATTTTTCATATGACACATTCTAGCAATTTAAAAAATATTTTACTATATGGCTTGCAAAATCATTATAATGCTTACAAAAAGGTAGATATTAGCAACCGGGAAGTAAATGATAGGCGCGAAAAAGTTGAACATATATATGGACGTAAAATCCACGACTATGTCCCTTTTTATTTTAACCCTCGCAATGCCATGCTATATCCAAGTAGAGACAATATTCATGTCGTCATTTTGGGTATAGACGTAAAAGTCATCAAAGATCATCGCACGGGTGTTTTGATCTCAGATCGCAATGCAGCTGTAAATAACGCTAGATTTAGTAAATATTTGCCTGACTTGCAAAATCAAAATTTCATAAATTTCAATGAGGTTTTTTCTCAAAGATGGTGCAATAACGGCGTTAGATATGATGATATAAAACAAAAAATGATGGCAGAAATTTTGATCAATGATGTCGTCTATAGTCGTTATATACGCTCTATATATGTTAAAAATCAGGTGTGCAAAAAAACCATCGAAGATCAGCTGGCTGGCGATCTTAAGATGTATAATATCAACGTCATAGTTGATCCAGCTAAATTTTTCTAAGGATAAAAATGGTAACACTAAAAAGTGGAAATATATTTAACACCAAAGCGGATACTATCGTAAATACCATTAACTGCGTGGGCGTTATGGGCGCTGGTATAGCATATGAGTTTAGATTGCGCTATCCTGAAATGTTCTCGCGATATGTCGAGCTTTGCAGTGAAGGCAACCCAAATAAAATAGAGATAGGTAAACTATGGTTATACAAGGCTGATGACGGACGACAGGTGCTAAATTTCCCTACCAAAAAGCACTGGAAAGATCCGTCAAAAATGAGCTACATAAAAGTCGGTCTAGAAAAATTTGTAAATACTTATGCGAGTAAAAAGATCAGCCACATTGCATTTCCGCTTCTTGGTGCCGCAAATGGCGGACTTGATAAAGACGAAGTTATAAATTTGATGATGGAATTTCTCGAGCCTTTAAATATAGAGTGTGAAATTTGGGAATTTGATGAGAGCGCAAGTGATGATTTATATGATGAGTTTGCACTAAATTTTGATATCAACGAGCTAAAAAAGCAAACCAAGGTCCTAGGCGTAAAAAATATAAGATTTCAAGCTATCAAAGATGCGATAGATAGCGGACTATATCACTCTCTAAGCTCTTTACTAAGAGCTCCTGGCATAGGCGATAAGTCGCTCGAGGCATGTTTTAGGATAGTTAAAAGCATACCAAAAAGACTATTTTAGTTAGAGTAAATTTTTACCTTCTTCTATCTTTTTTATGATTTTTTGTTTTAGCTCCACTGGGGCTAAAATTTTAACGTATCCCAAAAACTCCATGATAAAAAACTCTATCTCCTTAAGATCGCTAAAGTGGTAGCTAACTACTATCGCTCCATCTGGTTTGCGCTCTATGATCTTTTGCGACTTAAAGAAGTTTTTTCTCTCAAACAAAAAGGCCTTTTGCGGGCTGATCTCGAGCCGCACTTCTATGAGCGAGCTTCTCCACTCATGCGAAAAAACAGCAAACGGCGTCTGGATGTTTTTTATAAAATCAACAATGTTATAGTCGTGATTAAACGTTTCGCCCTTAATTACCTCTAAATTTACTATCCCAGCTATCCTAAAAAGTGAAAAATCATACTCATTGTTGCTATTTGCCAGATATAAATTTTCATTGATCAGTAAAATTTTATATGGTTTCACCTCTTTAAATTTCTTGCTATCAGACCTATTTGTCGGGGTATATTCTATCGCAAGTTTTTTGCGGTAGCGTATCGCATCTTCTAGCGTTTTGATGACGCTTTTATCTAGCTCTGTCTCGATCGGACTCGTGATAAAGCCATAAACACTCAATGATTCATTTATGGTTTGAGATATGGCCGTTTTTTTGCTGGTTTCGTTAAATTTTTGAGAGTTTTTGGCAAGCATCGTGTAGATTATCTTTAGGACATTCCTCTTTCTCTCATCAAGTAGGTCGTCGAGCAAATTTGTATTGACGGCCTGGTAGCAGCCAGGCTCTGTTCGCCTTATCTCTATTTCGTCAAACACACTTTTTATAGCATCAAAGTCTCGTCTTATTGTTTTATAGTTTAGCCTCGGAGTGTCATCTTTTTCGTTTACCCACAGCTCGTCTTGCGCAGTGTCGATTATCTCGCCGCGGTTTAGTTTTTTAAGTAGCCATAGTATCCTGGTTTGGGCATCCATTGCTCTATCCTTTATGTTTTAAAGTTTTTTATAGATTATACACAATATGTCCACATGTTGTCTTATAATTCACTCAACGAAACAAAATAATTCAACACAAAGGGGTCCAAAATGGCAAAATGCTATTCACGTTCATCTTCTTCAAAATCATGCTCAAGCAGATCTTACTCATCTGCCCGTGCTCACCAAAAAGTCGGTCAAAGCTTTGGCGGCTATACCAAAGTCCAAACGACTAAGGGCACGTTCCGCATGAAGCCAACTTCCAAATAGTTGGCTTATGCAAGCCGTGGACTGGGTTCATGGCTTCTTTATGACTGCTTTGTTTAGTAAAATATGGACATTCTAGGAAATATGAAATCAAGTTTACTACATGAAATATCTGCAGCTCAATAGACGTAGCTTGTGGTTATTTTACTTTGTAAATTTCAAATCTTTTTAAAATTTATTCACGACATAGGCGACCCTCGTTTTGTAAATTTAATAATTTACAAAATCTTCGTAAGAAAGCCAAAATTCTCTTTCTATTTTCATTCTCTAACTCTTTATCTTTGCCGAGTATTCAACTGGATGCGGGCTGGCCTTAGCAAAAACCCATTAAAAGGACTAGAAACCGTTAAAAAAGGATTTTTGCCATAATCTTTTTTGGGATCTTTGATCTCTTCTTGCCAAATTTTATACCTCCCTCATAGACCAACAAAACATATCAAAAGCATTGCCGTTCAATTGCGTCACAAACTATAAATAAATCCCCTAGATCGGGTCAAATTTGTTCAAATGAATTGTTGGAGAACTATGTTCCCAACGAAACAAATCTCGTTTCAATCCCCTAGATCGGGTCAAATTTGTTCAAATACACGTAAGATGAATGGTGAAGATGTTATTGTTTCGTGTTTCAATCCCCTAGATCGGGTCAAATTTGTTCAAATAGCCTTCGAGGTGTAGTTTGAAAGACAGATTCTCAAAATGTTTCAATCCCCTAGATCGGGTCAAATTTGTTCAAATGAGACTTGCATTGATGCAGAGCTCGATTGGAAGGATAACGTTTCAATCCCCTAGATCGGGTCAAATTTGTTCAAATATACATCGAATTACTAAGGAGTAAATAATGGTACATATGTCGTTTCAATCCCCTAGATCGGGTCAAATTTGTTCAAATTGTTAAGAAAGCTGAAGACATCCGGGAAACTGGTACAGCGTTTCAATCCCCTAGATCGGGTCAAATTTGTTCAAATCTATATTCCAGAAGAGACAAATCTCGACGAAGTTGAGTTTGAGTTTCAATCCCCTAGATCGGGTCAAATTTGTTCAAATTGCTTGAGAACTATGTTACCAAAGAAACAAATACAGAGTTTCAATCCCCTAGATCGGGTCAAATTTGTTCAAATAATGCTGGTAGAGGAGGCTGTAAAGGCACGTATGGAAACGTGTGTTTCAATCCCCTAGATCGGGTCAAATTTGTTCAAATTTTGAGGCGGTTAAAGCGTTAGATACGCAACTTGCTAGTTTGTTTCAATCCCCTAGATCGGGTCAAATTTGTTCAAATGAAGGTGCCAGAGAGAACTTTCTCAACACCCTTGAGGAGGTTTCAATCCCCTAGATCGGGTCAAATTTGTTCAAATTAAATGACTTTACTATCTCGACATTAGAAGAGATAGTAGGTTTCAATCCCCTAGATCGGGTCAAATTTGTTCAAATTACCAACCTTGGAATGGACGCTTCGGAAAAGCGTTCTTTGAGTTTCAATCCCCTAGATCGGGTCAAATTTGTTCAAATTTATGGGTTATGACTGGTGAAGGTAAGGCAAAGTTAAATAAGTTTCAATCCCCTAGATCGGGTCAAATTTGTTCAAATAAATAATGCTAGAAGTAATTTTATGCTTTATGTTTTTACCGTTTCAATCCCCTAGATCGGGTCAAATTTGTTCAAATACAATCTTATGGGCTATTACTGGTCCAGGAAAGAGTTTCAATCCCCTAGATCGGGTCAAATTTGTTCAAATTGCTTGAGAACTATGTTACCAAAGAAACAAATACAGAGTTTCAATCCCCTAGATCGGGTCAAATTTGTTCAAATAACTCTACTGTGGCTTGCCACAGGTGAGGGAAAGAGCAAAGTTTCAATCCCCTAGATCGGGTCAAATTTGTTCAAATTGTGCCATGGAATGGCAAATATGGTAAGGCATTTCTTGTTTCAATCCCCTAGATCGGGTCAAATTTGTTCAAATGATTATGTTGCTCCAGAAGGAGCTGATGACGATGAAGTCGTTTCAATCCCCTAGATCGGGTCAAATTTGTTCAAATGCTTCCCTCCGAAAGGAAGGAAGGTCCTTTCGAAAGAAGTTTCAATCCCCTAGATCGGGTCAAATTTGTTCAAATTATATTTCTTCCAACCATACTTTGGTTGGTAACAGGACCAGTTTCAATCCCCTAGATCGGGTCAAATTTGTTCAAATTTTGCTTGCTACCATGAACGTCGTTCATGCGAGTGCAAGTCATACTGTTTCAATCCCCTAGATCGGGTCAAATTTGTTCAAATAGGTAGTAAAGTCTCTTCCAGAAGAGAAAGAGAGTAAGGTTTCAATCCCCTAGATCGGGTCAAATTTGTTCAAATTGGAAGAGATCGTTGACTCTCTTCCCGAGGAAAGAAAGTTTCAATCCCCTAGATCGGGTCAAATTTGTTCAAATGCGACTTACTTGAGGGTGCTAGGGAAAATTTCCTTAACACCGTTTCAATCCCCTAGATCGGGTCAAATTTGTTCAAATACGAACAAGCTGAAAAGCTTGCAACGCAGGGTTACAACGTTTCAATCCCCTAGATCGGGTCAAATTTGTTCAAATGGTGCTTTGCGCCGTGCTATTATGAGGCTTTGTCCCGTTTCAATCCCCTAGATCGGGTCAAATTTGTTCAAATAGCCTAAAAGACTATTCTCGCAAAATAAAAACTAACAAATTTATTTAAGAAAACATCTTTTAAAACACCTAAAATTCGCAAAAATCTCAAAAAAGTTCGCAAATGTATAGGTATTAAAAAATACTAACTTGGCAAATTTAACAATGATAAGTTAAAGAACCCCCAAATTTAGGCATTTGTCATCTTAAAAAAGTTCGCAAATCTCTTTTAAAATTTTCAAATTTTATAGGTTTGCGAACTCTAAGCGATATATAAGTTTCGCAATAGCCTAAAATACGTTATCCTAAACTTAAGCACAACTAAAAGTTCGCAAATGTAGAAGAGTATATTTTAAAATATAGACATTTGCGAACTTATTTGGCGAGATTCTAACCAAAAAGTGGCAAATTTAAGCTAAAAAAGTTCGCAAATCTAAATTTGGAGAGAAAACATAAGAATGGTATAAGCTAGACAAAGAGTTCTTGCATCTCAAAGATGGCTGGTTTGTTGCAAAGCTCAAAACTTTTGCCGACACAGTTTTCGCATAGTCTGTAAAATCTTAGGCTATCGGTTTTGACATCTAGCAAAGGCTTGGCGTCTTTGATCAGCTTTTTAAGCTTGGTTTCATTTATCTCACACTCAAAGACGCTAAAATTTACGCGATATCCGATACCTTCTAGGATATCGGAGAGCTTTTTGCGGTTTTTGTCGTTTTGTATGTCGTAGGCGATGACGAATTTCATTAGAATTTTCCTACAAAAGGCTTATAGCTTTTGCTATCGCCGTTTATGAAGCGAGCTAGGTCGTAGCACTCTTGCATGATTATGTTTTCGCATTTGCAAGACTCTTTTTTCCACATGGTGTAGCTTCCGAGTTTTTCTTTCATGTTTTGGGCTATGAGCTTTTTAGAAGCGTCGGTGAGAAGCCCTTCTTTGTTTAGTGCGATTGGTTCGTCTTTGTTTAGCATCGAGACTATGACTCTATCTACCATAAAAGTCCTAAACTGCTCTATCATATCAAAAACTAGGGTCGGCTTTGTGCTGTCAAGCGCATGCAAAAATGAGATATGTAGGCTAAGCCCTGCTAGATATAGGCACTCTTGGACTTTGGAGTAGAGTATGGCGTAGGCGTAGTTTAGCGATGAATTTACGATATCTTTGGCGCCAAATGTTATGCGCTTTTCAAATTCTAGCGGTAATATGCTCTTTATGCCGTCCCAGTAAATGGCCGCAGCCGAGCCCTCAAACCCCATGAGCTCGTTTGCGTTTTTGGCGTATTTTAGCTTTCTTACTAGGATATTTTCTAGTTTTTGGATGTTTTGGATTAGGGATTTGTGGTATTTGTTTAGGTACTTTAGGTAGTTGGTTTGGTTTTTTATCTTTGCCTCGACAAAAGAGGTGGCGAGATATAGCTGGGCCGGCGTGTTTAGGAGCATGGCTTGCTTGTGCGTAGTCTGAGTAGAGACGCTGTTGTAAGCTAGCAAAGTGGCGTATGGGACGTAGTGTTTGTCTATAAAGTCGATATGGATTTTTTCTCTTGCGCAGCGCCAGATCGCCGCAGAAGATAACGAGATGTGTTCGCTATCAACGATGATGCGTGAAATTTTAGAGATGGGAAATTCTTTGTAAATTTTGCCGTATTGTTTTATGACAAATTTGTTTTTGCTAAGACCTAGATGGACTCCGATCTGATTGATATGAAGCGTAGAATCCGAAGCGATCTTGGTTGCGTAGAAATTTCGCTTTTGGTTTATCTTGCGGGAGTCGTTGTTGTAGCTTTTTTGAGATAGATATTTGTCATAGCCTTTTGTTATGGCTAGGGTTATCTTGTCTTTTATCTCGTTTTGACCAAATAATACTCCAAAGTCGATCTTTTCAAGATAGAGGGTGAACTCTTTTTTTGAATTTATGCTTTTGTTTTGTTTGTATAGGGCGATCTTTTGGGCTAAAGAGTCTATGAGATGCTCTTTTATCTGCGTTATCTGCGGCGAGTTTGGCGGTATGATCTTTAGATAGTAGTTTTTAAGCGTAAGCAAGATGGCGTTTATCTCATCGATATAGTCGATAAAATTTGATTTTTCTTTGCTTGCGGAGTGTAAATTTGAGATGATCTTTTGAATTTTGTCGTTATCTACACAGCGGTTTTTACCAAAGAAACGAACGCCTAGGAAGACAAAACCGTCGTTTATGTTTACGACTTTTGTTTTTTCTTTGTTGAGAGATAGATTTAGTAGTTTTAAAAAGTCATCTAGTTTTTGCTCAAATTCGGTCGCTTCGTCTTTTTCTGCAAAGCACACGATAAAATCGTCCGCATATCTGACAAATTTATCCGTGGTCTTGTTTATAAATCTATCCATCAAATCAAGATAGATGTTTGATAGCATAGGAGATAGGATATCGCCTTGGTTCACGCCGATTTTATGCTCTTTAAAATCGCGCTTTAAAAATCCGCCGGTTTTTAAAAAGAGCGAGATAAGGTTTGTGATCTTTGCGTCTTTTATATGTTTTTGTAAAATTTGTAGTAGCTTTGAGTGGTCTATCGACTCGAAAAAGTCTTTTACGTCGGCTTTTAGTATCCAGCAGTAGCCCTCGTTTATGAAATTACTAGCTCTATTTATGGCTTTGTAAGTCGATTTATTTGGACGATAGGCATAGGAATTTGATAAAAACGTTTCGTCAAAATATGGATTTAACTCCGAGTATAAAACTCTTTGAATCAACTTATCTTTTATGGAGGATATGCCTATGGGTCTTACTCCGCTACGATTTTCTTTGGGGATGTTTATCTTTCTTAGCGGCTCTGGCGTGTAGGTGCCGTTTATTAATGAACGCATGAGATAGATTGCGTTTTGGCCAAAATTTTTCTTAAAGTCTGCATATGAGATCTCGTCTAAGCCCAGAGAATTTGCAGAAATTTCGTCAAAGGCGGAGCTTAAAGCGTTTTTGGTAAATATCTGTTCTAAGGTTTTGGTAAACATATTGATGCCCGCCTTTAAATAGGTAGAGTTTTTCTATTATCTATATGTGTGGTAAATTTTGCTAAATTGCTATTTTCTTTTAGTTCATATATGCTTAAAGAAATCTGTTTATTTCCGTTAAAAAGTCTCATGTGTGACCTTTTGAATAGATTTTACATCGCTGTTAAGAATAGTCTGCCGATTTCTAAATGCTCGTATAGATATCTGGCGATAAATTTTTAGTTTGGCGGCGACTTTATGTTTGGCTATGTCATATCATGCCTGCCATTTTGCCTTCAATGCTTATCGAGCTGATCGGTATTTCCGCTGTTTACACCTTTTGCTGCCATTATAGCATTTTCGTCCCTTAGATTGGTCAAATTTGTTTAAATTGCGGTATTTAAAAAATACCAACTTCATAAAATTAATAATAACAAGTAAAGGAACCTCTAAAATAGGCATTTATCATCTTAAATAAGTTTGCAAATTAAAAATTTAAATAAAACAGATATGGGCGTGCGTAAAAATGTAAAAAATAATAATTTTTAAGCAAAAAGCTTAAAAATAATAAACATTTATTTTTAATTTATGTATAATAACAGAAATTAAAAATTGAGCGGTAAAGTGAATAACGAAACTAGTATGATTTTGATATTTTCTCGCGAGCTAAGGGCTGCAAGGAATGGTTTTGACATGCCGTTAGAACTACCAGATCTCAATAAATTTATATCCAATCTTAAAAATTTCATAAAAACAAATACGAAAAATGGCGCAAAAGAGAGCGTGAAGTGCAAGCTTTTTGAGTATGTGAAAATAGGTGGCGCAGATGAGATATACCGAGCTTAGAGTGCTGTTTAGATCGCCGCAAAATCCGCCGTTTTTTATCGGTTCACAGGTGAGAGGAGCTTTTGGTTATGCGCTAAAAAGCGTGAGCTGTATAAACCCGTCATACAAGTGTGGCGAGTGCTTTGCAAATGAGAGCTGCTTATACTACGACTTTTATGAAAAGAAAAATAGCTACCATAGATATAGACTCGATTTTGAGCTAGGCGCTGAAATTTACGATTTTGGTATAGTTCTGCTAGGAAATGCGTGCGAAAAACTGCCGTATATAGCCTCTGCGGCATATATGATGCTAAAAAGATATGGTCTTGGCAAAGATAGGGTCAAATACGAGAAATTTGATATGTATGTAAATGGTAGCGCATGCCTAAAGGACGATAAGATAAGCTTGCCTAGAGATTATGTGAAAGAATTTAGCTTTGATGGCTGTAGTGGCGACGTTAAGGTCAAATTTGTAACACCGCTAAGGATAAAAAAAGAGAATGTTTTTTTAAAAAATGACAATATAAGTCTAAAAGAGATATTAAACTCCATCTACCAAAGAAGGCTAAGCCTCTTTGGACAAGATCATGAGGCGTTGCCATTTGAAGTAAAAGGCGAAATAACCAAAAAGGATCTAAGATACGTGGAGCTAACTAGGCGTAGTAATAGGCAAAATACTACTATGAATTTTGGCGGACTAGTAGGCTCTTTGGAGATAAAAGGCGTTAGCAAAGAGTGCATGGAGCTACTAAAGCTAGGCGAGATAATAGGCGCAGGGAAGCAAACTGTTTTTGGACTAGGAAAAATAGAAACGGAGGATATGAATGAGTAAATTTAGCAGTTATTTTAACGATGATTTCGCGAATTTGGAGCAAGACTCTAAGAGTATAGATGAGATATTACAAGATAGGATGTTTTTGATCGGCGGGGACTTTTACGGGATACAAAAATTTATATTTGATAATCTCGGCTCAAAAAACGCGGCTAAAGTGCTAAGGGCGAAATCCGCATTTTGCGAGCTTTTTATGGCGGTCTTGGCTAAATTTATATGCCAAAAATTTGGCATAGATGAAAAATGCATTTTATCATGCACAGCCGGTAAATTTGAGATATTATCGCCTAAATTTGACCAAGCGGTTTTTAACGAGATAAAAGGCGTCGTAAATACTTACTTTATAAAAAAATTCTTTGGCGTTAGCGGCGTTGGTCTATCTTGCGTGGAGTGTGGGAGAGCAGACTTTGCAGAGCCTGGGCGATACAAAGAGCTAAGAGATAAGATCAGCAAGGCTGTTGAGCTAGAGAAATTTAAAAAGCTAAATTTAAAAGAGCAAGAGCCGGTGCTTTCATATGATAAGGGCATAACAAATCAAACTCTTTGCAGAATTTGCAACATAAGAAAAATAGCACATGATAACGATAAATGCGAAATTTGCAGTGCCTTTGTGCGTCTTGGCGAGAGGCTAGCTAGCGATAGCAAAAAGATAAATAGTAAAGCTATAGGCATAGACTTTATGGACGTTGATCTTGAGATAATGGAAAATATAAGATCATACGTCGCAAAAGAGGCGGGCGAGATAGTGGATTTTGAAGATCTGGCTAAAAAATCGCGCGGAGATAACGCGATCGCTGTGATAAAAGCCGACGTGGATAATATGGGAAATTTCATAAAACATAGCGACGTTACGCAAAGTTTTGCAAATTTTGACACATTTTCAAAGGGGATAAATAACTTTTTCTCTCTATACGTGCCACGAAAGATGAAAGAAAAATTTGAAAATAGCTATACGGTCTTTGCCGGCGGAGATGATCTGCTGATAGTTGGAAGCTACGATCAGATGATAGAACTTGCTCTTTTTGTAAGGCAAGAGTTTATGAAATTTGTAAAGACAAAAGGCTTAAGCATATCTTTTGGCATCATTTTGGCAAAACCATCTACGCCGATAAGCTTTCTGGCACAAACTAGCGAAAAGTGGCTAGAGAGCTCAAAAGAGATGAAGGATAAAGACGCGATCAGTATCTTTGGCGAAACCGCTAAATGGGATAGCTATTTAAGCGTCAGAAGTAAAATTTTAGATGAGTTTGTGAAATTTAATATAGACAACACAGCGTTTTTGTATAGGCTGCTTGAGCTTTGCGAGATGAGCAAAAATGTATGCGAGGACGTAAGAAATACAATATGGAAGTCAAAGCTAAGTTATAGCTTTACTAGAAATATGCAGGGCAAACAAGGGGGTGGCGATATGAATGAGCTACTTCTTATGCTAAATAATGTGATAGAAAATAATCCCAAGGAGAGCAAAATGGCTATTTGTGAATACATATATAAAAGGAGAGAGCGATGAATGGATACAGAAATGGCGGTGGTAACTATAATGCCGGCAATAAACAGCAAGCAAACTCTTTGCCGCTAATCGTTTTAGACTACAAAAAAGATCCAAATTTGTTTGATGTAACGGCAAAAACGGTTGCTGAAAAAATATCGGGAACAAAAGCTACGCAAATGAGAGCATTTTATGACTATGTCATAGAGTTAGAGCAAAAATCAAACACCGAAGACTTTAGCGAAATTTTGCCGTTTGTAAAGATGCTAAATTCAAAGGCGGCTTATTCAAACGCCAGAAAACATTCTAGTAATGAATTCGTTGAGATGATAAACAAATGTGTGGCTCAGGTGGCAACAAAAGATGATCTAAGGGTATTTAAACTCTTTTTTGAGGCCGTTATCGGCTTTTCTAAAAAATAAGGAGAGAATATGAAAATTTTAACTTTAAAGGGACAAATAGAGCTTTTAAGCGGACTTCATATAGGTGGCGGCGATGATACTATGAAGATAGGTGGTATAGACTCGCAAGTGATAAAAGATATAAACACAAATAAGCCCTACATCCCTGGAAGCTCGCTAAAAGGCAAAATGAGAAGCTTGCTAGAATGGAATAATAGGCTAGTTAGTTATGGCGAAGGAGAGGTTTTTAACTCTAAAATTTTAGAAAAAGTCCCAGATCCAGATAAAAAATCGGCACAAAATTTACTAAAAATTTTTGGCGATAAAGAGAATAAATTTGGCATTACTAGAATAAGCGTGGGTGATTGCGTGTTATCTAAAGAGAGCGAAGGTCTAAAACTAAGCGAAGCAAAATATGAAAATGTGATCAACAGAGAAAGCGGAACTGCTGAGCACCCGCGCCAGATCGAGCGCGTGCCGGCTGGAGTAAAATTTGATCTAGTTATCAGACTAAAAGTTTTTGATGAAAAAGAGCCTTATAACGACAACGAAAACGAGCTAAAACAGATGGTTGAGAGCGGACTTAAGCTAATAGAAAACGATTATCTAGGCGGTAGCGGCTCAAGAGGTTACGGAAGGGTTAAATTCGAGTGGGAGTGGGAATAATGACGCTTTATAAAACTGCCATAACGCCTAAGTCAAATTTTACTACGCCGTTAAAAGGCGATACCTTGTTTGGGCAAATTTGCTGGGCGATCAGATATGTACTCGGAGAAGATAGACTAAACGAGCTACTAAACATCTACGACAAAGAGCCGTTTTTGATAGTCTCTGATGGTTTTGCTAGCGGATATCTGCCAAAGCCTAGCATGCCAAGTCACCTTTTGGGCGAAAATTTGGATCTAAAAAAAGAAAATAGAAAGAAAATTTGGCTTAGCATAGAGGATCTGCAAAGCGGAAATTTCAAAAACGCTAAGACAAGTGGTGAGATCGGCTATGAGCTAACAAAGAATGCAACGATCAAAAACTCCATAAACTATCTCACGTTTACAACCGATGACAGCGGTAAATTTGCGCCATATGCTTTGGTGGAGATGAAATTTAGCAAGCAAGATATCTACTTTTTGCTAGATGATAGATTTAAGCTTGATGAGCTAGAAAAAGCGCTTGATGTTGTATCTAAGAGCGGCTACGGCAAGAGAGCTAGCATAGGCAAAGGAGCGTTTGAGTATAGTACTTTTGAAAAAGTAGCTATCAAAAAGAGCTCAAATGCTTTTATGACGCTTAGCCCTGTTGTAATAGATGATGAAAATTTAAAAGAGTTTTTCTATGAGCCGTTTACGAGATTTGGCAAACATGGCGGAGGGCTTGCAAACACGAATCCTTTTAAAAGTCCTATTCTAATGGCTGATAGCAGTAGCGTGGTAGTATATGATGAAATTTGTGAAAAAGAGTATCTAGGAAAAGCTATAAGCGGGCACTCTGTAAATGCAAACACGGTACACCAAGGATATAGCATACTAATAGCCACGGAGATAAAAAATGCGCAATGAAACTAAAAACTATAAGATAAAACTAAAACCTATAAGCCCGATACATATAGGCACCGGCGAGGCCTATGAACCTATGAATTATGTCATAGATGTGGATCCAAAAGACGGCAAGGATTATATGTATGTTTTTGATGAATTTGAATTTGTTAAAGGACTTGATGATAAGTCTAAAGAGGAATTCGGAAAAATAGTTTCAAATTTGTCTGGAGAAGCATTGTTTGCATTGCAGAAATTTATAAAAGACAAAAGTGCCTTGGCTAAGAAAAAATCTTTTCAAAAGATTTTAGTATCCCCAAAAGTAGCAAAGGAATATAGGGAAAAAATAGGCAGGGCAGTACAAAAAGAAGGTGGTGGTAAAAAAGTTATAAATCATCTTATCATCGAAAAAACATTTATATCTCCAAATCTTAAAAAAGCTATAATCCCTGGTAGCTCTTTAAAAGGTGCAATAACGACAGCCTTCGGCGAAATGCTTTATAAAAAAGCAAGAAATTATGACACAAAAGAATATTTTAGTAATTTCTCGGTTGCTGATAGTAATGTTATACAGTCGCACACATTTGTCGCCGATGCGGTAAATATAAGAAGAAATAGGGCCTCCAAGGATGACGATGGTGGTAAAGGTGTGAAAGTGCGATATGAGGCAATAAATTCAAAAAGTGAATTTGAGACGGTATTTACGATAGAAAATGGTAAATTTAATATAAAAGAGCTAATAGCAGCTTGCAACTCTCACTATATGCCGATATTTACCTCTCAATTTAGCTATAAAACAGATGAATTTACGCGGGAAGCACTATCTGAAAAGTTTATTGAAAAATATGAAAATTTAAAACTCTCAGACAATCAATTTTTATTGAGAGTTGGTAAACATAGTGGCGCAAGGGCTGTTACGGTAGATGGCGTGAGAAAGATAAAAATAATGAAGGGTAAAGGGCAAAAACCATCTTTTGGAGGCGAGGAAACTACTATATGGCTTATAAATAAACAGCCGTTTGGATGGCTACTTTGCGAAATTTTAGAAGATAATTAAATAGTTAATGTAGGGGAGGTAAGCATATTTTGGTATATTTATTTGTGTACAAAATATATAAAACCGTAAATCATATAAGCAAACAAATCAACGTACCAACAAGCTTACCGTATATTTAAAACTCTAAGAGTAGAAATGGTGATTTGATTAAAGTGACAAGAGAATTTATACAATTAGGCATATGAGGTCACTTTATGGGTTTTTAACAAAAACTAAAGTTTTATTTTTTTTGCAACATTCATATCGCCGTCATATATTTTTACATCATACTCATCTGGTTCTATTTTGTCGCATATGGTATTTATTTTAAGGGCATTAAAAAGATTATCTAAATATTCAATAGTGGTATGTTGACCAACCCCAAAGTAATGCTTCTTGCTCCAATTTTTCTCAATCTCTTTAAAAATTTCCTCTATATGATCCCTTAGCTCTCCTTGCTTACCACATACGTCCATTATGTGTTTTGCTATGGCTTTAGGTATATGGTAAAAACCTCCGATTATATTAAAGTCATCTTTTATGGGCAAACTATAAACAATTATATATAAATCATCTAATGCAAAATTATCTCGGTCTAGTGGGATATTAAAGGCTATCTTTACTATTTCTTCTTTCGATCTCCTTGTGTATAGCATGTGATCGTTATCTGGTAAGTCATTAATCGGGATCCTAAAAATCAGCCTCTCCCAATCTTTTATCTGCTTATCTTCTATTAAAAATTTTGCATTACTCGGATAAACGCACAACATCTTGTCTTCGTAACACCCAAAAATATTATAATACTTGCCTTTAGATATATTGCCTATCATATCGATATTGTCTTTTTTGATACTTCCAAACTCAAAATACCGCGCTCCAAAGCCTTCTATACAGATATCTACGCCATTGTTATAGTCCTTTTTGATGTATTTTTCCACTAAAAAGCCGTTAGTCATAAAAATAATATACCTTTGGTTAATGCTCGTTTTTGTTTTTATATTTATCTGCTTTAGTTCGATTTTTTCTAGCTCTTTTATGAAATTATTTCTTTTGGCGGCTCTTTGAAATAAATCATGTTCACTAATTTCGCAAAATAATCTATCCTCAAAATTTACGGTATCTACGAGTATTTCGTTTAAATGTAGCTTTTGTATGTAGTCGGCTAGGTTTTTTACGTAGTACACTCCTTTTAAAGCGCATTCGCCATCAAGCTCTAAAACGCTCAAAGGCATGTTTGAAATAAACAAATTTTTTATATCAAATTTTTCTTTTGGCTCAAGTTCAAATTCATAAAATGTTTCGCTAGCGCCTATCTCATCGAGTTTGACTATGGAAGATTGATCGTTGTTTTTAGATTTTAAAAATTCATTTGGAAAAAACGTATCATAACAAAAATTATTTGCCTCGTGACCGTAAAAATGCTTAGCGTCTTTTTGTATGCCATTTTCGTAAATCTCCACAAAAATATCATAAGTATACAGACCCCTCGTATTTGAATGCTGAGTTTTGCCGATATAGATGTTATCTAGGATTGGTAATAGTAGCGTATTTTCCTGAGTAAAATTTAACTTTTCTAGCGGATCGCTACTTGATTCCAACGCTTTATAATCTATCTCTTGTGGTCCAGCTTCCTTTATCGCCATTGCATATGTTTTTGCAGTTTTTATGTGTATTTTCGCGTATTTTTTCATGTCGTATCCTTGTGTGAATTTATGGTATATTGTAGCCGATTAGATTGGACATTTTGTGTCTGCGTTTTTTGGTATAATGGCAAAAATCTATGAAGGAGAGAAGATGGCGCAAAATGATATACAAAAAGAGGATTGGAAAGAAATTTCTCTTGCAACGAGAGCCCAAATTTTACTTAACTACAATAATTTGGATTTTTCTAAAGATGATTTTAAACTTGTCGATATTTATCAAAAAAATAACAAAAAGAATTTAGATTGGTTCTATGTCGAAAGCGAGCATTTATTCGTAAAAAGCGCTGAAAAAACTAAAGACGGAAAGTATAATTTTTCTTTTCCTATTGAAAAGGAACAGGATATGGCAAACATAGATGTGAAAAGTGTTTTTGGCGGAGTAGAGAAAATGAATAAGATCATCTTTGGATGTTTTGATATAGAAAATTCAAAAATTTATAGATTAGAAAAAACTTTTTATGATATACGTAAAAATATAAAAAATAGCAGATATACATTGACAGTAGATGATTTAAAATCCGAAAAGGCACTAAAGATAAAAGAAGGGTTTTTTAATAGCTGGAAAGCTCTATCAAAATCCGAAAAAGCTGCAAAAAGTACTAAGAATACAAGACTGGATGGATTTAAAGGAATGGCAAATTTTTTTAATTGGTATAGTAATCAAGAGAAAAAATGCTGTTATTGCGGAGTTGAAGAAGTTGATTTAAAAGAATATTTTAAAAAAGAAAATACCCAATATAAAAAAGCCAGACCAAGAGGAAAATTTTTGGAAGTAGAGCGTATAAAAACGACGGATGGCGAAAATGAGTATACAAAAGAAAATTGCGCCCTAGCTTGCTACATTTGCAATAATGCAAAAAGTGATTTTTTGTCAGCACGCGATTTTAAGCCTATCGCTGAAGGTATAAATAAATTTTGGAATGATTACTTAAAAAAACTGGACCCAAAAAAGGAAGTCAAATTCGACAGTGACTCTGAAATTTGGAAAACTGGCTTTGATAAAAACATGGAGCCAGATATAGAGAAGTAATTAAGGCGGTAACTCTACCGCCCAAATTTCTCCGCCGTTATGCAGTGTAGCGCTCCGCCAAGCTCTATGATCTCGCTTAAATTTATCGTCTCTACTTTGTAACCGCCATAAATTTTCTTGATCTGCTCTATCGCGACATAGTCGTCATCTGTCCCATATACTGGCACTATCAAAAGACCGTTTATTTTAATAAAATTTAGGTAAGCGCCCCAATCTCTCTTTTTACTAAAAAAGCCCTCGCCATACTTCATAAGTTTGATCTTTAAGCCATGTTTTTTAAGGACCCTTACGAGCCTATCATTAAAACTCTTGCTCTCGTTTGAAAAATCATTGACAAGCACGCTGTTTTCATCTATCCATCTCACCATGCCGTCGCCGTGCCCTAGCATATCGTATGGCTGCCTTGGTATGATGATGAGCTCATTTAGCGCGCATTTTTGCTTTATAGTCTCCATGATCTCGGCTTTTGTTTTTGATGGATTTTCTCTAAAAATTTTATCGGTCATTATGGCTTTATTTTTATGCCTTACGAAATTTCCGCCGTCTATAACTAAGTCTATATGGTTGCTTGTATATCGGATTTTGGTTCTTAGGTGGTTATACTTATCGCTTTTTAGATAGTCCGGATCGTAAACGTAAGATGCAATGCGCCCATCATCAAGCAAAAACGGCATAAAGTCCCTCATCCAAATGTCTTTAGTTTCTAAAATTTCGCATTTTATATCGTATTTATCAAGGATAGAGCACAAAGCATCGGTGATTTTGACGTAGTTTTTGATTAAAAGATTGGAAATAAGAATAGTCGGCTTCACTGTTTTTCCTAAATTTTAAGAATTTATTGTGATTTTGACAAATTCTACTAGCACATAAGGACTATTTTTTGTCCGATTTATTCATTATAATTTCACATATTGCAAAAAATGTATCGGCGATAAAAATAAAAAAAGGATAATTAGTGATTTTGCAAGCAGCTCAAAAATTAACACAAAACAGCTATAAAAAGGCACTTGGCCATGTTTAACAAGAGCACTTGCAAATTTGGAATAGCCTAGACGAGTTTATTACAAAGGAGCAGGGGGGCTTATTTTTAGAGCGTGATAGCAAAAGAGTGGCAGCTAAAAGCAGAATGGGCAAGGCTTCAGAGGAGCATAACCAAATTAAAAACAAAGTAGGGTTGCTTTGTGGCTTAAATTTAAAAATCTAAAAAATGGACATTTTTATCTAGCCAAAAAACACGTATATTTTTACAAAAAGTTATTTAGACAAAGAAATAAAAAAGTTTAAACATTTTAAAACAAAGGAGAAAAAATGGCAAAGAAAAAAGTTGTTAAAACAGCTCCAATAATTGAGCAGTTTATAGATTTAGCTAACACACAAAGGGAGCTAGCAGACGAATTGGGATCTAAGTTTTTAGAATTTTGCAATGCATATTTAAACGAAAAATGTGTTATTACTAGAAATAATTTTGATCAGCAAGGCTCTTTTTTGCCGGTATATCTAAATATTGAAGTTTCTACCAAAAAACCGACTTCTTATACATCAAGAGTAAATGCGTATGTTGGCAATGTGTCTTTCGAGCTAACATATGATGCGCTAGGCGAAGAGTATGATGATGATCATTTTAAAGATGAATTAGTTAAGTTCTTAAATAAATAACGCTGTTTCGCAAGATAAAACGCGTGGTGCCAGATCACATTGGTCCAGTATAAAAAGTCTTCAAGATAGGTAAAATTTTTATCGTACTAATATAGCAGGGATGAAAAATCCCTGCATGAGTAATTTAGCGATTTTACTTCTCTTTGCGCCAGTAAAACCCAAAACAATTAGATGCTATGATCAATCAAGGTTTTATACTTTTAACTTGAGATAGAATCAACAGGTTTAGTGGAGTAAAAAGCGATGAGTTTAGCTTGTTGGTCGTAGTATTTTGCCTGCTTTTAGCAAATCCGTCAAAATTTTCTAGAAATGAATTAGAACTGCCGTTTATTAATACTTCTTTATTGAAATTTTTGAAAAAAGTCTCAACGCTACCCTCTCTATCTGCTTTTATGGGTGGTAATTTCCAAAGCCAAATAATATTTGCCATAAGGTCTATCACATCATCGCTAGCATCTTTTAGCTGTTCTTTTATCTTTTCATCAAAATCTTTATCGCTAGTATCTCTCTTTCTATGAAATTATCTACCAAGAATTTCACATTGTCAGTAAAAAATTGACATCTTATCTTCGAAAAACTTTTCCTTGTATTTCAAATATGCCTCTTTATAATCATTAAACTCCATAAAAATTCCCTTAGTTAAAGTAAAAAATATTATGCATACCTTCACAAAAAAGAAAGATATGCTTTTGGTTTAAAGTGAGTATTTATCAACAACATCGCCATTATTGTCAATGGAGATTGCAGTTATGCTCATATTGTCAGACTGCTGATCTTCATTGTATTCAAGCCTGTATTCATCTAAGCAGTCATCGTATTCCACCATTAGATCTGCAATGATCTCTTCCCAAGTGTCGTCGTCATAATCGTCATCTAGGCTAAAATCGCTTCTATCGTCTAGTTGTTTGACTTTTTTGATATTTTTCTTTATAAATTCATACCTCTGATTGGCATCGATATAAAACAATGCTCCTGATTTTATTGCATCCTCTGTAACACAGTCTTCGTCTGCTTTGAGATTAATTTTCGGTACTAGATAAAAAATATTACTTATATCAAAGCTATCCTTTGTTATGCACTCTGGTAAAGTATAGGATTCCCTAAAGCCTTCTTCAGTAGAATACAGAAATATAAAGTGTGAATGGTTATCAAAGATACTATTATCATAGTTTTCAAGACATTCTATTTTGCGTAGAACTCCAGTAGAGCATTCTAGCTCATCACTTTCATCGTCCTCATCTATTAATGTGATTGTTACATCTTTATTAATATTGTCTATGCAATAATCATGATTTATTTCTTCTCCACCCCATTCTTGCTCGTTTACAAAAAGTTCGGAGAAAGAGCCTTCTTGGGATGATAGCTTCCTGATGGCATTATCAAATTCATCTCTGTTAAATCCAGTTAACTGCACTTCATGTGCCACGCCTGAAATCTCTAACCGTAAAGCCATTTTTATTTCCTTTTAAAATTTATTTTCGAACGTATGACTGCGTCCGGTTTTTAATTATTTGAAATTATACACCTTTTTATAGACATTTAATGTCCATTTTTTATGCTAAAATTATAAACCAAAGCTATTTTATTTAAATAGAGTTTAAAAAAAGCATAATAAATCCTTGATAAAGGCAGAAAAATGAGCAATAAATTTTTATCAAAATCCCTCTACGTACGAGGCCTTCAGTGTCCAAAGTCGCTTTGGCTTAAAAAGTATAAGCCTGATGTTTTGGAACAAAATACGGATCCTGCCGTATTTGAGACCGGAAACATAGTCGGAGAGCTTGCCTGTGAGCTATTTGGCGGTGGCAAAAGGATAAAATTTGATGGTAGCAGCTTTGATGAAAAGATAGCCCAAACTGAGAATTTTATCAAAAACGGCGAAAAAGCAATATTTGAGGCGACATTTTGTTTTGATGAAATTTTGGTTATGGTAGATATCTTGCAGGTCGTTGATGGAAAGCTCATTATAAATGAAGTAAAAAGCAGCACGAGCTTGTCCGATGTCTATATAGATGACGTGAGCATCCAGTACTATGTCATTAGCTCACTGGGGTATGAGGTGGAGCGCGTTAATGTGATACATCTAAATAATCAATACATTCGCGGCGAGAAACTAGAGCTTGATAAGCTATTTGTTATAAATGATGTAACGGATCGAATTGTATCTATGCAAAGCAAAGTAGCTGAAAACATCAAAAAGCTAAAAAGGACTATAGGCGATGACGTTGAGCCAAATTTAGATATAGGGGTACATTGTTTTAAGCCTTATGAGTGTGACAGAATGAATTACTGCTGGCATGAACAAAGAAATATACCTGATGGGACTTCTGTTTTTAATATCGCAAAGATCAGTAAGCAAAAAGCGACCAAGCTTTATCAAGATGGGATAGTGAATATTGCGGACATCAAAGATATATACGCCTTTAACACAAATCAGCAAGTACAAATAAAAGCCCAAATTAATGGGAAGGAATTTATTGATAAAGTAGCGATTAAGGAGTTTTTGGACACGCTTAGCTATCCGCTCTATCATCTTGACTTTGAGACCTTTCAGCAGGCTGTGCCCGAGTTTATAGGCCTTAGTCCGTATGAGCAGATACCTTTTCAGTTTTCTATTCACAAAGATTATGGCAAAGGAAATTTAGAGCATTTTGAGTTTTTAGCCGAGGTCAGAGCCGATCCTAGATATGAGCTGGCGCTAAATTTGATCAAATTTATTCCACAAGATGCCTGCGTGCTAGCCTATCATGCTAGTTTTGAAAAGGGAGTGATACAGAATTTGGCCACACTGTTTCCGCAATTATCATCTCATCTTATGAATATACATAGCAACATCAAAGACCTTGAAATCCCGTTTGCAAAGAAATTTTATTATCACCCAAAAATGTGCGGAAGTTCATCCATCAAGAAGGTGTTGCCAGCCATAGTTCCTAGTTTCGAGAGCGCATATTCTAGTCTTGATCTTATACATAACGGCGGAGAGGCTATGAGTGAATACGCAAAAACTAAAACATAAAACTAAAGACGAGCAAGACATGATTAAAAAGGCACTTTTAGCATACTGCAAGCTAGATACTCTAGCTATGGTTAAGGTTTTGGAAAAACTGCGTAAAGTAACAAAATAGACAAAAAAGTGTCCGTTTTGCAGGCTATAATGCCTATTAGGTATTTAAAACCATAGGAGGCAACATGGATAGTGACAAATTTGAGCTAGCACACGATACAACACTCCGCGCAAAAGAGATCATCGCAAACGCACAGGCGGTCATAATAACGGCAGGAGCAGGCATGGGCGTAGATAGCGGACTGCCTGATTTTAGAGGCGATCTTGGCTTTTGGAAAGCCTATTCGCCTTTAAAGGATAAAAATTTAAGCTTTACGGAAATGGCAAATCCGCAGTGGTTTTTTAGCAGCCCTGAGCTAGCCTGGGCGTTTTACGGACACAGGCTAAAGCTTTATAACAAAACCCAGCCTCACGAGGGCTTTACGTTACTAAAAAATCTTTGCGAAGCCAAAAATGGGAATTATTTTATCTACACTTCAAACGTCGACGGGCACTTTGAAAAGGCTGGGTTTGACAAAGATAAAATCTACGAGATCCACGGCTCCATACATCACGCCCAGTGTATACACAACGATGACGGAAATATCTGGAATATGGACGAAAATAGCGTCGAAGTGGACGAGGAAAAATTTGTCGCTACAAAGATGCCCGTTTGCCCTGAGTGCGGATGCGTGAGTCGCCCAAATATCCTTATGTTTTACGATCACGAATTTAACCACAAAAGGGCTTGGGCGCAGCGCAAAAAGTACGATGCGTGGCTTAGCCATAATATGAACTCGCGCATAGTCATAATCGAGATCGGAGCTGGGCTTGCTGTACCAACGATCAGAATTTTTGGAGAAAGGATGGCCAAAAGATTTAAAATGGCTCATCTAATCCGCATAAATCCGGTAGATACTCACGTGAGCGCATATCGAGGCATGGCGATAAAGGCTGGAGGACTTGAGGGATTAAGGATGCTCCTGGGTTAAACCAGGAGCGCAAAATTTGCCGATATTTTGCCGTTTTCTAGCGGCGAAATCTGATTTACGAAGTTAAATTTGGCGTCCGTTTTTAGCTCGCCTTTTATCAAATTTACCGCTTTGACGATAGCTAAAAGCGAGATCTCGTCGCCCGAGCTTAACTCTAGTTTTAGCGACTTTACGGATGCCGTCGGTACTTCAAGGCCGCTTTTAAATTTAGCGTGGAGTTCGCTTAGTCTGCAATGAACGTCAAATTTGATCGTCCTTTCTCCTTTGGTTAAATTTGATAAAATTATATATTTTAAAACGGACAAAACCGTGTCCAGATATGCGCTAAAAAAGGAAACGAGATGAAAATTTTGCACGCAAGTGATTTGCACTTTGATAAGGCCAAATTTGATCAAATTTTAGATTTAGAATTTGACGTTTGCTGCATAAGCGGCGATCTGATAGATGAAAACCAAAAAGACGTCGCAGGACAAAAGGCGTGGGTTAGGCGGTGGCTTGAAAATTTTAAAGGACGGATCTTTGTATGTAGCGGCAACCACGACGTAGACAGCTCTAGCGATGCCGCATGGATGAGGATGCCAAATATTTACGCAGACGGCGATATAAAGACGATTGAAGGGATAAAATTTGGTTGCGTTCCTTATTTTTGTAGTGATATTTTGGACTTTGCGGAGTGCGACATTCTGCTTACGCACATGCCGCCAACTCGGACGCAAACGGCTATAGAGCGCGGTAGGGATTTTGGCGATAAAGAGCTTTATAGGGCGCTAAAGCACGGACTGCTAAAAGCAAAAATCATCCTTTGCGGGCACGTGCATGATCCGCTATCAAGAGTCGATAAAATCGGCAACTGCAAGATATATAACTCAAGCCTAGGGCTTAATATTATAGAAATTTAACCACAGAGCGGCAACCAAATTTATCAAATTTGGACCGCAAAATGTCCTAAAATGCAAGTAAAATCATCCAAAAAAAGGAGTCGCTATGGATGATATTTTACTACCGCCCCAGATCGAAAATAAAATCAAACTTTGGGCGCTAAGAGCGATCGAAAAATTCGGCATGCCAGATAGTTTTTTTCAAAAGTTCGACGGCATCTTGCAAGAGGGTGAATCTGTGGCAGAAGCAAAAATCAGGTTCAAAAATCTCCATGCCGAACTTGAAAAATCAAAAATAACCAGCATTGAGACTTTAGATAGAAATTTGGATGCTTTGTGTGCGGTGCTAAATTTAGATGAAGTAGACAGAAAAATCATAGAATTTGCCGTAATCGTAAATGAATTTGCAGCTCTCCAAGACATTTGTAGGTATCTGGGAGATATGCACATTATCGCTTTTTACGAGGTTTTGGGCTATATCATAGGCGTACCTGCTACTGACGTAAAAGAAAAGTTACGCCCGGAATCAAAGCTAAGACAAAGCAATATTCTAGAAATGAACGAGAGGCAAGATATCAGGCTTGATTGCGTATTTAAGTTTTTTTACATCTACTTTAGCACAGATATGTTAAACAGGCAGGGCGACATTTTAGAGGTTTTTAGATCGACGTTTTTTAAAGCCGGCAGATCTTCGCTCAAATTTGATGATTTTAGGCATATAAAAGTAGACGAAGCCGCTATAAAAAGTCATATTTTAAAGGCGGATAAGGGCGTAAATATTTTGCTTTACGGAATTCCTGGCACCGGTAAAACCGAGTTTGTCAAAATGATAGCCGCCGAGCTAAATAGAAATCTTTACGAAATAGCCTCAAAAAGCCGATATACAGACGATAACTATAGCGGTGAAAAGCGATTTTTATCGCTAAAAACTGCGGACAAGGTTTTAAATAAAGAGTGCGACATCATAATGTTTGACGAGATAGAGGATGTTTTTAAAAGTACAGAAAGGATGTCCAAGGCGTTATTTAACTCGACTTTAGAGAGCAACAGCGTGCCGACGTTTTGGATAACCAACGATATAGACGAGATAGATAACGCCTATATCAGGCGTTTTGACATGGTTATAGAGTTTAAAATCCCGCCCAAATTTAAACGACTAGAAATACTAAAACGCTACACAAACGGCCAATTAAGCGAGGAATTGCTCAAAAAGTTAGCTAAAAACAGAGCTATCACGCCCGCGCTAATATCTGGCGCGACAAAAGTCATTTCAAATTTAAGCTGTGAAAATAAAGACAAAACGTTTAGAAATTTGATAAAAAGTAGCCTAAAAGCGCAAGGTTTCGTTACCGCTAAAAAGAAAGGCAAGAAAGATAAAAACAAGGAGATAAATTTGCCGCAAAACTACGACGTGAGTTTGATAAACGCAAGCGCAAATTTAAAAGAACTGGCAAAAGGCATAAAAGAGAGCAAAAATGCTAGGCTTTGCCTCTATGGTCCGGCCGGCACGGGCAAGAGCGCGTATGCCAAATTTATCGCCAAAAGCCTAAAAAGCGAGCTAATCATCAAAAAAGCAAGCGATCTCATCGACTGCTACGTGGGCAACACGGAGAAAAATATCGCAAACGCTTTTAAAGAAGCCAAAGATCAAAACGCCGTGCTGGTATTTGACGAGATAGATAGCTTTTTGCAAGATAGGAATGAGGCTATAAGGAGCTGGGAGATAACGCAGGTAAATGAAATGCTAGTGCAGATGGAGGGCTTTGATGGGGTGTTTATCGCCACGACGAATTTGATGGAAGGTTTGGATAGTGCTAGCATTAGGCGCTTTGATATGAAGGTAGAGTTTGGCTATATGGACGGTGCTCAGGCAGCCAAACTACTACAAAAAGAGTGCGAGTCGCTAGGTATAATCGTAGATAAAACGGCAAAAAATAGCGTAGCAAAAATCAAATTTCTAACGCCAGGGGACTTCGCCACGGTAGCAAGATCGGCTAAATTTAGTCCTATTTTAAGCGCAGGAGAATTTATAGATAGGCTAAACGAGGAAATAAAACATAAGAATATCGAAAATAACGGCCGCATAGCGGGGTTTAAAGGATAATTTTGAATGAGTTTTTGCCGGAACTACCCGGCAAATTAATACTAAATGAGTAAAATCGTAACACTATTTTAAGAAATTTGATGGTTTTTGCCATTTTTCCTAAAATTTTTTGAAGCTTGTTTGTATAGGGTATCAAGAAAGGCGGTTATGGACCTAAAAGACTTAAAAAATGTTTTAAATGCAAAAGGCGAGCTAATCGGCTTTAGCGGTACTTTTACGAAAGAGGAAATTTTACAAAAGATTGCGGAGTTACCGATAAAAAGAGCGAAATTCGTAGCTTTAAATTTTACGGCAAATCCCGAAATGCCGCTAGAAGTAGTATTAAAAATAGTAAAGGAGGTGGAACAAATTTGTAGTAAAAAATCAAAAATAGTTTTTGACGTAAAGACGCATAAGCTTTTAAGCGAAAAAATCAAGGCGTGGCTTTTGGCTACAGGCATTTAAAAACGTGCAAAAAATGTATCGGCGCGAAAATCAAAAAAGGATAATCAATGATCTACGAACAAATAAAAGAACTAACGCTAAATAGCGATAAAAAAGCGCTTTCAAAGACACTAGGCTACGCAAGAGAGAAAAACTTCAGTAGTGCTCTTGCGAATTTGCAAAGAGCAAATAGCTTAGATGAGTTCATATCAAAGGGGCATTTTGACTGGTCGCATAGCTCAAAAACGCTTATTTTGGCTCTTAGCGAGTACTTTGGGCTTAATATCGAAGATGAGCTTAATGCTGCAAAAATCCGTTACGACGAGCGAGCGAAATTTAGAGGCTCATATATCTACATAGATACAAATTTTAAGCGTAGAGGCGAGCCTATATTTGCCCTTGCTATGGCGCAGCACCTAAGGTATATTAGCCTAATGCCGTTTTTAGATGAGCTATGTTTTAAAACATTAGACGAGCAGCTAAATATAATCTCTAAAATCGTTAAAGACTATTACCAAAAGACGAAATCGCTACCTGTTTTTGGCGAGATAACTGGCTTTAAACTATGTCTTCTAGACAAAACCTATACTCTTGATACTAATGGAAATTTTATACAAAAAGAGATTTTTGAAACATCAGTGTGGATAAATTTATGAAAAACATACAAGATTATGAAAATACGATAAAAACTGTGAAAAATAAACATAAGGTCTTAAAACGAGCTAGGAAGTTTTTTGGCTTATCAGATACGTTAAATTTATATAAAATTTGGCTTGAGTATGCGCAAAGCAGTAGTGAATGCTTAGTTATTTATGATGAATTTAGCGCAGATTTTAACGATACGGATTTTGTTTGTCAAGTGATTAAAAAAGCCAGCGAGTTAAATGAAGCGGAGATAAAGCAAAATAAAGAAAGGCTAAAGAATTGGGCGGCTATCTCGCAAAGTCAAAGAGCTATCTTAAACTACGGGGTTTATGCAAATAGGCGTAAAATTTGTTTATATACGGCTAGGCTAGTAGGCGTAAGCGATGAAATTTTAAATCTTTATCTAAAATACGTAGATCAGGTTTTTACTTTATACTCCAGCGATGAGATAAATTTAGCTTACATAGATGCTTGTGGCGATAGAAATTTAGCGCAAACGCTCTTTGACGTAGCGCTTTTTGATAAAAGCCTTTCGTGGTGTATATCGGCGATTATCGAGTTTAGAGATAGGGGCGGCAAAGGCTCAAGGCTTTTATATGAAACGCTATTTTCTCATGCCTTGTCCCGGGCTACTGCTGCAAGCGACTGTGCAAGGATACTGCGTCATTTAAATCTTGTAAAAAAGATTATGGGCTATGATTTCTCACGGCTTTACTTAAAAGCCAAGGCTCATGCCGACGGTTTAAACGGCGAAACGGATTGTGATTTGAGGCAGGAGCATTATATACGTTTTTTTAAAAGCAAATTTGGTTTTTCACAAAAATTTAAGGATATAGTATGAATTTATCAGGATACTACGAGCGGATTCACAAGTGTTGCAGATATTGCAGGATTTATTATGCGGATTATATTATAGATGACAGTGCGTTGTTGGTAAATTTGGCTAAAAACTTAAGCCAGGACGAACTTGACCACCTTTTACAAAACCACACAAAGCTTTGCTTGAGAGTAAATCATCATCTTTTCGAGTACGATGATTTAGCTCGCGCAGTATTTTTTAAAAGCAAAAATAGGGGGCTGGCGATAAAAATTTATAAAATCGCGCAAAGCCTTTGCAAAAGCAGCATGGACTACTCGTTTTTGGCGATAGCTATACATAAAACCCTAAGGGTCAAAAAGTGGTGTGAGGAGCTTTTAGCCATGGCAGAAAATAGCATAAAAGACGGTCTTTGCTACGTAAATATGCTAAATTTTATAGAGATAAAAGCTCTAAACGGACGTAAGGCTGAAAATTTCTTGCAAACCGCCCTAGATACGACCGATTTTAATGCGAATTTTTATCTCACTATGGCGCTGGAGTTAAAGCAAATAGGCGGCCATGACGAGTTTGCGTATAAATTTTATAAAAAGTGTATAGAGAAGGACAAATGCGACTATCATCTAAGTTATGCCCACGCCTTCATAAAAGACAAAAGCGAGCTAAAAGCACTTGGAATAAAACCAAAACAAAAAGAGCAAAAAGAGGTTGTAGCTTCAAAAGCTCATAAAAGCAAAAACGAATATCTAAGCGAGTTAAGAAATACGAGCGACTTTTATAAATTCTACGATGTTTTAGATGATATGGCGGAAGAATTCGGCAAGAAAAGATGGATTTTAGAGCTTTTCAAAGATGGCGAAATTTACGCCAAAACCGCTGCCGATTATGCTTATATAGCATGCGATGTTATGGATGATTTTAAAGATAAGATTTACGCAAGAGAGCTTTTGGCTAAAGCCGTAGAACTCTTGCCTGATCCAGATGAAACGTTTTTCGTGCTTGATATTATAAAAAAGCTTGGCGATAAGGCGCTTTTAGCCGCGGCTTGCAAAAAGCTACTTAACTTGTCTGATTCTATACATATGGAGGTTGCCGGCTACTTAAAAGACGTCGATCCAAATTTAGCAAAAGAGTGCGCCGTAAAAGCCGTAGAAATAGCCAAAACCAGAACGGAAATTTTACACGCAGCTACCGACGTTTTGGAGATTTTTAAAGATAAAGGATGGGCGATCGAGATAGTCAAAAAGGGTATAATTGACGTGCTGTAAATTAAATTTAGGGAGATATGATGAATGATTTTTGTGATAGAGATAAAGTGAATAATTTTTTTAATGGCATGGATAAGTATGTACAAAAAGAGATAGAAAATAGCCGTAGAAATGAATCTGATAGATCAGACTACAATATCTTTTTGGCGCTTCATAAAAATAGTGATGAAGTTAAACATACAAGGTTTATTCATTCATTATTGGATCCGAACGGTTACCACTATTTGGGCAATGAGTTTTTACGTAAATTTTTAGAAGCTTGCAACATTGATGATTTTGATATTAGCAGTGTTGAAGTGAATAAAGAGGAAGGGAATCAAGAATATGGGTATATGGACCTTTGTATAAAAAATGGTAAAAAATGCATAATTGTTGAAAATAAAATTTATGCAAGAGATCAAAATAAGCAAATGGAAGGGTACATAGGTTATGTTTGTAATGAATGTAAATATGAACTTAAAGATATCATTTTTGTGTATCTTTCTTTAGATAGAGAGAGCGTATCAGATAATAGCAAGGGTGATTATAAAAATAATGCTATAAAATATATTTATTATTCAAAAGAGATAATAAATTGGCTTAGAAATTGTCTTAAATCAAAAATCACAGCTAGCCTTAAGTTTTCTATAGAGAGGTATATCGATGTTATAAATTCGATTTATGGCAAGCATACATACGTAAAAGATGAAGCAAGTTACAGATATATAGAAAAACACTATAATAAAGCCGTAGAAATTTACAAAAACCATAACAACTTGGATGATTCTGTAATAAAAGAACTTATAAGTACGATAGAAGCTACTACAAATAGGATTATAGATGGCTTTATGAATTATCTATCAAGCGAATTTAAAAAGTTTAGAAGAGATGATTTGGTTGCTATTAGTAATATAAATAGAAAATATCGCAAAAACAATACTTGGCTTGAAATATATGACGAGGCTTGGTGTGACGACAAGAATCCACAGGATGAGAAATTTATACTGTTTGTAGTTTTTAACATAGATAATCAACTCTTTGTTGGAATAGATACACATAAAAATATGTATAGAAAAGGGCTTAAATGGCAAGAAATTTGGTCAATGATTAATCCGAAAGATGTGTCTTATGGCAAAAAGAATTTCTTATTATATGAAAAGCTAAAAATTAATGAAAATGTGATTTTGGATGTCAAAGAAGATTTTGCAAAGGCCATATTAAAAAAAGAAATATCAGCTAGCGAGTTATCTAAGAGTATAAAGAGGTTTGTCGATAAACATAAAGATACCATAATTAAGATAAACAATAATAAAAAAGATAAATTTTGGAAAATGATAGGGGAGTGACTTGAAAGGTCAAATTACTAAAACCACAAAAATGCAAAATGGAGCAAATATGAAAAAATTCTGGGGTCTTAGGCCGTATATGGAGATTAGCGATTTTATATCGTCTGTAGAGCCAAAACAACTGCTTTCTAGCGAATTTAACGATATCCTGTCAAAATGTGAGGATTTTAGAGAGTATTTGTATTTGGCAAGGCTAGCTTTTGGTGAGCTTGAAAATGACGAAAATAGGCAAAAGATAATAAAAACTATCCTAAAAAGGGCGTTGCAAGTATGTAAATATCCTATGGAGTATTTTTATGTAGCCAGAAGCGTCTATGAAAATTTAAACGATAAAAAGCTTGCCAAAAAGATCATCGTAAAACAGATAAAAAGATTTAAGATAAATGTCCTGCTTTGCAAGCAAAATGTGTTACCTAGAAAGCATATGAGGACGGTTATAAAAAGTGCTTTAAGCTCAGGCATGAAAAGGCAAAGATTTTTAAATTTCTTAGATATCTTAAGTAGGATAAAAAAGTATAAATCCGTATGCAAAAAATTTTATAAAAAGGCCAAAAATTTAACCGACGGCAACGACGCATACGACGAAGAGTACTTGAAAGTAGAAGAAAGGGCGCAGCAAAGACTGGAGCAAATACGCAATAAAAACACTAAAACTAAATAGTAAATTTAAGATGTAAACTCGCTATTAGGCCTAATTTTAGGCAATCACATCAAGTGTGCTACGCTTTTTAAAATAAATTCATTCCATTCATCCTAGCTTCATTTAAGTCTTTTATAATGCGCTCATCCAAACAAAGAGTTGGAAATAAAAAATCAAAGGACAAACAATGAACAAAGTATTAAGTATGGCTGTTTTAGCAGCGATTTTAGGTGCCACAGGCTTACAAGCGGCTATCACATCAAAAGAGGCTTTAAACATAGCGGAGAAAAACTTCCCAGACTCAAGCGTCAATGATATCTCAGTAGACGTTAAAAAAGGAACGACATTTTATGAGATAGAGTCTTTCAAAGATAATGTAAAAAAAGAGATCAAAATAGACGCCGCAAACGGTCAGATCGTAAAACACGAGGTTAAAAACAAAAAATTTATATTGCCAAATGAGGCGATAGACTTTTCAAAGCTCACCCTAAATATCGACGAGGCCGTAAATAAAGCGCTCGCCCTTGAAGCTGGTTGGAGCCTTGACGAGGCGGACCTTGATAATAAAAACGGCACTTGGATCTACGAGGTCGAGCTTAAAAAAGGCATGAGCGAGAAAAAAGTGATAATAAACGCTCAAACAGGTGAGATCATCGGCAACTACACGAAGTGATCTTGTGCGCCCAGAGAAATTTGGGTGCTAAATTTAACCAAGGAAAAAAGATGAATGAGAATGTAAATAAAAATTTAGATATTGAGATAGCTGCTACAAGTAAAAACGAAAACCAAATTTTAGATGAAAACGCTAGCCAAACTTTAGGTGAAACAGAGCAAAGTAGAGAAAAATTAGAAGAAAATATTAAAAAAACAAGCTGCAGTGCTAACTGGGCTCTTAATTTAGCCAAAAAGACATTAGAAATTTCACTCCAAAGCGCTGGTGGCGTGCTAGCTTGTGCTGGTAAGGCCGGAGAGCGGCTAGGAAATTTAGCAAATGAGCTAAAAGACGAAGTGCAAAAGGCGGAGCTTTCAAGGATAAATGAGGAGCAGGCTAAATTTGACGGCGCGCAGATCATCTCAAGTGATCTAGTCAAAAACATTGTCGCTAAACGGCTAAAAACAGAGGCTGGCAATGTCGAATTCGGTCAAATTTATCTAGGCAAGATGGAGACGTTTAACAAAGCTAGTAGGGAGTATTTTTACGAGGCGAAGGCTAAATTTAACGACTTTTTATATTGCTTCAAGATAGCAGCCGGCAGCGGAGAGATACTTAGCCTAAAAATAAAGAGCTAAATTTGATAAAATAGCGAGCAAAACCAAAAAGAGGCAAAGATGAAAATTTTAGTCGTTGAAGACGAGATAGACCTAAACAACGTCATCACAAAGCACCTTAAGAAAAATGGATATAGCGTCGATAGCGCGTTTAACGGCGAGGAGGCGATGGACTTTACCGCTGTGGCGCACTACGACCTCATAGTGCTTGATATCATGATGCCGGTGATGGACGGCCTTGCATTTTTGCAAAAGTCACGCACCAAAAAGCTAGCCACGCCCGTGCTCATGCTAACCGCAAAGGACGAGATAGACGACATCGTAAAGGGGCTTGACGTGGGCGCTGATGATTATTTAGTAAAACCGTTTGATTTTAAAGAGCTGCTAGCTAGAGTGCGCACGCTAATCCGCCGAAACAGCGGCAGCGCAAGTAGTGAAATTTGCGCAGGCGAGCTAAAGATCGACCTTTCTAAAAAGTCAGTCGAATTTGGCGGGCAAAATATCGAGCTAACAGGCAAAGAGTATGAAATTTTAGAGTTTTTGATGCTCAATAAGGGTAGAATTTTGACCCGCGACCAGATCAAAGAACACGTCTGGGACTTCGACTATATGGGCAGCTCAAACATCATCGACGTACTAGTAAAAAATATAAGAAAAAAATTTGGTGAGTGCGAAGTGATCCAGACTAAAAGAGGACTTGGCTATGTTATTAAGGATTAAGCGCACTCTTGCAAATATCTCCATCACAGCTGCAAATATCCCCATCACAGCGCGCGTGACGCTTTGGTACTCATTTTTTATCATGGCTATCGTGGCAGCACTCATAGCTATCTCAGCGGTTGTGGCGGATGAAATTTTTGAGGACGTGAGCCAAAAAAAGCTAGCCAAATCAGTCACCAAAATCGCCAATAATACGGAAGAATTTGAACCCTATGATGATGGGATATTTTTTATAAAATATAGCGACAACGGCGAATTGCTGGGTGGTTTAGTGCCTAAAAATTTTGATGGCACGCTTGAGATGGATAGCGGCGAGGTGAGATATTATGAAAACGGAGAAAACCGCTTTTACTACTACGACATCGCAGCTAAAGGCAAGAAAGTCTGGATCAGAGGCGTCATAAATGCGGAGAGATTTTTCAAAAAAGAGGGGCTATTTTTGCTGGCCCTTGGCGTCTTTGTACCGGTTTTATTTGCCTTTGTGCTTTATGGTGGCTACAAAACGATAAAAAATGCCCTAAAACCAGTCGCCACGATATCTGAAACAGCCCTTGATATAGGCAAAAGCCGGGACTTTTCAAAGCGTATCGAGCTACCCGCTGGCAAGGACGAGCTGCACGCACTTGCGAGCGTTTTTAACAAGATGCTGGATTCTCTCGAAAAGGTCTATCAAAGTGAAAAACAGCTCACTTCAGATGTCTCACATGAGCTTAGAACGCCGCTATCAATCATCATTGCGGAGAGCGACTACGCCGCAAGCTACGCGCAAAATTTAGACGAGGCCAAAGAGTCGCTTGAGGTCATCTCAAGGCAGTCAAGAAAGATTACCTTACTGATAGATCAAATTTTAGAGCTCTCAAGGCTAGAATCAGGTAGAAATTTAACCTTAAAGCGCATAAATTTAAGCGATATACTGCAAAATTTAGCCACCGACTATGAAAAACTAGCAAGCGCCAAAGGAGTTAAATTTATCTGTGAGATCGCCACAGATGTTGAAATCTTAGGCGATGGGCTGATGATATCAAGGCTGGCTGATAACTTTTTAAGCAACGCTTTAAAATTTACTGCAAACAAGATCGAGCTAGGCTTAAGCGCAACCAAAACGCACGCGCTACTATCCGTAAAAGATGATGGTAACGGAATTTCTCAAAAAGATATTGAGCTAATCTGGAATAAATTTTACCAAGCCGAGGGCTCAAGAAATAAAAGCTTAAACGCAGGCAGCGGCCTTGGGCTAGCCATCGCGGCAAATATCGCCAAAATCCACGGCTTGAAGCTCGGCGTAAAAAGCGAGGCGGGTGCAGGCAGCGAATTTTGGGCGGAATTTGAGCTTGCAAGATAAAATTTAGGCTTCGGAAAACTTTTCATATCTCTAAAGGCGTATACGACAATTTAAACGATAAAAAGCTTGCTAGAAAAAAATTAGGCTCAATTAAACTTAAGCGGATTTTTTCTTATCAATTTTAATAGTTTCTGATATAAGTTTTCCTGTGTAGTTTGAGTATTATATAAACTCTACTTCGCTACGCTTGTTACTTTTCAAGAACATGGTTCTCATCGTAACTTAATGCTCCTTTGTGTGAGCTTAAGTTAAAGAGAGCCTTTTTTAACTAAACTTTGATAAGCACTGCACTATAATGCAAAAATTTGAAAGGATGAGCATGAAGGCAAATATTGTAAAAATATCTAAAATCTATAATAAAAAACTCAAAATCCCGGACTATCAACGTCCGTATACCTGGAGTACCAAATCGGCTATTGCGCTTTTTAATGATATTTTTAGAGAATACAAAAACAACAAAAACGATTACCGCATAGGCTCTACCATACTACACTTTGAGTGCAATAGTGGGCTCAAAAATTATAATATTGTCGATGGACAACAACGTCTCACTACGCTTACAATACTACTAAATTTACTAGGACAAAAAGAAAAATTGCCGTTACTAGAGCAAATTTTCAATCCTCTCTCTTTTAATAGCATTACAAACAATAATAAAATTTTAAAACAAAAAACAGAGTTACTAACTGGTGATGAAAAAGAAAAATTTAAACAATTTATCTTAAATAATTGCACCATGGTTGAAATAGTTGTGACTGACCAACAAGAAGCATTTAACTACTTTGACTCACAAAATACCAGAGGTAAAGCACTAGAAGTGCACGATCTGCTAAAAGCATACCATCTAAGGCATATGGCAGATGATGACGAAGCCAAAAAAGTGCAGGTAATATCAAATTGGGAGGATAAAAATAGCGATGAAATAAAAGAAATTTTTAGCGATTTTTTGTTTCCTATTATTAGATGGCAACGTAGAGAGAGCGGATTATATTATTCCAAAGACCACATAGATATTTTTAAAGGTATAGACCATACTTCGCTATACAATGTGACTAAATTTAATAAAGCAGCGATCGAATTCGGCGCGCAAAATAGCGGTAAATTTTTACTCACTCAAGATTTGTTAAGTGGAAAACACTTTTTTGATTTCACAGCTCACTACCTAGACCTTTACCATAAAATAAAGAAATTTGTAGAAGCAAAATATGACGACAACACTATGCCTAGAAAAAAGAGAGGCGATAAATATATAGTAAGACTTTTTGAATGCCTTATAATGGCATTTGTTGATAGATTTGGTTTTGATGAGCTTAGCGAAAATATTTGCGCATTTTTTTATAGATACGTTTATACTTTGCGCTTAGCGAAACAGGCCGTATATCTAGAGAGCATAAACAAATATGCACTTGGATATCAAGATGAAAATAGCGGATTAAATTTATTTGAAAAAATATCTCATATGAGGTCGCCAGATGAAATTTACAGCGTTGAGCTATGTGATATTGAAACAATCGTTAATGGATACGATGATATAAAAAATAGACTAGAGATTAAAAAATGAGTAAAACAGATGATCTAAAATTTAGTGTAGAAAAAATTTTTGAAAGCAAATATCTCATACCCATATATCAGCGCAACTACGCTTGGGGCGAAAAAGAGATAGTGGCACTTTTGGATGATATAAGCAGTAATGATAATGAGTATTTTATAGGAAGCTTAGTCGTAAGAGAAAAAGATGGTGTTTTTGAAGTTATAGATGGACAGCAAAGACTCACAACTCTATATTTGACACTAAGATATCTTAAGCACGACATAAAAGATAAACTAAAATTTGAAGCTAGGCAAAAGTCAAACGAAACGCTAGAAAAAATTTGCGATGATGATAAGTTGGCTAATTTGCCATCTAATGAAATTGTAAATGGGTTTAAAATTATAGAAAATTATTTTAAAAAAAATGAAAACGATGAGAGTTTTAAAAGTAAAATTTTAAATGCCAAACTTCTACGCGTGCCAGTTCCAAATGATGCCGATCTAAATCATTTTTTTGAGATAATGAACACAAGAGGCGAGCAACTAGAATTTCACCAAGTCGTAAAAGCAAAAATTTTAAAAATCTTAGAAGAAAAAGAGAGAAAAATAGCTGCGTTAGTTTGGGATGCATGTGCGGATATGGATAGATACGTGCAGATGAGTTTTAAAAAGAAATTAAGAGAACAAATTTTTGGCAATGAATGGGATAAAATTTGTGATGAAAATAAACTTTTTGAAATTTCTATAGAAGATGACAGCGATGTTGAAGGGAGGCTACTAAGCGAAATTTTAGACAACAAAAATTTAACTTCCGAAAAAACAACGCAAGATGAAGGCGAAAACGAAAGATTTTCATCTATTATAAATTTCCCAAATTTTCTTTTACAAGTAAATGCCGTTATGAGCAATAATACAAGCAGTACAAATGAACTGCTTTATGATAAAAAATTGATTGATAATTTAAAAAAATACTTCGATAATAGTGAAAATGCCAAAAATTTTATCTACAACCTTTTAAAATTTAGATTTTTGTTTGATAAATTTATTATAAAAACTGATGAAAATGATAAAAATGACGGAGAAAAATGGTCGCTAAAAATGCTCAAAAAATATCGCAATAACAACAAAGATACATTCGGCTACGTGGATACGTTTGATAACAATAAATTAGTTGTCACCTTGCAGTCTTGCTTGCGTATCACATATACTTCGCCACGCGCTATGGAGTGGATTTTTACACTTCTTAAGAGACTTAACGAAAATACAACAGCCAATATGCAAGAAATTTTAGAAACGTATGCAAGAGAGAAGGTAAAAAATGCGCTAGAAAAAAGCACCTCTTATCCTATGTGTGAGAGAATAGTCCTTGCTTATCTTGATTATATTTTATATAGAGAGTGTATAGTTAGCACTCGAAATAGCGAACCAAAACAAAAACTACAAAATGCTTTTGAAGCGGTTGGCGATGTAAATTTAAAAAATTTAAAAGAGTGGGAATTTAAATTTAGAGACTCTATCGAGCATTTTTACCCACAAAATCCTTCTAGTGATAGTATAGAGCGCATGGATGACACAATTTTGAACTCATTTGGCAACTTAGCGCTTGTTACAACTTCCGGTAACTCTAAATTTTCCAATCTCGCCCCATCTGCAAAGCAAACCACATATCCAAACATAATAACGCAAAGCCTAAAATTGATATTGATGTCGGAGTGCATAAAAGGGAAAGATATTGATGGGTATGAAAAAGCGATTAAACAACACGGTGAACAGATGCTAGGCATTTTATTGCTCGATACAATGGGGATTGACGTAAAGTAAAAAACTATTTTTAACTTGCCTATTTTTGGCAAGTTAAATTTGATATATTTTATATACTTCCTTGGTTTAACTCCTCAAAATACTCCCCTATCTCATCTCTTAGCTCATCGGCTAGCTCTTTTGGTTCAAGCACCTTGATAAATGGGATGTAGTAGTATATGAGTGGCTTGATCTCCATTATGTTGGTGTACTCTATATCGATAATGACGGAGCCATCGGAGTCCTGGCCATATATGCTTTGCTTGGCATATGGTTTTCTCTCAAAATACTTCTTTATTTGCGGAGCCAAAAGCAGCTTAGCTACCTTTGGCTCATCTAGCGTCGCCCACGCTGAGTTTATATTTTTTAACCTATCTTCTATTTTTGCCTCTATCTCAAATTTATCTTCAAGTATTTTAATGTTCGCAATGCTTTTTAGATGAAATTTTTTAAAGGTATCGTTTTTGCCCGTATCAAGAAAAAGCAAATACCAAAACCCGTCAAACATCGCTAGTTTTAGCGGTTTTATCTTAAATTTAAAGTTATTATACTCACACTCTACCAGTCTTTTTTCTTTGATGGCGTTTTCAAGTAGTTCGAAATTTGCAAAGTCTTTTTCGTCTAGTTTCTCGTTGTTTATATTAGTTAGTATAGGATGGTTTAGCCTGCTAGTGATCTGCTCTAGTAAGACGTGAGCCTTTGAATAAAAATTTGTCCCCATGGTTTTTGAGATATTATCTAGGATATTTATGATGGTTCGCTCTTCTTGATCTAGGTTGTCTTTGGCTTCGGTTTTATCCATGCTCCACATCCTTCCCTTTTTTACGGCTCCGTTTTTGGCTAGTACGTCATAAAGATCTCTTTGTATAGTTTTAGTACAAACGCCCAGTTTCTCTGAAAGCTCGGATATAGAGTGCGGCCTGTTGCTTATCAGAACGGCTATATCGTTTATACGCTCGTATTTACTTGTGCTAGTTTCTGGGATGATTTTTTTAGGTTTTTGCACGGAAACTCCTTTGGAGGTATTATAGCGATATAAGACTTATAGTTGTCTAGTTTTAAAGGTATATATAATGTAAAGATGTTTTTTATCTGGCAAAAGATTGATATAAATTTAAAAGATTCTTATGGGGTTATTTTGGTTATGACACAACCTGTCGTGCCCTTGTGTTAAATTTCCATCATAATTTAAATCAAAGGAGAAAAGATGCTAAAGTATATCATAGGAGGAGTAGCGCTATTGGCTATTGGATACGGATTAAAGACTTATGCTGACGAATACGGGATATTTGATGAAACTAGTGACGAAAAAAATAAGGAAGCGGATCTTGTTTCAGCCGATGAAGATGAAAGCGATGAGCAAGAGGAGTATCCATCTGGGTACGCCGCCGGTATCTAAGCCGTTTAAAGCGGGCAAGGGCAACATTTGGGCCAAGCTTGCTTTGAATTCAATATAATATCAAATAAAAACAGCAAAGAAGTTAGAAAATACCGAGAAAAACGCCGAAAGGTATAGCATAAAACAATCATAAAATGCAGTTTGTAATTTTAAACAATATAAAAATATTATAATTCACGAAATTAATTCACCAGTAACACTAAAGAAGGTAAAATGTAGCTAAAGATGGATTTATTTATTTTTATAAATTTGACGCAGAGAGCTCGATAATTTTACGCCATCTCAAAAAGTATTAGGCAACTCTCAAAAGGATATAAGATGATACAACCAAAGCCATTTAAAATCTACTGCCCAAAGTGCGGCTTTGAAAAGACGGTTCAGTTTAAAAGCGACTGCTTGGGTGCTGGCGATTTTAAGCAAATACCGCAAATTTGTCCAAAATGCGGCAACGAAGATCTACAGCACGAAACCGCATCCGCTAGTCTTGGTGATGCTATAACAGAGATATTTAAAAAGACGTTTAAGGGCTAAATTAATATACTTGCTTAGGTTATATGCTCAATTTAAAAAGTAAAGTCGCGGCATCTATTGTTGTCAAAAATGTTGTTTAGTGGCCTCAGGTAGACAAGATAGCTTTACGTATGAGATTTAAATATTCCAGATACTGCTTGATTGATGATTCCATAAACTCTAATTTACTCGGATATGTTAAAAAGCTCCTAAAATTTTAATGTAATACCATTGATATGTTAAAATTTTCGTATTTTCTTAACATGTTAATTATGTTAGTCTATCAAAAAACGAGCTAAAATTTGTATTTAATTTAACGTAAGGTATTCTTTGTGCGAAGAATAGTGTAGGGTGATTGGTTTCCTATTGCTTGTCCAGCAAAGACCTCATATGGTGCTTTGGTTATTTGCTTAATTGTATGACTGGGATTAAGTATTATATAAAGCTGCATATGGATCTTGGCGGCTTTGACTTCAAAAATATCTTTACTTTTCTTGTACAGCTATATACACTCCATTTTACAAATTTATCGCCCAGCCATTCATGCGAAGGCTGTCTTTTTTAAGCATAATTTCTACCCTAACTTCATTTTTAAAATCGTTTAAATTATAAAAATTTGTCAAAAAGTGAATTTTTTGATTGCTAGAACCAACTATACCGCGACTCTCATCGTATAGTTCATCAATATATTCACCATCTATAAGCACGTCCGTATATTCTAGCAGCTCTGCTAAGCCTTCCAGGCTCATTGATTGCATTTCTTGTAATGTATAGCCGCTAAAAAGGAGTACGCTAAGATTGTTTTGTCTGCACCATTTGGCGATTTTAGCCAATCCAATTGATTGCAAGATCGGCTCGCCGCCTAAAAGAGTAATGCCTTCTATGCCGTTCATTCCACGAGATTTTTCAATTTTTTCTATTAAACTATGTGTTTTTATAACTTCACGTTTTACTAGCGTCTGCATGTGCGGGTTACAACAATTTTTACATCTTTTTAAACACCCTTGAGTCCATATTGCCATACGTTTTCCAGGTCCTTCAGCAATTGTGCACTCGCGGATACTAGCTATATTTAACATTACTTAAGCTCAAATTCAAATGTGCCAAACTTTTCGTTTTCTATCTTGATGGTTAGTGTGCGTCCGATAAGCCTATCAAAATTTTCAAACACAAAAGCCGATAACGGATTTATTATGCTACTTTCCAGCATATTTAGTACACCTCGTCCACCATTATTTTTATCAACTCTTGAAGCTAAAATTTTATATGATTTTTCTTCATCATCAAATTTAATTGTGCTAATTTTGTATTTTTCTTTTACAAATTGCTTTATCTTTTCAAATTTAGATTTAGCTATTTCTACCAAAAAATCATCGCTATTAATAAAATTAAATGGCACAATATTATCACTACCTATTCTGTTTAGTAGTTCTGGACGTTTTAGTGTTACTATAAAATGATCTTTTACCTTTTCTAGAAATTGTCTTTTGACCTCTTTTACATTATCTGAATTTGCGGTGTCTGAAGCACCAATATTAGATGTAAAAATAATAACAGACTCGGCAAATGATACTGTTTCGCCTTTGCCATCTGTTAGTCTGCCGTCTTCTAAAATTTGTAAAAATTTATCTAAAATTTTTCCATGAGCTTTTTCAATCTCATCAAAAAGTAATACGCTAAAAGGTTTTGCTTTGATGGCATTTGTTAGTTGCCCTCCCTCTTCATAGCCTACATATCCAGGAGGTGCCCCCACTAACCTTTGATCGCTATGTTCGTGGTTAAATTCCGACATATCAAAACGTATACAAGCAGTCTCGTCGCCAAATAAAAAATTAGCTAGAGACTTTGCTAGTTCGGTCTTGCCGACGCCGGTTGGGCCTACAAAAAACAGGACACCTTTTGGCTTTTTAACTTTTGTTGAGTGTTGCAAGCCGGAAAAGCCGGTAAAGGCTCTAATAATGACGTTTTCTACTTTTTCAATCGCTTCATCTTGCCCTTTTACTCGCTCTTTTAAAATATTTTGTATATTTGCTATTTTGTCTCTGCTTAGATCTTCCCATGGGCTTTTGCTCTCGCCGTATTTATATAAATTTATCGTTTTTTCATAACTTAGTTTAGGTTCTGAAATTCTAGACAGTTTTATGATTTGAGCTATATCCTTTAATGTAAAGCCATCCAATGCATCAATAAAGTCATTTAGTCTTAATCTATCTAGCGCTGGTTCAAATTCTATCATGGATTCAGTATATTCAACAAATTCGCTGCGGCTAGTGCGAGACGGAATAGGTATGGTAACGGTGCTGACGTTTGCGTCACCTACATAAAAAGACGATGGCACCGTCGCCAACTTTTGAGTTAAAATAACTACCAGACAACCTTGTTTTATCATATCCGTATTTAAAAGATCGTAGTTTGCGTTTTCGTTTATGCTCTTTTTTAGAATAGTAAGCCACTGTTTTTCTTGATCGCTCATACTAGAATTTGAGCTAAAAATATAATCTGAATAGTCTAAGATAAAGCAAGTTCTTGAATTGATTTTTTGCAACATAAATCCAAAAAAATCATTTATATCTTTATATTTACCAGTATCATTATTATTGCTTTTGTCGTCTTCTCCTATATCGTAACTTTCCTCATCATCGCCTAGGTCATCTTGAATGATATCATAAAACCCGCCACTGCTTTTGGATAGCTTATTTATGCCGCTAATCCTATCCCAAAGAATGACATTGCTAAAATTATTATTAAGCATATCAATTATAAAATCGGTAGTATTTACATACTTACCATTTTTGCCTTTTATTATATCAGCAGTATTTCCGCTAAGTACGATGGCACTTTTGAGCTTACTGTCACGTTCAAATTTTTTTATCCATTCGCTCATATTATTCTCTTCTTAGTGGTAATTCGTCATTTTTGTTAATATCAATTGCGCCTTTTGATATCCTGTCTGGATTTTCCCAAATTGTTTTTTTGGTTTCAAATTTTATAGAGTAAATATCATTCAACTCTTTTTCAAATTTTTCGATATCCTCTATGCATGTCATTCCTTCATAATTGTCAAATTTATAGTTTAGCTTTCCGTCCAAAGAGACTTTACAGCTAGCGGTTTTCCCAGATGGGCGGCTTGCTTGTATTATTACGTTGCCATCCTTGAGGGCTATTTTTGTTATATTAAATTCTTGTTTTTCTAGGCTTGCTTTTATATTTCTTACAACTTCTTTTCTGGTAGCTTCATCTATCAAAAAATCATTTGTTTTGTTTTGGACTTCCTCGATATCATCTTTTATGCTTAATATATCGCTCTTGCTATTTATCGCATCTTTCGCTTTGGCTATTTGAGCTAAAATTTTTTCTTGTTCTTTTTTAAATTCTTCTGAGATTTTTTGATTTTTTATTTCTGCTTCTATGGTTTCCAAGTCATTCTTGGTCTGAACTTTTATGCTTTCTTGCTTCTCTTTTTCTCTGTGTTCTTCTGCTTTAATCTTTGCGTTTTTTACTACCGATAAGATTCTATCGCGTAAGCTGTTTTTAAAAGTGCTTAAATTTGTTCCATCATAGCTAGACAAACTATCTTTTATTTTATTAAGCTCATCTTTTGCAAATTCTATAACTAAAACATCTGAAATTTTACGAATTTCAGAATAGTAAAAATCCGCAATATCACTCTTATTTAAATTTGCCTGCTCTTTTTTGATCACCCTTGCATTTGATTCTAGCTGATTTATATAAGTTTCTATTTCAAAGCTTATATCTCTTGCATTATACGGATCTTCTTGCAATTGCGCTTCAGCACTTGCAATGTCTCTTGCAAGTGCATCTAACGAGATAAATTCATCTAATCCCGCCGATTTCATAGAGTTTAGCCTTTCTTTATATCTGACTAAAAACTCAGCAGTTTGTTTTCGTACCCTTTCTTTATTTAACTCTTCTCTTTGCCGTCTAGCTTTTTCTTGCTCTTCTTGCCATCTTATTCTGGCTTCAAATTCTCTACTCATTTTTTATTCTTTCCTTTTTTCTTATTACTGTTTTGTTTATTTATTAAGTCTTTTATAGAACTATCAAATAGGATATTTTTAATATCATTTATGGGTATCTCTGTCAGATTGTAAATTGTATTAACCATACTTTTAATTTGATCTAGTTTTTCTTTTTGTTTTTCTTGGGTTAGAATATCTTTGCACAACAATCTTAGTTTATTAATAGTTATTTCCACATCGCTTATCTCTTGTAGATTTTGTATTTGTGAGATTTGCGTAAAAAACTTTGGATAATATTTTTTTATAAATTTGTTCTGTTTTAATCCGTTTGATTTTAAATATATTATAAGTTGCATCAAATCATCATAACTATTTATCTGCAATTTATCATAAATTTTTTCATTGTTTTTCATTTTAGTTGTTTTTACATAGTCAAATATTTCTTCGTTTTTATTTAAACTATTGATTTTTTCATTATTTAGTAAAACATACTCTTTTATCTCATTTAATGTTTTATCATCTTTTAGCTGAGCTGCTTTTTCAATAAATTCATCTAACTTTTTTATCCCATCATCAAATTTAAAGCTATTAAACCATGCTAATATATATTTATTTCTACTCTCTGCTTTTAAAAATAGAGCTAAGTAAATTATATCGCTGTTTTCATATATGTATTTACTTATAATTTTGGGCAAAAAGTTATCTATGAAATTTTGCGTCTTAATGCTATAAAAAAGAGATATTTTACTATTTTTATTATCTCTTTTAACTAAAAAATTTGCGAAGCAAAGGTTTTGCCTGCAATTATAAAGCACGCAATTTTCCAAAGGTATTTTATCAGATAGTTGTATTATTATGTTTTTGCTATCAAATTTTATATTAAAATCATTGCTTTCACATATTATAGCAACTTTTATTTTATTACTATTCTTATTGAGATACTCTTTTACCATTTTAATATATCGTTCAACACCATATGCTTTTCCATTAAGTAATAAGATATCTTCATTGCCAAAAAAAGACAAGTCGTTGTGAAATTTTTCTATTTGTTCAAAATTTGAATAGTCAAAGTCATTTAAATTTTGCTTCTCTTCCCACTCATTTTTTATATATTTAAAAATTTCTTCTAAATACTCTTTGTTATTTTCCGTAAGGGTAATTTCTCCACTCTCATCCAAAAGCACTCCGTTTTTGATATGTTCCCACTCTTTTGTGCTGCTATGTAGCTCAATTTTGTTTATTTGCGTGCTATCATCAAACCAGTTAAATTGATTTTTTTGACTTTCTAAAATTTTGATTGCTTCTAACTCATCCATAGTGGACTCTTCATCGATACAAAGTTCGATGCCTGCAGGTTGAGTTTTTCTATTTTTATAGTGCAATTCTAATTTTTTATTAAAAAAATCGTATGAAAATGCAACTTCTTCTTGTTTGGGATCATTTGGCATTTCGCCTTTATAAAGAAAAGCTTTACCGTCATCGCTAAGTTCAATATCTTGTAAAGTTAAATTTTCGTAATCATCCGAATCATCATAGCTTAACATTCCTTTGCTCTTTAGGCTTTTTAGTATTGGTAAAATAGTTTTTTCGAAATCTCCTATAAAAAATATATCATTAAATAAAGCTGCTAGATTTAAAATTGAAAAATTTGTTTTTTCATAGCTGGCAAGTAGCTCTAATATTAGCCATTCAAAAGCTGTAATTTTGCGCATACTAGAATAGGAAACTATCGTTTGATATTTTTGATATGGTTCAGATACCGTTACTTTAGCTATTTCTTTTTTCATTGTCTTTGCCTTTTGTGTCAAGCTTTTTGTATTCTAGATATATCTCTTTTGCTAGTTCATTTCCTAGCAAAATATTACTATCAAAGCACATATTGGCATCAATTAGAGTATTAATAATATCCTCATAAACCCTTCTATTTAAGCTTCCTATTTGATCCATTTTTGGAATTTCCACATTTAGTTTTTTAAAGCAGTTCATATCACCCATAATAAATAGTGCCTTTTGTGCGCGTGAAAACATTACATTGATTCTCTCAAAGCTCTTTATGTGACTTGAATATGAACGCGTTCTAATTAAATTTGATATTATTATCTCCTTTTCTTTGCCTTGAAACCTATCTACTGTGTTTATATCAACACCAACATATTTAAATGATATACCCTTCTTTTTTAAAAATAACCTTATCTTATTTACTTGTAACTGGTAAAGGCACACGACACCGACGCTCACCTTGTGATCAAGCTTTTTATCGGCATAAAATTTTTCTAGCTTATTTAAAAGCTCAATAGTCATATATAGTTCTACGAGATTATAGGTGGAGGTGCTTCTGGCTTCATGCAGTTCGGATATTTTTTCTTTTTTGTTATCAACTACTATCTCGCCGGAATTTATCCAGTATACATGCTTTTGTGGTTCTATAAATCTAAAGCCGTTTTCGCCTTTGATTGTTATATCGTGAGCCTTGCTAATATTTTCTATATCTACTGGTAGCCCAGCTTTAAGTCTATTTTCGTAAAATCTATTGATTACGCCCATAATTTGCCTGTGCATTCTAAATTGTTCTAGCAATGAATGCTTAATGTTTGGATGAGCTGTCTCAAAATATTTTTTAAATATTGAGGATGTGACCATGTTTTTGTATTCATTAAAATTTTCCTCTGTGATAATATTTTTTAATTCATCATCTTCTCCATCTTCTATGTTATCTACCATTTCACTATATGTTTTTTCATTTTCTCCAAACAATGGCGGCAACTGCCTGTGGTCGCCAACTAGGATAACTTTGCTAGATTTTAATATCGGCAAAAGTAGTTCAGGGGGCGTTGCTTTGCTGACTTCATCTATAATTACTACATCAAATGTGTCAAGCCCTCTATCTTCTAAAATTTTAGGATTATCTGTACATGACATACCAACGACATTGCATGAATTTACATATGTATCTTTGTAGTATTCATTTTCGTTGTTTAAATCTATATTTTTTAGCTTGTAGTTGAAATTTTTTAATATATTTTCATAATTTTCTCTTATAAGAGCGTAGTCGTTGATAGTAGTAACTAGTTCATTGCGCAATTGTTCTATTTTCTCTATTGACTCTTCTTGCGAGAGTTCGTCGCAGATATTATACTTCTTTTTTATATCAGCTATATTTTGCTTTGTTTGTTTCGCAATATCTAAATTACGCGAGTAATTTTCCTTATTGACGGAAATTTTGCCATTTATAATTTCCATCTCCTCTTTTAAATTTTTAGTGTCTATAATGTACAAATTTGTTAAAAAACTTGATGAAATACTACAAATTTTGGTATTAAATTTATCATCTAGTTCAAGTATTTGTGACCAATATTTTGTTACTATATTTTTTATCTCTTGCAAATCACTGGTATAAAAAAATCCTTTTTCTGTCTCTTTTAGTGTAAATGTGTTATTGTTAATTTTCTTTTCCAATTCTTTTTGTTCTTTTTTTAGTCTATGAAAATCCTCTTCGTCTTCTATTTCGTGTAATTCGTCTTTAATCTCGTTTAGTCTATTTATAATATCTATATTTTGAACATTTGGCTGACTGGTATCAGCTAAATCTAGCTTGCTTTTTAGTGCTTTTATTTTTCTAAGATTATTATAAATCTCTTTTATTGCTTTACTTGCATCATTTTCATCTCTTTGTGTAGCTATTCTTAGAGTGTCTAATTTTATACTATTATTCATTATATTTAATAATGGTGTAATGATCGCTGCTATTTCCTTTATTAGATCATTTGGTAATATAAAATTTGCATCTTTATCTTGCAAAAACTCTAAAAATTTATTAATCTCGTTTCTGAAGTGTATAGTAGTATTATTTTTATCTTCATTTTGTTTTATTTGCAGATTTATATCATCAACTTTTTGTCTATCTATCAAAAGATCTCTTTTAATATCCTCTATACTTTTTAATAAATTTTCTAGTCGCTTATAGTAATTTAATATATCTCTCGCATCTTTATCTATGTCATTTTTAATTTTTTCGTCGTTATCCCACTTGTCTATATAGTTTTCTTGAATTTTGTTTTGTATCGTACCTAGATAATAGCCAAGTGCCTTACTCTCTTTTAGGTGTTCTATATCGTCGCTAGTTTTGCTATCATTTAGGCGTACTGCTCTTATGGAAGGATCTTTGGCTAGTCTCTCAAGTACGTTGTCGACCGCTAGATTTGTTTGAGATGCGAGTAATACACGCTGTCCATTTTTGGTGAAGTGATATATAGCTTCGGCTATTACGGTAGTTTTACCAGTTCCTGGAGGTCCTTGTATCAAGCATACATCTTTAGTAGCTAGCATTTTTTTAACAGCTACTTTTTGTTCTTCATTGAGATTTGTATTTTTCCAAACATACTCTTTATTTATCTCTTCGTTTGCCGGGATTTCCGCTTTTGTTATATCAAATAACCATAAGAGTAAATTTGGTGCCATGCTTTCATCTTGTAAGGCTTTGTTTATACCTCTATTTAGACGAGATATAAGCGCAAAATCACCAACTTCTTTTGTGGCCAAAAAACCTGTTTCTTTCTTTTTAAAAAAATTATCAACTTCTTCGCTACTTACGCTAGCGTTATATTCTTCAATATAATCCTTATCTATTTTAAAATCAATGTTATATATATAAAGCTTATTTTCAAATGTAGGGGCTATGTTATCTATCTTAGTTGCCAAATCCCCTAAAATTTTAGTGCTATTAAAATCTCTATTAACCTTATATGTTGGATTGTATACGAATTTCATTTCGTCTTTCGAATATGAGTTTTCAAATATATCCAAATTGCCTCGTTTTAGATACTTTTTTATTTTGTCAAAGTCTTTTGTATCTGTTGCCATAAGTTTTAACAAAATAGTTTGATTTTTTTCATTAAAACCCATGTATTCATACTTGATGCCTACTAGTTTTTGCTCTACTATTTTTTTTCTCCATCCAAGATAGTTTTGCCACTCTTGAAAATTTTCTTGAGAAATTTTAACTATAGACTCCGTTTCATCTATTTTGTTATTTAAATCACGACTGCCAAAATTTCCTAAATTTTTAATATACACGATAACACCGTTTATCTCTCTTTCTATTTCGTTTTTTGGGCCTTCATAGTTTGGCACTATTTTTATCTTATTTACAACAAAAAAGCCATTTTTTACGTAACCTCTAAAAGAAAGGGATTTCCCGTTTAATTCCTCTATAAATAAATTATCATATGCTGGCCTAATCCAAGCCTGACGCAATTCTTTGGGCTGATTGTCTTTGTTTAAAACAACCCTAGTGGCATTAGCAAAATACAACGTATTATTAAAGCCGTCATAAAAACATTTGTCTAATAAATTTTTAGCATACTCTTCAACGCCTACACTTTCTAAATCTATATTGTTGTTTGATAGCATTCTCGATATATTTTTTATATCGTGTTCTAAATCATTACCCCTACTGTTTAAATCATTTTCTATTTTGATATATAAAGTTTCCATACTACCAACTTTTATTCTTAATTTGTATAATTATATTATAAAAAATGTTTAACTAATATTAAATATTTCACACCACTAATAGGCTTATTATAGTAAGGTATTTTGTCTCGTCAGTCTATTGTCGCATTTTTGTGTTTTGCTTTTCTGCTGTATTTGCTTTTATCTTTTTTAATCCTAGTCGAAAGAGACATCTCTCGCTTTATGTGTGATAATATATTATGATCTCGTTTTTGCACATTTTACCCTTTTAAAATATATAAAATTTGGCATTATTGTCGCCAAAAACTAAAATGTTTCAAATAGCCTTATTTTTCATCAAACTCGCCTTTTTATCCATGTTTGCTTTTAAGGTGCCGCGCAACCAGTGGACAAAATCCTACAACATAAAATTGTCAATTACCGACAATCAGAAGCACTTTTTGCATAGCCTAGAGCATAAAAACTTATTTTATAGTATAATTTTCACAAAAATATCGCAAAGGTTATCCATGCTTAAATACTTAGAAGTAGGTGTCCACGGCATAGATTTAAGCCCTCCTATCCTTTTATCGGCTCGACGATTAGAGGCGCTTTAGGATACGCTCTTAGGCGAGCTTGTTGCCCATATATAGGCGTAAACTGCGAGGAATGCGGCATTAGCGAGCGATGCGTGTATAACGATTTTTTTGAAAACGTATCCGATACTCCGAATTTTAGACTAAATATTAACCTTAATCAAAGAAGTTTCGATTTTAAAATTATACTTTTCGATTATGCTACAAATTGCCTACATCATATTGTTATAGCTATCCAAAATATGCAAGAAATCGGTCTTGGCGTCAATAGGGACAAATTTAAATTTACGAATCTGAGCTTAAACGGTAAAATCTTTGATCCTAAATTTTTATATTCAAAGACTCACGAAACGTTAAATTTCACGCCCGATTTCACCGCAGGCGATTATGAAATTTCGCTTCAAACACCGCTTCGTATAAAACAAAAAAACGTTCTTGTCCGCCGAGATATAGATTTTAAATCCTTCATCCGTCAAATCGCTATGAGATTTGAGAGCATAACGGGCGAAAGCATGGATAAATTTGAGGTTAAATTTGACTGCTTCGAGCAGGATTTGAGATTTTACGATATTAACCGATACTCAAACCGCCAGTATGCTAAAATGCAATTTGGCGGCATGATCGGCAAAATGCGGGTTTTTGGACTTGACGAACGCTCGGCAAAGCTTTTGCAGCTAGCCTGTATCACGGGCGTTGGCAAAAGCACCGTTTTTGGACTAGGCAAGATAAAGGTAGATCGAATCTAATTTCGCACCGCAAAATTGCAAAATCATCAAAAAGGAGTTTTGTGTTTGATTTAAGCTTAGAGGATGTTTTTGCTAGCAATGCCTTTGAATATGCCATAAAAAGGCTTAAGCATACGGCTTTAGGGCTTGACGGACTTAGCATAGATGATATTTGCACTGATTCTTTTTACGACGAGTTAAAAGATGAAATTTTTAATCTTTCTTATTCGCCCGAGCCGCTAAAACGAGCTTTTATCCCAAAAGAGAACAAAGACGAGCTCCGTAAACTCGCCATCCCGTCGTTAAAAGACAAATTTGCGCAAAATATCCTTATAGGAGAGCTTTCAAGCTATTTTGACAAAGGTTTTTCAAACCGCTCTTATGCTTACCGCACCGGCAAATCTTACGCTAACGCCGTATACCGAGCTAGGGATTTTTTCAAAAATTACGATTTTGCCTTAAAAACCGACATCAAAGATTTTTTTGAAAATATCGATCACGAAAAATTGCTTGAAATTTTGCGCGCAAACATCCGAGACGTGCGTATCATTAGGCTTATTGAGCTTTGGATAAATAACGGAATTTTCGAGCATTTTGATTATAGCGCTCACGCAAAAGGCGTTCACCAAGGCGACGTCCTAAGCCCGCTCCTTTCAAACATTTATCTAAATCAGATGGATAAATTTTTAGAGCAAAGCGGCGCCGAATTCGTCAGATACGCCGATGATTTCGTTGTATTTTTTACTTCATACGAAGCCTCCGAACAAGGACTCGCGCACTTAAAAGATTTCCTAAAAACCATAAATTTATCCCTAAATGAAACCAAAACATCTATCCACGGCAAAGATAGCGCATTTACATTTCTCGGGGTAAATTTTAAAGGCGCAAATTTAAGCATAGGCGAGGAAAAATTTGAGCGGATCCTAGACAAACTCGCAAGCTCTGCCAAAAGGCCGACGATAAGCCAAAGCGTAGAAAATTTAAACGCCTATGTTTATCATCTAAAAACCATCTCGCTTAAGCTTTTATCGCCGCCGCAAAACGAGATATTTGGCATGCGTTTTGACGAAGTTTTGACAAATTTGACGCGCAGATTTTTAAAAACTACGGACAAACAAACCATAGCTGATGCGCTCTCGGCGGTAAATTTCCCGTACAATCTAGGCAAAACCGCCAAAAAAACCAAAATCATAAGCTACTATAAAAACGCTAAACGCCCCGCCGTGAAATCCGTCCAAAATGCGCTTGAAGCAAAGAAAAGAGAGTATCTAAAAACCTTCTCGCAAAGCTCCATTATCCACATCACTACGCCGTTTTATTTTCTGGCTCTATCTCAAGGCAAATTCGTCCTAAAAGACAAAGGCGTCATAAAGCATAAATTTCCTATAAGCCAAATAACCCAAATCATCATAAACGCCCAAATTTCGCTAAGCTCAGCCGTCATCAAAGAGTGCGCCAAACGCAAAATCTCCATAAATTTCATCAACGAAAAGACAAATCTCAGCTACGCTACTCTCTTTACCGCAAATTCCGCCATCTCTAAAACCGCCGCCTCGCAAATTTCGCTACTAAAGACCAAAAGGCCGCTTCGTATCGCCCAGCAGTTCATCATCGGCAAGCTCAAAAACCAGATAAACTATCTAAAGTACCTCGACAAATACCACAAAAACTTATCCTGCGAAATTAAAACGATACAAGATATTTTAAAATCTCGCGTGCCAAATGCCGCTAGCGTAAACGAGCTTTTGGGATTTGAGGGGGAGCAGCGCAAATGCCTATTGGCAAGCGGTTGCAAAAGCTATCGACTATAAATTCGGCTTTAGCGGCAGGGTGACGCAGGGCGCTACCGATGTCGTAAATTCCGCTCTAAACTACGGCTATGCGATCCTTTACTCAAAGATTTTAAAATCCATCGCCGCAGCAGGCCTATCGCCCCACGTTTCGTATCTGCACGCTCTAGATGAGCAAAAGCCCACTCTAGCCTTCGATCTCATCGAGGAGTTTCGCGCCTTTATCGTCGATCGCGCCATTATCTCGATGATAAACAAAAACGAGCCTTTTGAGATAAAGGGCGGGCTTTTATCCGCTGCGACTAGGCAAAATATCGCCAAAAACGTAAACGAAAAGCTCTTTACCCATACCGAGTATAGAGGCGAGGAGCTAAAAGCGCAGGATATCATAGATAAGCAAGCCTACGCGCTAAAGCGAGCCGTAACGCAAAATGAAAAATACAAGCCATTTATCGGGAGATTTCAGTGAATCTAATCATCTGCTACGACGTCCGCGCAACCAAACGCCGAAACAAACTAGCCGCCTTGCTAGAGAGCTACGGACGGCGCGCCAACTACTCGGTTTTTGAGCTTGACATTCGCGATAACGAGTACATCTGTATAAAAGACCGCATTGCCCGCATCATCGACCCCAAAACCGACAAAGTCCTTTTCTACCGCCTCTGCAAAACCTGCCTGGCTAAAAGCGAAATCTTAGGAGAAGCCAAGATATTTCATATCTCAGATACATATATCTAAAACTCCCTTTTTAGGGATTTGATTCTCGAACTTTTATAAAATTCAAAAAGCCCTATTTTAGGGACTTTTATATTTTACTAAGTTTCAAAAAGTCCGAAAACCTCAAATTTAATACTCCTAAAAAATAGATTCTCGGACTTTTAAAATTTAGTCTGTTTGAAAGTGCCTATTATAGGGTATTTAAATTTAACGAATTTAGCAAAAGTTCGAAAATCTACTAAAATTTCATTTTTGAAAATAGATTCTCGGACTTTTTAGCTATATATGATATAATGGCGTTTCTCAATAGTTCTTTAAAAACTCATTGTTAATCTTAATGCGTTTTTTAGGCTATTTGATTCAAATCTCCCCGATCTAGGGGATTGAAACACTAAATCCATCTTAGGTAAAATTGCTGTTTCTAAGAAGTATTTGATTCAAATCTCCCCGATCTAGGGGATTGAAACCTATGTTTGTTCTTATTTGGACCTATCTCTGGAACAATGATATTTGATTCAAATTTCCCCGATCTAGGGGATTGAAACTAGAAATCTACAAAATCTCCTAATACTCTCCAGTATCTAAATTTGATTCAATTTTCCCCGATCTAGGGGATTGAAAATATGGTTTAGATTTATTTTAGTTAATCAAATTTAAAAGATTAGAAGTTTGATGAGTATTTTAAAGTCTTTACATAAATATGATATTGATATCATAAGGATACTAATATAATATTTAGCATTACTACATGAAGCATTAGAACTTTGGCGGTAGTCGAGTATTAATGCCTTAAATAAACAAGATGATTTTTATGGGTGAGATATAAAATTCAGATATAGTCTGATTGGCGGCCATGTAAATTATGGTTTGTTTGGATGCATTAAAAACTTCTCAAATTTTTAACGCATTGCCGCCGATATGTTAAAAATTTAGTATTTTCTTAACATATTATGGAAGACTTGTGTGCTATAGTACTAGTCCGCGTTGTAATATTTCAAACAACTTTAAATTTACAAAGTAATTTATACGACCGAGCTTTACGCATTTAAATGCTCCTAGTTTTTCGCAAATTTTAAGATATTTAGAAGCTGTTTGTCTAGAGATATTTAGTTTTTTCTCCACCGATTCTATTTTTGTATACGGGTATGAAAAAAGTAACTCCACAAAGTCTTTACTATATACACCTCGCTCTTTTTCCTGCAAGAGCTCGCTAAATTCTCTTATGGCATCGTCTATCTCTTTTATGAGCGTGACGGATGCCTCTGCGGTGTGCTCTATGCCGTTTAGCATATACTCTATCCAAGCACTCCACTCGCCGTTTTTGCTTACATTTTCCAAAAGCTCGTAGTATCTGGATTTGTTTTTTATGATATAGGCACTCAGATATAAAATCGGCAAATCAAGCAGCTTTTTGTGCGTTAGATATAAGACGTTTATGATGCGCCCAGTTCTACCGTTTCCGTCATAAAACGGATGTATGGTTTCAAACTGATAGTGGATAACGGCTAGTCTAATTAGTGGATCAAGTTCGTCCAAGTCATCGTTCATGTACTTTTCTAAATTTGTCATCAATCTATTTATGTCATCTATGTGTTGCGGCGGTATATGCTTTATCTCGCCTGTGGCGGGATTTTTAAGCATAGTTCCGCTTTGGGTGCGAAAGCCTGCATTATTGCGCTGCAATCGTTTTTGAATCTCTAGTATATGACGAGTTAAGAATAGATTATCTTTTTTTATAAGCAAGTAGCCTTTTTTAAGGCGATTTCGTAGTTCATAACCTCTTTTACGCTTTGTGCGATTTTGGTTTCGTCTATTTGCGCTAAAAATAGCTCATCGTGCGTAGTGATAATGTTTTCGATCGCGCTTGAATCTTTTGCCTCTTGGAGTACTAGAGAATTTATCAAAATATCATGGTTTGGTATGGTTTTTATAAAGCCGTTTAGTTCGCCTAGTTTTCTTGAGGCTCTATTTAGTGCTTTATAAATTTGCTCGGTAGGCTTAAAATTCAGCGGAAGCTCTTGGGGTATAAATTCTCTTTTTTGGGTCATGTTCTTACTCATACTTTTTGTAGTAGTCTATCTAAAATGAATTAAAATTTGGATTTAATTTAGCGTAAGGTATCCTTTGTGCGAAGAATAGTGTAGGGCACGGTTGGGTTTCCTATTGTTTGTTCGGCAAAGATATCATAAGGTGTTTTGGTTATTTACTTAATCATATAACCTATTGCAGTTCCTGGTGACTTTGGATTCAAATATATCTTTGCTTTTTTTGTATAGTTATATACACTCCACTTTACAAATTTATAACCCAGCCATTCATGCGAAGGCTGTCTTTTTTAAGCATAATTTCTACCCTAACTTCATTTTTAAAATCGTTTAAATTATAAAAATTTGTCAAAAAGTGAATTTTTTGATTGCTAGAACCAACTATACCGCGACTCTCATCGTATAGTTCATCAATATATTCACCATCTATAAGCACGTCCGTATATTCTAGCAGCTCTGCTAAGCCTTCCAGGCTCATTGATTGCATTTCTTGTAATGTATAGCCGCTAAAAAGGAGTACGCTAAGATTGTTTTGTCTGCACCATTTGGCGATTTTAGCCAATCCAATTGATTGCAAGATCGGCTCGCCGCCTAAAAGAGTAACGCCTTCTAAGCCGTTTATTCCACGATATTTTTCAATTTTATCTATTAAGTATTCTACGCCGCACTCCTATATCTCATATAGACATACTCGTAAATTTTCTCTCTACATATCGCAATACTAACGTCATCGTAGCACTCAGGCAGCTCTCCCCAGAGAGTATCACGGATGAGATTATCCACCTCGGCTTTTGTCTCTTGTTTGTCGCTCCAGTGATCTAGTTCAGCGATTTTTGATTTGATCTTATCAAGTAGAGCCGCGGCTACTTCTTTGATCTTTTTTATTTCATTTTTGCTAAGATCATCTCTAAAGAGCATATCGTAAAACGACAACTCCTCATCACTCGCAAATCCCTCTTTTGCGTAGCGTCGCTCTTCATTGCTCATCTGACTTGCCAGATCCATAAGATCCATAAATGTCTTTTCTATCGTCGCCCTGTCTTGCTCCGTATTATACTCTGCGATGATTTGTTGATAGCGTTCATAGTAGTCTATGCGGTTAGGATTGTTAAAAAGCATACTATCTAGCTTTTGTTTGATGATCTCCTCTAGGTCTTTTATGGTTAAATTTTTGGTTTTAACCTTCGCAAATTCACTACGCAGCAGATCAAAGTCTATAGCGCTTATATCAAACCTACGTGCGGCTTCGCTATCTAAAGTAGGCTCATCGGCTATTTTTATATGTTCGTTGATGATTTTATGTATCTCGATCATTAGGTCAGTTGTATTTGTATGCTTTCGCTTTTTTTGAAGCTCAGTGTAGATAGCTGCGATAGCTTCATATTGTTTTCGCATTTGAGCGGTTATGTCGTTTCGGTCTGTATATTTTATGAGTCGGTTAAGCTCCGAAGCATAAGTTGTAAAGATTTTCTTATCCCCGATACTTCCACAAACAGCATTAGCCGCCTCTTGCAAATATGCAAGCTTTGCAAAATCAACCGCACCGATAAGTTTTTCTAGCTCAAATTCTTTTTGCTCTAAAAACTCCCTCGTCTTTTCTACCACTTCTATGATACGCGCGACGAGCTCCTCTTTATCTATTGTAGGATCTGCGCCGTTATTAGCACCTAAATTTGCGGTGTAGTCTGCAAGTGCTTTTCTGAGTGCCTTTACGATACCTATATAGTCAACTATCAACCCATTGCTTTTGCCTTCGCTTACGCGGTTTGCTCTAGCGATGGTTTGCATTAGCGTATGCGCTTTTAGCGGTTTATCAAGATAGAGGCAAGATAGGCACTTCACATCAAAGCCAGTTAGCCACATAGCGCAGACAAAGACTACTCTCAAAGGATTTTTGCTATCTTTAAATTCTTTATCAAGCTCTCGCTTCTCCATCTTTTCTCTATGGTACTCGATATCTAGATCCCATTTTCTAAAAGTCTGAATTTCATTTTGTTCTTGGCTTATTACCACCGCCATTTCGCACTCTTGCATCCATTTTAGCTTGCGTTCTAGCTCCTGCGCCTCTTGTTGGGAGACTTTTTTGATATTTTCCTTTAGGGCTTTTATCTCTTCTTGCCAGTACTCTTGCACGAAGTTATACATCCTAACGCACGTTACCTTGTTTAGACAAACAAACATCGCCTTTCCGCTCGTCCACAGATCGCAATAATGCCTAACAAAATCACGCGCGATAGATTTTAGCCTAGGCTCCGCCGTTAGCAAGTGTATCTCTTTTGCAAATTCAGCCTCTAGCTTATCTTGCTCATTAACATCAAGATCGGCGTTTTCTATGGCGTCTAAAATTTGATCCGTTATTTCCGGATTTTGTAGATCCACGATCTTTTCGCCGCGATTTTCATAATAAAGCGGCACCGTCGCGCCATCCTCAACCGCTCTTTTAAAGTCATAAACCGAGACATAACCGCCAAAAGTCCTGGCCGTGATATTGTCGCTAGAGAGCAAAGGCGTACCGGTAAATCCTATACGAGCAGCTGTGGGTAGTAGTTTCATCATATTATCGGCAAATATCCCATACTGGCTGCGGTGCGCCTCATCTGAGATGATGATGATATCGTGGTCTGGATAGATAGGCGCTTCATTTGGTTTATTAAATTTTTGAATAAGCGTGAAAATAAAGCTTGGATTGCCTTTTAGTTTTTGCACGAGATCACTGCCGCTTGTAGCGATATACTGAGAGGCTTTTATATCTTTGCCAAGCAGTCCGCAGTTTTCAAAGGTATCGCTTATTTGAGTATTTAGCTCGTCTCTATCGGTTAGGATAACAAACGTCGGCGTTCCTGGCATCTTTCGGCGAACCTTTTTAGCAAAAAATAGCATAGAGTAGCTCTTGCCTGATCCTTGCGTATGCCAAAACACGCCCAGTTTACCGTCGTTTAGCTTTCTTGCGGCGTATGCTTTCATCGCTTCGTTTACGCCTAGATATTGGTGATTTCTAGCGAGAATTTTCGCCGTATGGCCGTTTGAGTGGTCATAGAGGATAAAATTTTCAAAAAGATCTAGGAAATTTTCTTTCTTGCAAATTCCTAAGAGCATAGTCTCAAGAGCCACACTTCCTTGATCGTTTTCATCAAGCCTTTTCCACTCATGGAAAAACTCAAATTTACTCCCAAGCGTGCCGACCTTTGCCTCCATGCCGTTTGATAGCATGAGAAAGGCGTTGTAGTAAAACAAATTTGGTACCGTATCTTGGTAGTCTGTGTAGTTATCCTCATATGCGTTGCGAACATCAACCGAGCTGTTTTTGAGCTCTACAAAAAGTAGCGGTATGCCATTTACAAAGCCTACGATATCCGTTCTTCTTCTATGTAGCTCTCCGTGGATTTTTAGCTCTTTTATGGCTAAAAAGTAGTTATTTTCAGGGTTTAAAAAGTCTATAACCATAGCCTTTTTTATCTGCGTTTCGCCGTTTGGCTTTTTTATGGTTACAGGGATTCCGTCTCGTATAAGGTAGTATTTCTCTTCATTTACTTGTAAAAGCGAAGCCGTAGATAGTCTGCTCTCTAAATTTCTAAGAGCCTCGATGATCTGAGCCTCATTTATCCAAGGGTTAAATTTCTTAAGCGCCTCTTTGAGATAGCAAGTTAGGAGAATTTCTTTATAGCTCTTTCTGCCAAATGTGCCGTTTTCGCCCAAAATTTCACTGTTATATGCAAATTTAACATCCCAGCCTAGCTTGTCATGGAGTAAATTTCCAGCACTCTCTTGCACTAAAATATTTTCGGAATAATCATAACTCATAGATATCTCCTTATACTTCTATCTCACCACTCATAAGCTTTGGTAACAAGCGATCACGAGCATTTTTTAAACACTCAATCATTTTTGATTGATTTATTATTTTGTAGTAATAGCATTCTGCCAATCTATTATAAGCTTCGATTATCGTTAATGTAGGGATTAATACATCTTGCTGCGACAAAAAGTCTTTCCAACGATAATTAACAATACTGCTGGCACTTTTTTTATCAAATTCACTTGTTTTTCCACTTAAACGTAAATATTGCAATGTATTGTACATATACTGAGAAAGCGAATTATCAACAAGCCTTATTAGCTTACAAAAACTAGCACACATTACTGGGCTACCATATATTTCAAGCAATTCTTTTCTTATTAGTAGTGTTCTTGCAACACCTTCTGTTTTACTGCCTCCAGATACCTCAAATACAATATCTCCATCTTGTAAAATTCTGGAAGCTAAATTACTTTGTGTATGGTATCTATATGGTATGGACAATATGTCTCCATGTGTTATTCCGTGCAAATCAGTTCCACGTATTACAAAAGCTGGCTTATCGTTTTGTTCTTTTAAATAGTCTTCGCCCCATCCTCCACCTATTTCGTAAGAGACTATATTGCAAATAGGCTCCTTCCTCCACCCCTCAGGGATGCCGTCGATAAATTTGGCATTCTCATATCCTGGAAAGCGAAAATCAACAAACCACTCTTTATACAGACGCTGCGCCGCCTCTTCAAGAAGATTAATCTGCTTTTGATTACTTTCAATCAGATCGTCATATGCAGATAAAATTTTAACGATTTTGCATTGTGTATTAAATATAGGCACTGGAATCTCAAGTTGCTTTAAAATATCAATAGTTAATGCTGGCTGTGCTGAGCCTATTGTTCGCGACCAGATTGTTTTTTGCCCAATATCAGAATTTATCCAATAGTATAAATATTTAGAATTAATGCTCTCATCAAAGTTACTAAGCCATATTAAATTCCCATCTTTAAAGTAGAAAATTTCATCAATAACAACATATGGAATACCCAAGGTTGCTCCTACAGCCGTAATTAATAAGTCATTTTTATTGGGAGCTCCAAATTTTTTCTTAATGTCATCAAAAGTTTCCCAGCTGATAAACAATGGGTTAATTATTTCATTTTTATTTTTCTTATCTATTATTTCTTTTTGCCTATAAAACGGAACACCTGACTTTGTATACTGACTTGCAAATATTCTTTTACTTGATGATACTTTTGCAACATCTCCAAGTCTTACTTTTTCCCACTTCACAACCCCATCTCCTTTAAATTTTGAGAGATGGTATCCATGAGTAAATTTGACTCGGCCTGTAAAGATAAAAGCTCACGGTGGATCTCTATCATACGCTCCTCAAAATCTACCCCGTCATCTTCTATCGGCGCAACGCCCACATAGGCTCCAGGAGTGAGCGACCAGCCCTTTTCTTCTATGCTGACGCCCTCATTTTCTCCTTGCGCTGCTTTGGTAGTATAGGCAACCTTGCAAAGGCCAAGCACATCTTGATAAACGCCATCTTTAAATTTCTCATAGAGCCAGTTTGCCTCTCTGGCTGTCGTGAGCTTTTCGCTAAATTTGGCAAGCTGTGCGTCATACTCTTCTTGCACTCTCTTCTTTTCTCGTTTTGGGGCTGCCTCTACCGCCTCTTTTGCTTTTGCTCTAAGAGAATTTATCTCTTGTGAAATTTCATGAATTTGTTCGCTAAAAGGCTTGGTGCTTGCAAGAGCAACTTTATACTCATCAAGCAAGGCTCTATACTTATCTATCTCGCCGCGGTATAGCCATACGATAGCATTGATGTTTTTTAGCTGCCAGTAAGACCATTCGTTTAGCGTGCGATCAACTGCGGTGTAGTAGTTTCTAGCGTCGATAAAAAGCACCTTGTTTTTAGTCTCATTTGACTTGTTTTTATCAAAAAACCAAAGAGAGCAAGGCAGAGAGAGCGTGTAAAAGAAGTTATTTCCTACGCTGATCATCACATCAACATCGCCTGTTTTTACAAGACTTTCTCTTATATCTTTATCTTTGCCGCCGCTATCCGTGGCTGAAGACGCCATAACAAAGCCTGCACGACCTTTTTCGTTTAGGTAGCTATAAAAGTAAGATATCCAAAGGTAATTTGCGTTTCCGACCTCTTTGTTTTTATTTACGCTTGGCATGCCAAAAGGCAGGCGTTTTGAGCTTTCGCAAGACTCGGCCTTTACTTTATCGACGTTAAAAGGGGGGGGGTTTGCCATGACGTAGTCGCAGCGGCCGTCAAGGTTGTGAGCGTCGCTATAAAAGCTGTTTGCCTCATCTCCGGACTTGATAACGCCGGTAAGTCCGTGCACCGCCATGTTCATCAAGCAAAGCTGTGCGTTGTACTCGACCTTTTCTTGGCCGTAAAAGGTCATCATGCTATTTGCGTTCATGCCTGCTGCATTTACAAAATCCCCAGACTGGATAAACATACCGCCAGAGCCGCACGCTGGGTCAAAGAGTATGCCGTTTTTTGGTTCCATGATATTTACGATCATCTTTACAAGCGACTTTGGAGTAAAGAAAACGCCATCATCAGAGGCTATGCTTTTGGCAAATTTATTTAAAAAGTACTCGTAAATTCTACCGATGATATCTCCGCCGATCTCATCAAGGGCTGAGTTGTTAAATATGCGCAAAAGCTCGGATAAAATTTCGTCTGAAAAATCAGCATAGCTTTTTGGTAGTACGCCGATGAGCTGTTCGCTCTGATCTTCGATCAAGGACATGGCGTTGTTTACGACTTCGCCTAGACTAGTCATGATGTGGTTGTCTTTATTGACAAGATTTGCCGATGAGATATCTTGAGGTAAATTTAGTAGATAGTCATACTGAGCTTCTTTTGGAAGATAGAGTGCGCTCTTTGCCGCAAAGTCGCTCGCCTCAACAGGCATAACTCTGCCGCCGCGAGACGGGCGATCTTTTAAAATTTCAGCCTCTACCATTTTAAATCTACTATACGCGTAGCGCAAAAAGATAAGACCAAGTACCGGCATACAGTATTGATATGATGTGAGGTTTGAGCCTGAGCGTAAAAGGTCCGCCGACTCCCAGAGGTCGTTTTCTAGTTTTCGAATGTTTATCATCTTTTTCTCCGTTATGTAGTTAAATCATATCGCTCAATTAAAGCGTGGTTAAATTTGATTAATTATATGAAATACTATAAATTCATTAAAAAACGGCAAATATTCCAATCCCTTTTAGTTGCTTGCACATGCATGATTGATTAATATTTATAGTTTATTTGCTATTCTACCATTTTGCTTATGGATTATTGCTTATGATGGAATAAATATTATGTGGCTCGTTAGTAGTTAAAACTACTTTATTGAGACTATCCATAGCTAAAAAATTTTACTGAGCACATTTTTGCTTGGCGGCAGAAAAATGGCTCATGGGACGGTTTTTTCTTTATTGTATCACGCAACTCGTGCATATGTATAAGATTATATTAAGGCTACAAGATAAATCAATTATCATTGGAAATAGCAAAACTTTACTAGTAAGAATGTGGATAGAAAAGGGCGTAGAACGAGCATTTAAAAAAAGCGTCCAAAAGCAAGCTAAAAAACTAAGCGAATGAAGCGAATAAAAGTAGTAGGGTAGGGGCATCTAGCACGGCTTTATGCTTTTTAGATGCCTTGTTTTTTATAAAATGTATATTAGCCGTTAACATATTTTTGTGTATTAAAAGCATTTGAGATATTTTTAAAAATCTCCAAATGCGGCGTCTATTGCTTCTTGCCTTTTTGTATGCGACTTAATGGCATCTTCTAATTTCATAACCCAAAAAACAGCCTTGTTGGAAATAGGGGCTTCAAATGGATTGCCATACATTGCGCTAATTGCATTAAACGCCTCATCTCCTTGAACACAATCTACTGCAATGCTACCTAAATATGGATAGGTCAACACGCCAGGATCAACCAGATCAAAAACATTGGTTAATTTTATATTTGGAAAATTTTCTTTCATAAAATTTAAAAAATAGTTTCTTGATTCATTATCTATGTATTTTTTATCAAAATTATCAAATTGATCATTTTCTAATTGCTTTCCAAATGCACATATATCATTGTATCTAGTATGAAAGACTAACCAAAAACCAAACTCCTTATCTCTTTGTATTATATATTCCTCTATCGTAGGTAGTGCCAATGCCATATTTACTCCTTAAAAAATTTAATAAAATTATAGAATAAAAATTGGACATAAATTTTCTACTTTTTAAATGTCAAATTCTGTTAGTTTTTCTGATGCGTAGATATTTTTTGTCGGCATACGAACAGCTCTATTTTTGCTATTCACTCCCAAATTCCCATTTTCTCTTTTTTAAATCTTGCTACCATATCCTCATTTCCACATCGTTCGCTAATGCAAACCCACTCTTTGATATTCTTGGTTAGCCACTCGTTTTCTACTGCGTATCTACACATAAATAGACCCAAATTTGATAAATCGTTTTCATCCCCTTTCGCGTGAAAAGTGTTTTTATCAATCCTAATCAAATTGCACTGCTCGGCAAGCTTGTCTAAATATTCGTATATTACGTCTAGCTTATACTTTTTCTCTCGCAAAACCTTCTCTTCGTCTATCACTATTTTCGTGCCTAGTAACGGGTAAGCCATAGTTTTTCCTTTCATGATTTTATTTTATACTTTTTATCGCCATATTGCAATATTATTTTCAGCTCCTTATTATTTTTTGTAGTAATTAAAAGTCTTTTTATCTATCTCGCCAAGTAAAAACGAAAGTTCTATGTCGTCCTTTTCCAAAAAACCATAGTATTTAAAATCGCTTTTGACCATAGGGCAATATATAGTGCTATGTTTAAATCTTAAGATTTTTAGCAATCTTTCATTTATCCTTGTGTCAATTTTTACTCCAAAGAAGTTCTCTGCCATTTGCCTAATTTCGCAATTCTTTAAACGACCTTTTCTATTGTGTTCAAAAGCTAATCGGTATAGGCGTCTTAAAAAAGTATCCGAATTTAAATCTATGATTTTCTTTTCTATGCAAACAAGGTCATTCTCTTTTAAAAACTCGCTCACAGAAATATCTTGGTAAATGTGTTTTGTGTTTTTGATAATTTCTTTTAACTTGTCGTAATCTAAATTTTCTTTTTTTCTTCGGACTGCAAGCTTCTCATAAAAAGTATGTTTAGGTATGGCTTTTATGGTTTTCATATGACTATTCTACTTAACTGAATATAAAACTATGTTTAGTTAGAATGTATTCATTAGTCGAAAAATAAAACAAACCTTAAAAAAAGCGAACTTCCACTTTAACTGCCTGTTTTGCTTAAATAATACACTCAAAAACCGATTTTAGGCTATTAATATTTTATTTTTAAGTTTCAATTTATATATAAAACAATTACCTCCTACTAGCGATCCTTTATAATATTATAAGAATCTCGTATAGAGACGAAGGAGCGTTATTTTTAATTAAATAGCGCTTTCGATGGTTAGTTTAGTGTCTAAAAATGTAAAAAATCAAAACGTAATATAAATAGCAGCAGTCTAGTTATGGTTAGTAATACCCACAATATCGTTATTTTTACTTTCGGTATCTGGGTTAAATCTCAGTATTGCCCCCTGTTCATCGGCAGCATTTAAATTTATATTTTTTATATCATGATAAATTCGCCTTATGCGGTAGTGTGGATATAAATTTTAAATTCGTTTATTTTTAGAACCATTATCGCAACTTAATGGGTATATTTGGTAAATGTGATAAAATTTCAAAAAAAGCACAAAAAAAGTGCAAAATCATTTTATACAAAAAGCCTACTAAACTTTTTGGTGCTATTCGTGTGTAGAGCAAAAATATCAAAGAATAGAGCTATATGCAGCTGCAAATTAGCTGGAACATAATTTTTAACACAACTGAAACACAGCCAAGAAATAACTACAAAGTACTTAAAAATATATTTAGATATGTGTCTAAGCTGTTACTACTTCGGTGGCTATGCATTGTCTACCAAATAGCGACTACGATATCAGTGATATTATTGCTGATTTTCGTACGATAGTTACGCAACTATAAGTTTTTATTGTGCAATCTCTCTGTAAATCATACAGCAACCAAAGAGTATTTGATTTCTTGATTGATTTGTGGTTAAAATTTTTAAAAGCTCAGATGTCAAAAATCAGAAGATTTGAAGGCAAGATATTAAAATCGCGTAATATATACCCTTAAAAGTCATACGCGCTCTTGATGTTTTTTAGTTCTCTTTGCTGCCTATAATATTGGCTTTGGTCTTTGGCTCTACTGACACATAGCCAGAATATTGGCTGTGTTCAAAACCATTTTTTTCCATAAAGTGTTTTATGTCAGAATATGGTTTCTTGGTATTTCCTTTGCCAAATATTTCCTCTAGGGCATTTGTAGATAAATCAAAGTTAATAGCTCTACGCACATTATCGTAATTCTCCTCGCTCATTCCCAAACTCCTATATTTTCTTTCTTAAATTTCACCATCATATCTTCGTTGCCCTCAGCCTCGTCTATCCAAATCCATTCTTTTATATTTTTAGTTAGCCATTCATTTTCTACTGCATATATACACATAAATATTCCTAGACTCTCCAAATCTTTTTCATTGCCTTTCGCGTGAAAAGTGTTTTTATCAATCCTAATCAAATTGCATTGCTCGGCAAGCTTGTCTAAATATTCGTATATTACGTCTAGCTTATACTTTTTCTCTCGCAAAACCTTCTCTTCGTCTATTACTATTTTCGTACCTAGTAACGGGTAAGCCATTATTTATTCCTTTTCTGTTTCGTGTTTATTGTTAAGATATGATTTTAATATTAAATTTTTACTATTTGATATCTTCTTTTTTTAACGAAATGTCTCAAAAATATCCGAATTCAAGCCTATAATTTTATTTTGTGTGCAAATTAAGTCGTTCTTTTTTCAAAAATTTGTTTATAGAAATACTTTATATTGTGTATTCTTAATAATTTTCCTTAACTTTTTGTAGTCTAAAATTTTTTATACCTGCCGCATTACTACATAAAGCCTGTTTGCATACGCTTCTTGTGATTGTAACGTACCCATTCTACATAACTAAACATAAAATTATGTTTAGTTAGAACATATCAATTAGTCAAATATTAAATAAACCTTAAAAAAAACGATTTCAATTCTAAACTTAATATTTTATTAGAACTATCTTTGTATAGCGTTTTTTAGGCGAATATTTTTTTATTTTTAAGTTAATTTTTATATATCAAACAACCGTTCGTAGGCTAGATAGATATGCAATATGATTTTATAATAAATAAAAATAATTTCAAAAATCACGAGCGGCTTTTGGCTCTGATGCTAGAAAAGAATAAATACCAGTCGTTTAATAATTTAGGCAATGAGGCTGAAATTAGCTTATATTTTGACCTGATTTTTAGAACTTACGCGTTGCCAAAATTAAAAGCAGCTTACTCTAATATCACTTCTTTAAGTTTTTTCGTTCAGAAAAACAAAACTCTTACTCATGCGTAAAAGATTTTGGAGATCCGCCAGGTCTCCAAAAATAAAAAACATCTCTATTAAAAATCTTTTTTTGCATTTTTTCATTTTAGGTCGTGGAATTTTGAAAGAATCGCAAAAAAAGGTTATTATTTTGCGAGTCCATTGGACTCGCAAATTAGGTCGTGTAACCTAAAAAAAAGAATTACAAAAAAAGGTTATTATTTTATAATACAGAAAAACCATCATCTTCTGTGTCTTCATCAGAGCTTACATATTCTTTTTCAAGCTCATAACCAGTTCCGGTTTGGATCTCTTATTCACTGATTATAGTATAAAATTATATTTATATTAATTTAAATTAATGGATATTATAAGGGCTTATGATAGTGCTGATCCATCCTGTTTGATTTGGAAACTTTACTTGCCTAGCTTTATTATGAGTTAGCTTAAGCTAATTTTTATATTTTATGTGTAAACGCATATGATAAAAAAGGCGGCTTAGACAAATCATCACGCTTATTGTATCCCAAAAGCCTGATTCTATTCCAATAAAAATTTTTATTTTTATTGTGCACCTTTCTTTCTATTCTTTTTGTAGTAAAATTCAACAAAAAAGGATCTAAAATGCATATTGGCATCACGGGACACATAAAGATTGAAAAAGCTTGCAAGAAAAAATACTCAGGCGACGGTTCTGAATATGATGCCGAATGTTTTAATAAAGTTTTTTCTGAGATAGAAAATTTCTTACTAGAGTATTTTAACAATGACTTAGCATCTCACACATTTTATTCTGGTATGGCAAGAGGTGTTGATGAAATATTCGCGTTAATAGCAATTAAACATAATGCCCCGATAGTGCTTGTTTTGCCAAATTCATTAAAATGGCATAAAAATTTAAAAGCTGCAGATGGCAATATGAGAGCTCAAGCCGTTCAATATGACTACATTTTAGAATATAAAAATCTAAAAGATATTCTTGAAATAAAGAAAAATTATAACGGCGCAAGCTTCTGGTGTGGTAATTTTGCTAGAAATCAAGCCCTGCTAGATAATACGGATATAATGTTCTCATACAAGAGATACGATAGTGGTGGCACAACTCATTGTATTAGTCTATGCAAAAAACAAAACCATAAACTAATCGAGATATAAAGGGAATAGACAAAAAAAGGATTAGCAAAAAGCAACTTTTATAAATAAAAATACTCTCTTTAACTTAAGCTCACACAAAGGAGCAGTAAGTTACGATGAGAACTATGTTCTTAAAAAGTAACAAGCGTAGCGAAGTTAAAAAATAAGTATATAATTCGTTCCAGAATTTCAGAGAAGAAATTTAGAGAAATTCTCAAGTACTTCACAGAAGATATAGAAGCATCAAAGATATCAAATTTAACTAAAATTTCTGAAGTAACCCTATGTAAAATCTTTAGGGAAATAAGAATTCTAATCTCCAAAGAGTGTGAAAAAATAAGTAAATTTAGCGGTAAGATTTCCAGCTCGCAAGCTCGCCTAGAAGCTTCGCTTTGAAATAGACGAAAGTTACTTTTACTTCGCTTCGCTCATAACTGCGTCTTGAAAAGCTACGAGCGTAGTGAAGTAGAGCAGAACGGAGCCAAACGAGTAAGAGGCAAAAGAGGTAGAGGTGCAGCAAACAAAACACCGGTATTTCTATTTCGCTACGCTCATAGCTGTAAACAGACGGAATGCTTAAAAGAGACGGTAGGGTTTATACTCAAATAGTTAAAAATTGCTCTGCAAATGAACTAATACCCATACTATCGGAGTTTCTCAAAGAGAGTGCAAGCACAAGAGTGAATTAGACGAGAGCGTTATTTACTCTGATTGTTGGAAGACCTATGACGGTTTGGTAGATTACGGAGCTAAAGCTCACTATAGAGTAAGCATTCAAAGAATGAGTTTTAGCTACGCTACGCTTGCTACTTTGCAAGACGCAAACGTTAAAAACCACATAAACGGCATTGAGAATTTCTGGGGATATGCTAAAACACAGATTATCTAAATTTAAAGGGATAAAGAAAGAGAATTGCTTACTTCATCTTAAAGAGTGTTGATTTAGATATAATACTAAAACTATACAGAAAAACCTATATCAGAAACTGTTGAAATTGATAAGAGAAAATCCGCTTAAGTTTAATTGAGCCTTTATTTAAATGAGAGCTTATACTTTTATCTCCATTATTTTTTATAATTTGGTGTATTGCTTATTTAAGTATACAAGAAAACAAAAATATAGTAGATAAAGTAAAAAAGAGAATACCATATATTTATGGAATTTTTCTTTTTTACCTTTTATTTTATGTTTTAGGAAAAGTATCCAATTTTCATATATTACCACAGTAAACCATTACTTCTTGGTAGTTCATTAGGATTGTATCCATAAAAATTTGTTTTTCCAGTTCTTTCTCTAGCTTTTCTTTCCATTATTTTAAAAACATCTTTAGCCATATTTGATCAATATATCTAATAGATAGATCTAATTTTTCTTCTTTGTTATTCTTTTCGTTATTTACTGTAGGTCTTATACTATCTCTATTTGTTGTAAGAATATTATAAGCGGACAAAGAACCATCTGAAGTTTTACTTCTAGAAATTTCTTCATAAGCTCCTCGTAAATCGTCAAAAATATAAGCAACTTCTTTAGCATTATTACCAAAAGCCGTTAAATCTCCAGATTCTAAAATATTTTGATATTTTTTACTATCTACACTTTGCGTAAACGAAAGCATTGCTTTAGCAAATGTAGGACTACCTTTTACATTTAACCCCTGATCTCCACGAGTATTTATAAGATACGTCATAATACCTAACATATCTTGAGTATATCTACCGTTTTTAGGATCGTATAGAGCTTCTTTAAACTCTTGTTTTTCTTTATCGGACATGGCAGAAGTTACTCCGTTTATAAATCTACCTAACTTACCTGCAACGACTTCTTTATCTTTGTATATAGGTGTATTTAAAGCCTTCTTTATTCCTCTATAATGCCCTATATCAGCGTTATAACCTACTCCTCTACCCGGTATATCTTGAACTTTGTCTTTATCTACGTATAATTGTCTTTAAGGCTTTCGACCTTGTCTACTTTACCTATCGTTACCATATAGTTCGTTACTTTAAATTTCTTTAAAGCGTAGTTTAAATTTACTATTATTTTGTTGATTTTCTCGGCATTTTCTTTATCGTCAAACCAATATACTAGATTTCTCTCATTGGCATCAAAGCTAACATTTTTTGCCTCATAAAGCACATTTGGGATTTGCCTGATTTCATCAATACTTAGGGCTTGATTATAAGCTTTTTTTCGCGATGGACGAATATGTAGTATAGATTTTTTATCTGCGGCTATAAAACTATCGGCTAACTCTATGCCCGCAATCTCAAAGATCCTTTTTGAAACATAAGCATCTATCTTTCCGAGCTGAAACGCTTTTATAGGGCTTGTCTTATCTTGCTTTACTAAAAGCTCATCCACGGCTTCATCTAACCCCTTTTGCCAAACGTATAAATTCTTATCCCGCTCGTAGTTTTTAAGATCGTTTTTTACTATATTTTTTAGTTCGCCGCTTAAATTTGCAGCCTTTTTGCTAGCACGCTATCTAGGCTCTGGGCGCTTTTACCCGGATTATATGCCCAGTCCTCGCTCGCTACGTTTAAAGGCGTGCCGGCGTAGGGCTTAAATCCGTAGTTTTGCATCTCGCTTTGCGTGAGTACTTGCACCTGACATCTACATCCCCAGTCGTTTGGCGGGTAGTTTTTCTCCCAAAATTTATGCGTTTTTGGTAGGATCATACCGTGCAGCTTGGCGTGAGAGGGTCGCGTGCGGCGGTCTAGTACGGCCTTATAACGGAAGTATTCGCCCGCACTACTCATCTGGCTTTCATACCTTGCCTTTGCTACGCTTACTCGCATGTTGGCCTCAAAAATCCGTTTTAGTCGCCTGGAACCCACGTAGATTTGTTTCGTTTCTCCGGTTTTTGTATTTGTTACGCTTACGTCTCCTAGCCAGCCTTTCTTTGCTAAAACAGGTTTTATGTTATCTCGCCACTCCCCAAAGCCCTGCCCCTTTTTATAGGCCTCGCTAAGGCTAGCCTGGATATCTGAAAGCAGATCTATCCGCGCGATCTTTGCTACCGTAAAGGCTCTACTATGAGCCTCGTGCATGATCTCGTCATAATCAAAGTGAAGCTCGGGCGTGCGGGCGGCGACAATATAGAAAAATTTAAGGCCGAAATCGAGGATAAAGGCCTAAGCTATCTATCGGTTATGGGCGCCATTGACGCCGCTATCGAGGCTGAGCGCTCAAAAAAGTAGAGAGGCTGCTTGCCTGCGTTGAAGCAAAAATGAGCCCGAACTCGTCCGGGCTTGATTATTACGAGGCTCTTATGCTTCATGGACTTCAGGTGGCAAGCGTGGTAAAGCGAGACTTTAACGGCGGATATTTTGAATGCGAGGTGGTCGTTTTAAAAAGTTTTTGTAAGCTTTTTAAAATAGATTTTTTATGGATGTTTGAAATTTCAAAGGCGTTTAATAGGATTTTAAACAAAAAGGGTTAGGGGGCAAAACATGAACTATAAAGATAAATTTTTAGCTTTTTTTGCGTCGTCCATCATTTTTGCCGCCGCGACTATTAGCGTAGCCAAGCCTGCTATAAAAGCGTTACCCGAGCTTAAAACGTCCGTGAGCGCATATGCTACCGCTACCGTTATCGAAAAAAGTAAGCAACCTAACAAAGCGTATTTTACTAAACCTAGCATTTTAGCTCCTTTCGTTTTTCTATATATATTTTACCACAACGTAGCCAACTATGTCTAGAAATAACGACGTAAATATCACCATAAGCATAAACGGCGATACGCACAACCTAAGGGCGGCCGAGAGGACGTAAAAATAAAAAATATCTCTGTTTTTTGATGAAAACATTAGTTCAGAAATCGAACCTATTTGCAAAAAACTTTTTACCGCCAGTTAAACTCTTAGCTAATTATTATTCATCGAATAGTAATATAACAAAATCCTTTCCGGTTATTTTATCTCATTGAAAATTGCAATTAAAAAGATTACAAGGTTAAATTTATAGCGCCGCATCTAACCGTCAAACGAGCCATATTGCTCCTCAAAGCTCATTGCATATACTACTATGTAGTCATTTTTTACGATAGCTTGCAGATTTTTATGTAGTACCTTACCCCGGCTGTTAAATCGATCCCAGTCTAAGTCATTAAAATTTTCAGAATTTAACATAAAATCATGCTCCCAATCATTAAGTTCTTTATCAAGCAACGTACCTTCTAAATCATACTTTTTAAAACAGTATATGCCGCTAGCAGAACCTTCATTCCACAAATAAGTATCGCTGTAATCAGGATACATATTTACGATAAATTGATGTAGCCAGCCTGATATCGGCTCGTCTATATAGCCCCATTCTTCATTAACGACCAGCTCTATATTTGCTTTATTCGTACTATTTAGAGTATTGTATATAAAATACGGGCATCCATCATGATTATTTTTTGGATACTCTGCATATCCATTTTTGTCCTGTTTTCCTAGTTGAATAACTTCAAAATAAGCATTTCTTAGGTTTTCGTCATAATTTCCTAATGCATTTTGTACAAATTCTACCCTGCTATCGTATGTCATATTTTTAAATTTTGTATAGTAACCCCTTTTGACATCATTTGATTTAAAATTTAAAAACATATCTTTTTCAAATAGCTCTTTTATGCTTAATTCGATAGACAGCAAGGATGTAAAATTTTCATTAAATTTGAGATATATGCCTGAATCGCTAAAACGTATGCATCTATATTTTTTTTCATAACATTCATTGTTAGAATTTTTTACTAGATTTTGGAGCCTTGAACACTCTTGCATTATTCCAACTTCATCGGCGTCAAGCATCAGATCTCCTAAAAGTTTAGCGATCTTTTTATCCGACTCCACATAATCTTTTACTCTTTTTAGCATATCGTATACGGTATTGATCTTAATATAATTATCGCAACATTTGCATTTTGAAATGTTTAAGATAGAATTATAATACTCCATAGAACCCTTATTTGGCTCCATATCTCTATTGCGAGTGATTGTTTGAATGATTTTCTTTGGAACATCATAGCACGACGCAACTACGCGTAGGGCAGCGTTTCTAGTGTTAGTTACGGGACAATTTAAACCGGCTTGAACCAAATCAATACTGACAATTTGATTAAATTCTCTCATTTTTTGCAAAATAATAGACAAATCGCTGTGTTTTCCGAAATTTCCGTTAAAGCCTAGCTCGTCACCAATACCGGCGGATATGTTTTTAAGATCTAGCAGCTTCTCGGCAAGCATACAAACCATTCTAAACTCAGCAATATTATCCGTTTGAGCCAACGAATACCAATCCGAGAAATTATCATTTTGTATTGCGTAGTTAAATAAATCGTTCCAAATATTTATATTTAAAGCTTTTGCGATGTTTCTTGCTTTATGGTCAAATACGTTTTTCCTTACCTGTTCTTCCCAGTTATAATTTTTATTATATGCAATATCTGAAATTTGATCAACCAACTTGTCTTTTTCTTCTTCGCCCCATCCGATTTGCTCCCAATTGTCTCTTATAAAATAAAATATGTCACAGAGCTTATTAAATCTGTCTATATTCATATTTTGCCTCAAAGACTCTTTGAGAAAAAGCTCCACTACTTCCTTTGCATCCGTATACTCAAAGATCCTATCCTCATGATCGTCTATCAACCCGCATATAATATCGCCTGCGCAATCATATAGATCATCATTCCACCCTTTTTTTATGTGAGATAACAAATCTCCTCTACTTGCACAAATATAAGCAGTAAATTCACAACCCAAACTACATTTATAGCCATGATAGATCATCCAAGTTTTTATCTCGTCATTGGTAGCATCAAGACCCTTTAAGTAATTCAATCTACCATGTCCGCCGGTTAGTTTTGCCATTTTAAATACACTATCGTTTTTTTGTTTCATTTCAAATGAACATGTAGTATATATAGAAAAATCATCCGCCAATCCAAGAGTAAATAGCAAGTCGTCTATTTCTTCAGACCCACAATACCATGTGGCACATATACCAAATTTGATCGGTTCTTTATGCACAGCTCTTTTCATAAAAAACACACCGACTCTTAGTGCAGTTGAATACAGCTCATCGTCTCGAGAAATCATCTCCACAAAATCATAGCCATATACGCAAGCGCTTTGTGTTAAAAGAAACGTATATAAATTTGCCAACTTGATCTCTAAAGTATCGTTATCGCACAAATCCTCTTTTTTATATACCTCATGTATATCACTAATCATATCAATTATTTTATCGGCTACTGCCTTGCCTTCCTCGCTATTCCAGCCACCATATATGGCCTCTAGCGCGCCTGGAATAAAATTTATATCCCGCAATTCAGGCTTAGACAAATAATAATCCTTTTTATCAGGTATATCGTATTGTTTATCTATACTTAATCTGCCGTCTTGAATATTTTCTTTTATCCACTGCACTATCGGCGTTTTCCCGTTTAAAATATCGCTTATTAATAGCTCGGTATTTTCGTTAAATTTAGATAAATTTTTATACTCAACCACGCACTCTTTGGGTAAAATAGTTATTAGATCATCGGTTAGTTCTTTACCCGTTCTATCAAATTCCATCAACTCATATTGCGTAAAATTTGATATGTCTGTTTTTAACCACTCTTGAAATTTTCTATCTAAACTACTGTCGTATTTAATGTTGAATAGCCTAAAAAGGTCGTCAAAATTTACCCTAATGCCATCTTCGCACGATATAGGGCTCGTTTTGTATTCATCGGCATTATAGTCTACATAAAATAGTCTTATTTCTGCAAAAATATCTCCTGAGTACTCAACCCTGGCGCTATTTTTTAGAAAGGATTTTAATCTCCTTGCAAGACTCAATCCTTCTTGATTAAATTTTCCCTCATCCCAATATTCGTCTTGCCGATGAGGATTGTTTCTATCAAAGCTATCCTGCCATGATTCAAAATCGTCTTTTAAATCTTGCGGCAAATTTAAATATTCATAATTGGTATTTACGCCGTAACTGGATTGAAACGGCTTCTTTATAATCCATATGCCGCTACTGTAGTATTCAGGCGCCACCCTTAGATTTAATTTTTCGCAACTGCTCACGGTGTATCCTTTTTATACAAATAAGATTACGAAATTATAATATTATTTGTATAAAAAAATACTATTTCAAAGATTAAAATTTGCCCTTAATAAAATCATGGATTTTTCTAGAAGTAGTTGTCCTATGGAAAAGAAGTCGGCTCTCTTTAACTTAAGCTCACGCAAATGGGTAGTAGGAGCTATGTCCTTAAAAAGTAACGAGCGTAGTGAATAGAGTTTAGATATAATACTAAAAACTACACAGGAAAACTTAAATCAGAAACTATTGAAATTCATAAGAAGTCTTATAAATAACCATATGAGGTAGTGGGTAAAAACGCGTTTAAATTCCATTGAGTCTATTTTATTATCCGATGGATATTCGCAAAGAAATTTACACAACGAATACTATTAAAAGCTTGCACTTAAGCTTACGAAAACTTGGAATAAATCAAGTTTTTCCATATGATGATTCGATTTATAAAATGATGTATTTGGAGATGCGAAATGCGAGTAAATATTGGACTATCTCGGTCAGAAATTGAATCAATTTGCCATATTATTTGACAAACTGGCTCCAATCTACTAATATGAGAATATCCATTTGCATACTTTTATGATAGGGTCAGTATTTTTTACATTTTACGACAATTTTTATCACTTTTATGGCTATAAGCAAAAATTCTTTTGACTTTAGCTTGTTTACTATAACTCCCATTTAATACCCTTTTGATGTTTTTGTTTTCTAGTATATATCTTTTTGGATTTTACGATTCTCGATCGTAGACTAATCTCTCTTTTTATAGATGCCACTATTATTACATCCCTTGATTTTACTTTCATTATTGTCCTTTTGTGTTTTTTGCTTACTGTGAGGTTATTTCCCATCTCCATTGTTGCCTATGTGTTTTACTATGACTCCTAGGACCCCTATAACTATTTCGATGATTTCTTTCGTATTCATTGTTTCTCCTTTTTTGTAAATATGGAGTAATTATAAAGCAAGATATAGACAAGATGAGACCGTAAAATATAAAAGTAGAAAAAGTTGATGGTGGTATTTTTTTGTTGTAGGTAAGGTAGTTTTTAATTTACATATAAAGGTAAATTGCAATCCCCTAAATCGGGAAAATTTGAATCAAATCCTAGATCGATTGCCATACCATCAAATGTTAAAATTCTTGCTAACATATTTACTCTCCTCATAAAGTGTTTTTATTAAAATGATGAATAACCAAGTTTTTGGATATTTATACCAAGCTCATCTTCGAACTCTTTGCATAATCGTTCATATCCTTCTAACCGTGGTTCTGTATCTGGATACATTATAGTATCAATTTTAGTAAAGTCATTCTTAGGATCCATAATGAATACATCCTGTTTTAGTAACCATTTAGTAAACCTTTTATCCATACCACCAATAACGATTACTATATCTCTTTCTGGTAGTATAAATAATAGATCATGTTTACCTAGGTTAAAATAAGCAGACTCTTTCATATTTAGAACTACAGCAGTAGTAGTCTGTTGATTTTTAGGAATATACGGTGTCTCATATAGAGGGTCATATAGATATTGATATTCATCTTTTACCCTAGGTATACATTCAGTTGCTATAATGTATTTATCGTCAAGAACTACTCCGCCTTTAAAACCAAAGGTAGATTTGATAACTACCATAAGATCATCTTCAAATGTTACTTCTAGCTCAGATAGTGACTCTAAGAACTCATACTGATCATTAGCTGTGTAAATTTCCATAACTAGCTCCTTATTAAGATATGTTATTAATTAAGGCTCAATTAAACTTAAGCGGATTTTCTCTTATCAGAAACTGTTGAAACTGATAAGAGAAAATCCGCTTAACTTATCTTGAGCCTAAATTTTATTTTTAAGGTGCTTTACATTTTCTAGGTTTGAAAGATTGTTCGTGCCTTGCTTTAGTTTTGAAATCGTGGCTTTAGGCAGTCCATAAAGAGATAAAAACTCGTATATAAAATTACTCTCGTTTAAATTTTCTACGATGCTTTGAAACCTATCTTCGAATTCTAAATAATTATAACCCATAACTTATGCCTCTTGATAAGTTCTAATAAGCTTAATATCAATATCGGGAAAATTTTTATCGTTAGTTATTATAGCTTTGCAATTATGTTTTAAGGCGCAGAAGTATTGGAGCGCATCTTCGTAATCCGCATCGTTTTGAATGCAATAATTTAACGCGGCTTCTCTTATGGTGTCACCTTCGCAAACAACCGTAAAAAGCTCTTTTTGTTTATGTAAATTTAAAATTTGGCTAGCAACTAGGCTTTTACTTATTTTTTGCCTATTCGTTAATATAAAAAATACATTAGTTACGGTAGTCGTGTTTATAAATAGCTTTATGTCGGGATTGTTTTTTATAAGCTCGGCTATGTATATTTTAGTTTTTAATGCCAGCTTCGCGTCGCTTCTTATTTTATCATATGTAGTCGGCGTTTCATAATCGACCAAGATGTCTATTAAAGCATTGGTGTCCAAGAATACGTTATAAGACATATTTTTTAGCTCTTGCTTCTTCTAGTTCTTCGGGTTCGACGGGAATGTTTATTTTAACGCTGCCGCATACGCTATTAAACGCTTCTAGCTTTTTATTGGTTATATTTTCTTCTTTTACCTTGATATCATTGCCTAGGCTTTTTAAAAACTCCTTAACCTTGGCGAGCACATCAGGTTTTTCTATGGATAGTTCCAGTTTGGCTAGCATATTAATCCTTTTAGACTTTTAATAATTATAGCATATTTCCACTGTTTGGCCTTGTGTATTTTTATACTACGGTAAAACACCTTAAAAGCATCAATATATAGATAATTACAAGATCGGTTAGATAAGTAAAACCCGTAAATGATATACTAAAAAACAGTATCTACAAATCAGTTCAATACCTAAAAAGCTACCGAACGATTTTTTGTTTGAGATATTGGTATGCAGATTGTATAAAAATCAGTTGTTTAATTTTATAAAAATTATGCTGATTTTTATAATACCTGCCAGGCTATTTGCCTGTCTGGCTAAGACCTTACTGCACTATCGCTTAAGATAGTGCTAAAACTTTGTTTTTGGAATTCTTACATAAGAGATGTATAACCATTTAATGAAGTAAAAGTAAAAACTGTTTTGTTTTTTATTAAAGTAAAATTACATTTTAAAATTACTTTTTAAACTTTGATAAATTAAACAAAAATTATTTCTATTTTTGTTAGAACATTTTTATGAAGGACTACACCCCCCCTGATATCGCTAAAATTTAAAAATAAATTCTTTACTAAAAACCTTATTTTTAATCATTGAAAATCATTATATATTTCTGTATAATTGCCCGTTAATAATTTTTAAAGGAGTTTAAATGCAAAAGCAAATCGCGCTTAGTTTAGCGCTTGCGGGCGTTTTGGCCGCCGCGCAAAACGAAGTAGAGCTAAAATCGTTAGAAGGCGTAACCGTCACGGCGCAAAGATCGTCTCAAAGCGTAGACGAGATAAGCAAAAGCGTCTCGGTAGTAGATAAAGAGACAATAGAAAGAAAACTTGGCAAAAGCGTACCCGAGCTAATCAGCGAGGCGCCGGGAGTTTCAATCGTAAACGAAGGCATGGACTCGGGCACCGTAAACGTGCGAGGCTTTAGCTCGTCTGATTACCGCGTGCCGATGTTTGTAGACGGGCTTAGATTTAGAGGTAGGCCGGCGTTTGAGTATTCGATATTTACGCCCGATCAAATCGAAAGGATAGAGATAATAAGAGGTCCCGCTAGCACGCTTTACGGCACGGATGCCTTTGGCGGCATAGTAAATTTAGTCACCAAAAGAGCTAGCGGAGACGTGCACGGCGACTGGGCGTTATCGGATACGTATCTAAGCACACAGTATCAAAGCGCGAACAAAGGCGTACAAAACCGCTTACAACTCGGCGTAGTCGGACACGGGTTTGACGCGTTGCTCGGCTTAAACTACAAACACGGCAAGGACTACGACACTCCGGCAGGCAAAATCCCAAATACAAGGTATAACTACCGAAGCCTTGATTTTAAAGGCGGATATAGCTTTGCCGATTTTCATAGGCTTGAACTTGTAACTAGATACACCGAGTCCGAGCGCGGCGTAGTCGGTACCTCTGTCGGTGCTCCCGGAACGGCGAACAAAAAAGGCTTTCAAAAATACATAAAAGAAGCGCCTCTTAGAGAAAAATACGTAGCGCTAAACTACGAAGGCAACATAAACGACAAATTTATATTAGATTCTAGCTTGTATTACAGAGAGCTTTATACGCACCTAAATATAAGGCCCTACATCGGTTCGTTTTCGCCTAGACAAGTCGATAACTACGTAAACGGTCCGAAGGTCTACGGCGGCAAATTTATCGGTAAATTTATAGGCGACAACCTAACCCAAACTTACGGCGTAGATTTTTATTACGAGGACTGGGATAGCGTGTATCAAAGCGTAAATAACGGCCCTAGCGTACGCAACAGGCTAAGAACCAAACAGCTTGACGTCGCTGGGTTTGGATTGCTTGAATACGCATTTAGCAACGATGCGATTTTGAGCGCAAATTTACGCTACGACCGCATAAAAACGTCCTTTGATATGGATAGCTCGATGAGCCCCGCCGTAAAAGCTCTATATGAAAACGCCAACGATAGAAAAGACGGCAGAGCCAGCTACGGTCTGGGACTTATTTACCCTATCGCCCAGGGGTTTGAGTTTGTAGGAAATTTCTCTACTTCGTTTAGAGCTCCTATGAGCGGCGAGGTTGCTCCGATACTTACGTTTTCAGGCAGCGAGGCGTATCTGCCAAACCCTGATCTAAATATCGAAAAAGGCGTTACCTACGAGGCTGGACTTCGCTATACGGATAAGGCGCTTAGATCAAATTTGATATTTTACACGGGAGATTATAAAGACCTGATCGTCGAGCGAAACTGGCAAAGCGGCGGCGTGACCTACTATCAGTCGCAAAACGTAAATAGAGCCAAGATAAGCGGAGCGGAATTTGACCTAGCTTATAAAATTTTGTCAAATTTAGAGTTTAAAACAAATCTCGCCTACACGCGCGGCAAAAACAAGCAAACTGGCAAACCGCTTCCAGAGATCGCTCCGCTTAGCGGACACGTGGCCGTTTCTTATTCGCCGGAGTTTTTGGCAAACTCATACTTAGAGTATAGCGGCGACTGGGCGGCGAGAAAGACGCGTATAGACGACAGCGTAGAGCGCGAGCGAGCGGGATATTTCGTACATAACCTATACTTTGGCAAGAGCCTTGGCAAACTAGGCTTCTTAAAAGATTTTAGCCTAAATTTCGGCGTCGAAAATATCTTTGACAAAGAATACGCCCCAAGCCTAAGCTACGAGCTAATCAGCCAGCCTAGAAGCGCTAGCAACCCGCTAATAAATCCGGGTAGAAATTTCAAACTAGGCTTTAAGGCTAGCTTTTAAAATTTAAATTTGCCGAGCGGGTTTTAAACCTACCCGCTCAAAAGCCCTAAAATTTACGAATTTAAGGATCGAATTTGAAAAAAATCATATCTGCTTTATTACTACTAGCCGCGACGCTGGGTGCGCTTGAATTTACCGATCAAAACGGCAATAAGCTTCGCTTCGACCGCTCCGTTAAAAGCGTAGCTCTGTTTCCGGTGCCGCTGGCTTCGTTTTCTCTTAGCGTCGAAAACAACGTATCTCGTCTAGCCTCCGTCCATCCGATAGCTAAAAAAAACATCGAGCGCGGAATGCTCGGAAAAATGATAAAAGGCGCAGCTAGTATCCCAGCAGGCGGTATCGGAGAGGACTTTACCCCAAATATCGAGGAGCTACTAAAACTATCTCCGGATCTAGTGGTGCAGTGGGGCATGAGAGGCGAAAAGATCATCGAGCCGCTGCGAAAAGTAGGCCTAAACGTAGCTTTGGTAAATTTAAGCGGCACAGAGGAGGATCCGCTTTTTTGGTTTGGGATGCTGGGTAAAATTTACGAAAAAGAGCAAAGAGCGGAGCAAATTTTACAAAATAGAGCCGAGGTAAGAGCTAAGATAGAAAATTTCGTAAAAGTGCTTAGCAAAAAACCGAAGGTTCTTTTTATATTCGGCCGAGATAAAAGCTACGAGGCCGCAGGAGGTGGGACGTATTTCGACTACGAGATAAAGCTAAGCGGCGGAGTAAATGCGGCGAATTTCGGGGGATTTAGAATTTTAAATAAAGAAGAAATTCTCGCTCAAAATCCGGACGTTATCTTGCTTAGCAACTTCGACGAGCTAACTCCGCGGGACTTTTTTAACGACAAAATTTTAAAAAACGTAAAAGCCGTCAAACAAAAAGCCGTCTATAAAATGCCTCTGGGAGGCGATATGTGGGAGCCGCCTACGGGCGAATCGCACTTGGGCTGGGCGTGGTTTAGCGTGCTGTTTTCGGGGCAGGCGCATATAAATTTAAAAGACGAGATGAAAAAGAGCTACAAGTTGCTCTATGGCTACGATCTAAACGGCGATGAGATGGCTCAAATTTTACGCTTCGACCTAAACGGAGAGAGTAAATTTTACGAGCTTTTTAGATAATGAAAAAGTATCTGTTTTTATCGCTTTTTCTAGCCTTTGCGGTCGTTTTTTCGCTGCTTGCGGGTAGGATTTCGCTTGAGGGGCTAATTGATTATTATCAAAACGACAAAGAGACGCTTTACGCTTTGATATTTGACCTACGCTTGCCTAGGCTGATAGCGGCGTTTTTGATAGGCGCTAGCCTTAGCGCGGCGGGCGTGATATTTCAGGCGATGTTTGCAAATCCTTTGGTAAGCCCAAATATCCTGGGCGTTGGTAGCGGAGCGGGATTTGGCGCGGTAGTTTGCATTTTAGCTTTCGGTAATCCCGTAGCCACGCAAATAGGCGCTTTTATTTTCGGCTTTTTAGCCGTCATGATAGCTTACGCCCTGGGCGTTTTGGCAAACAAAAACTCAAAGCTTATGCTGGTGCTTGCGGGCATCATCACGGGCGCTATCTTTGAGGCGCTGATCTCCGTCGTCAAATACGTCGCCGATACGCAAGAAAAGCTACCTAGTATCGTATATTGGCTGATGGGAAGCCTAAGCGCCATATCTTGGAGCGACGTAGCAGCGCTTGCTCCCGTTTGCGTTAGCGGGCTTGTGCTTTTGAGCCTAATGGGCTGGAAGCTAAACATTTTATCCTTAGGCAGCGAACATGCAAGCATTTTGGGCGAGAGTAAATTTTTAGGCTTTATCTTTATCGTGCTTGCTACGCTGATAACGGCCGCAAGCGTAGCCATCGCCGGTATCATCGGCTGGGTCGGGCTTTTGATGCCGCATGTTACGAGGCTGATTTACGGCTCCGATAACTCGCAGCTAGTTCCGATTTCTGCGATATTAGGCGGGATATTTTTGATGCTAACTGACGTCGCGGCTAGAAGCGTGAGCTCGGCTGAAATCCCGCTAAGTATCCTAACCGCGCTTATAGGCGCTCCGATGATCGGCGTCATCATTGTTAAAAAAGGCAAAAGATGGTCTTAAGTGTAGAAAATTTAAGCTTTTCATACGAGCGTAAGCAAATTTTGCAAAATTTGAACCTTAGCCTAAAAAGCGGCGAAACGCTTGCGATTTTGGGCCCAAACGGCATAGGCAAATCTACGTTTTTAAAGATTATTTTAGGACTCTTAAAGGCAAAAAGCGGTCAAATTTTGATTGACGGGCGCGATCATGCCTCTCTTGGCGGTAAAGAGCGCGCCAAGCTCGTAGGATACGTGCCTCAAAGCGAAAATATCGCTTTTAGCTTTAAAGTAAAAGATCTGATTTTAATGGGCGTAAACGCAAACGTCGGTATGTTTTCAAGGCCGAGCGCGGAGGATAGGGCGATGGCTGAGGAAGCCGCAAGCATAGCAGGTGTTAGCGAGTATTTAAATTTAAACGTAGACGAGCTAAGCGGCGGCATGGTGCAGCTGGTGCTTATAGCTCGTTCGCTAGTACTGCGGCCCAAAATTCTCGTCATGGACGAGCCTACGTCGTACCTCGATGTTTTTCATCAAAACGCGGTTTTAAGCCTAATCAAAAGGCTAAATAGTGAGCAAAAAACATGCGTGATTTTTACCTCGCATCATCCCGATCATGCGCTTGCGGCGGCGGATAAAACCTTGCTATTAAACGGTCCCTTGGGATATGAATTCGGCGCAACCGATCAAATTTTAAAGGGCGAAAATTTAACAAAACTTTTTGGTATCGATTTTATAAATTTAAACGTCGAAGATAAAAGGAGATTGCTGGTTAGGTGGAGGGTTTAGTAAAAACATTTTCTTGTTTTCGTTAAATATTCTAGATAAGCCTATAAAATAGTGGGAGTAATAAAAATCAAGAAGTTAGAGCTCGGATGAGAGTAGAAGGCCGCTAGTGCCAACGGCTATCGTCAGGCGGCAATGGCGGGGACGAGGATTAAAATATGCTACGGCTAAAGTCATTTTATAGGATTATTTTTGTAAAGTGCTTGCATTGTACCACTTTTTGCCAAAAGTGTTCCATAGTTTAAGAAAAAAATCAAAGAAAAGGGAAGCTGCAAAAGAGGCGGTTGAAATACCGATAAATAGGGTATTTTTGGTGTCGCAGGGGAGACTTGAACTAGGGGTGTCCGGCTTATGAGGAGTTATTTCAAATCCTTGCAAAGCACTGATACTACGCTATTTTAAGTCTTTTTGACTTTAAGGCATTGGCAAGGTGTTCCACTTTCGTTACACCGCCTTATGACGCATATTAAAAATCGCAACGGAACATACTACTATAGAAGCGTTCTGCCTCTTAGCACGAGGAAAATCTTCGGAGTTCAAAGAGAAATTTGCTTTACGCTAAGTACAAACTCCATACTAAAAGCTAAAAAATCTGCTAGAATTTATGATAGATACATTTATCTAATAACCAAGGCGGTGGACATGAAGTTGGACGGCAAGATAATCGACTCTCTCGTGGATAGCTTCATGCAGGCAAAGGTCGATAAAAGTATAAAAGAGCACTCTTTATACGATAAAAAGATAGACGTCGACTTTGCCGATGCTCTAAATAGGCATTTTAAAGAAGCCTTGCAAGATAATCAAATACCCAAACTTCTAGAGCCTAGCGTGGAAATTTTAGAAAAAGATATCGGCCCGATCGATGATGAGGATAGGGCTACGGCAACTCACGCTTTGCTTGAAAAAAATATCCTTTCTCTTAATTATCTAATCGCAAAACTTGAGAAAAACGCAAACCTTACGGCCAAAAGATTAAAATTTTTAAGCGAGCAAGATAGTAGCCGTAAATTTGAAAGTAAAGAAATACGAAGCTTTCAAGGCGATATCGGCGTTCTTGACGAAATCGGCGGATTGCCGCTTAATAGGCAAGGGGTTAAAGAGCTTATAGATACTTTTACTCACGCTATGGTCGTAGCTGCCCAAAAAGAACACGGACTAAATACGCAGCTAGGGCTAGTAAAAACTAAAGCCGATGAAAGAGAGACAAAAGATATTATGCTTGGTAAAAAGCAAAATATCGTGCAATCTATACGCGCAGGCAAAGAAACTTTCGGCGCGGGAACTCTAGGTAATAATATAGTAGAACAATATAAGATAGTCCCGCTTGCTAGCCAAATACCAACCTGGTCGCAAAACAATATAATATTGCGCGTTGCATTCGATACCTTCATACAAAACACGAGTAAAAACGAAAAATGGTCTAAAAGCACGTTAGAGCTAGTAAATAGCGTTAAAAATTTGCTCTTTAAATTCTTCGGCGAGGAAAGGAGCGTGTCTCTTATATCAAGAGATGATTTATTAAAATTTCGCGATATTTTATTTAAAGTGCCAACTAAGCTAAATCAAAAAAACAAGTATAAGGGTAAAAATTTAGAGCAGATACTGCATCTGGGTAAAAACGATAGCAAGCTATCGGAAGTAACCGTACAAAAATATATGATAAGGGTGGCTCAATTTTTTAATTACAGTTACGATAGCGGCTATATAGGTAAAAGCATTACGAATAATATTAACGTAAAAATAGAAATAGACCCTACGGATCGTAAGGTATTGCCTTACAGTAAAGAAGAAGCGCAAACTATCTTTAAGATAGTTCAAGATTTTAAAAATACCAATAGATCTCCAAGCAAGCGAATAAACGCTAACGATCTTTATTATATTACGATGATAGCAGCATATAGCGGGATGAGGATAAACGAAATAACTCAGCTAAGATACAAAGATATAGTAAAGCGTAACGGAATACTTTGCTTTAATATAAACAGAGAAGAGGGTAAAACCACTAAAAATACTAATTCTATAAGGGTGGTGCCTATTCATTCCAAGCTGCTTGAGCTTGGCTTAATAGAATTTATTGATACTAGAAAAAACGGCAAGACGATATTTGGCGTAAATAATAAAATCTTTTCTGAAATTTTTAGAAACCAAATTCAGCGCAAACGTATTTGTAAGGATAAAGAAAAAACTTTTTATTCGTTTAGGCACTATTTTATAGATTACTTAGTGCAGCGAGAGGTTGAGACAAACGTTATAGCCCAGATAGTAGGCCATGAAAAGCAGTACAAAATTTTACTTAACACTTACGCTAAGCCGATCAACCCAGATATATTAAAAGCTAAGATTGAAATGGTTGAGTATGACAAGGACTAGCGAGTGTAAAAATAAGATATACAAAGGCTTAAAGCCGAAAAATTTTTAAGAGACTGTATGCGAGGCTAGCTCCTCTCTTTGATTGCTCTCAAGCTTCTCAAATTCAGCTATCTACACCCCATTCTTAAAACCTAAAAACTAGGTTAATTTTACCCGACCCGTTTCCTAACTTACTAAAACCCTTGTTTTACGTTTTTGAATTTTATAAAATTATCAATAAAGAAAAAAGTATGCGCGTTTTGATCGCAAAAGTAAAGTTTTATATGAGATGTAAAGTAGATATGAAAAACAAAAAACGCGAAATTACTAAAAACATAATCAAAAAACTAAGACTAACCGATGCCGAATGGTCGGCTATCGAAAAGAAGCTAAAAGAAACAGGGATGACCTTTTCAAAATTTGCCCTAAGTTCAATGCTGTCCAGGCGAATTAGACTTCCTATCGAAAGGGAGCTTTTGACCGAGCTATCCAAACAAGGAAACAACCTAAACCAGATAGCCGCCAGGCTAAATAGCGGCAAAAGTTTGGATCGAGTCGCTCTTAGAGTTCTCGCTGACACCAATGCTATCTTGTGTCAAATTTACGAAATGTTGGGCAAGTAATGAAACCTATCGGCAAATTTTATCGTTTTTCGGTTTTATACTTTTGCTATGCAAAGAGAGACGCAGGTAACGATGCTAGTTAAATTTCTTCCTACATATACGGGCGGCGGTCTTGGGAGCATAAACTACCTTTTAAACGAAAGAAGAAAAGCGGCCGGAACGGCTAGGGTCATAAAGGGAGATGAAAATTTAACCAGAGCTATAATAAAAGGAATTAGCTTTAGTCAAAAAACGTGTTTCGGTGTTCTATCATTTGAAGAGAAACACGATTTTTTAACCGAGGAGCAAAAGCTAAAAATAATAAAAGATTTTGAGCACGCACTGCTTGAGGATTATATGCTAGAGAGAACGAACAGATTATGGGTCGAACATTCGGACAAGAACGGTCGGCTTGAGTTAAATTTCTTGATCCCAAAGATTGACATGCCGACAGGCAAATCATTTAATCCATACTTGGCAAAATTCGACCAGCATAGGATTGATCTGATCAAAAGAATAATTAACGATGAGTATAACCTTTCTAGCCCTGATGATCCCGCAAGAGAGCAAACTATATCGGGTAACAAGAAAAACATCGTGCACTATCAAAATTTAGAAGAACTTGATAAAAAGCTACACGAACTAGTAAGAGAGGGCTACATCAAAAATAGAGACCACATGATAGAGCTTCTTAACCAAAGCGGCATTGAAGTAACTAGATCGACAAAGAAAAGCATAACCGTAATGTTACCTAATCAAAAAACAAAAAATCGTCTCAAAGGAGGAATATACGATGCAAATTTCACAGACGCTCAAGGACTTGGAGAGCTCAGCAAAAGCTCAAGCAGAAGAATTCGAGAGTTCCATAATAGGAATCCACAAGAGGAGCTTAAAGGGAATAGGCAAAAACTTGAAGAGCTCATTAGAAAGCGAAAGAAATTCAATAGGCAAAAATTTGGAATCCCGCCTTCAAGAGATAATATCGAACCAGAACAAGAACAAAAGATGGATATTAGCACTCATAGCTACGACGGCACTGATAATAGGAATAGCGGCGGGATATCAGATGCGCTCTTATGCACTGGAGCCGCAAATCAAGAAAGCGAGATCGGATACAATCAAGGAGCTGCAGGTTATTTTAGACGAGCAAACGAAAAAGATGGAGACAATGGAGGTATGGACGATACCGCAAGCATGGAGACATTCCGAGCCAGAAGCGGATGGAAGGATGCGGTACTATATATCGGTCCCTCAGAGCAAGGAGATCTTCGAGCAAAACGACAAATACTACATACCTATGAGAACGGAGTAGAAGATGACGACATTAGAAGAAGCATTGTTCAGAGAAAACGAGAATTTGACGCAGATGATCAAGAGCGAAAGGAGCGAACACGAATCGCAGAAGAAGGCCTTGATAGAAAAATACGAGAAGGAGTTATCGAATTTGCGGCAACAAGCAACCGAGTTAGCGCAGTATGTCAAGAATTTGAGCGACGATTGCAACGATGCCTTATCGAATGCTTTGCAAAAACAAAAAGATATGTACGACAACTTAATGACACGTTTAGAAGAAAGATTAAGACGGTCGGAAGAAGAATTGCAAAATTTGAGGGTAAAATATGATTCTTTGTAGATGGACTACGAGAAGTTGAAAAAAGATGTAGAAAATTTATAAAAGAGTGCGAGCATGCAAAAATGACTGGCGTACGCCGTACCGTCAAAAATGCCGATAAAGAAAATACTATAAAATCAGATACGCCTGGATTAGTCTAGGCGTATCCCGCCAAACTGGCCGCCGCATAAATATACTTTTTGGTTTCTAGGCTCTTGGGGGGGGTTTTTTTTATGCTTAATTAAATACGATCCGCCAAACTAATTTTATTATCTTGTCATGCGCACTTATAAATAAAAAATTAATCGACTGCCCATCCCGAGTTCTTGCGGAGATGCGCCGGTAAGCTTAAATATTTATTAAAATAGCCTACTTAACTCGGCTACTTTAATAAATATGGTCTGGACTAAAGCGTGGGTCAAGGGAGCAGCAAGCTCTCCTTGCGAGCCTCTCGCGGGGCCAAAACGGTAACGTTGCGTGGCCACGTAGAGTATGCTTGCCCTATTAGTAAAAACAAAAAAGAGCAAATGCGAGAGTTAAGAGAAATTTTAGCAAAACATAGATACAAACTAACCATTTAAATATGGTATATTTGATATGGTTTATCATAAATAATAATTGATAAATTACCTCAGTGGTTCAACAGTCGCAATATAAAGTTAAATATTATAGTAAATATTTTCTAAATATAATACAAATACGTTATATTTTAAACTCTAGCGTTCAAAGCCCTTTCAATGTTTTCCATTAGCCCTAATTTAAATTCATCATTTGTCGCAAAAAGCTTATAAAGCTCAAGCTCCTTTTTTCTCTCTTTATTTATCACTTCGTCTATTATCTTTGTAATGGCGAGTCTTCTGTTGATTTCATCTGTATTTTTCTCGTAATTCTCCTCAAAATCTTTATGTGCTTTTGCTTTGCTCATAATGTGTATAAATTTAGCCCTTTGCTCATCAGGCGTAGCGTCCCAGCCCTTAAACCACTTCTCGTTAAAATTTCTTATTATCTCATCTAAGGGATCTTTTGTCTCCTCATCTGCGTGAGCGCCCCTTAAATTTGGATTTTGCGGTTCTAGCTCCGCCTCGCTTGGATCTAGCTCTATTTTTGCGCCAAGCTTTACTCTTTCTAGTCCATAAGTAGATAGATCGACTGCATTTAAAAGCTCGTCTAGCCTATCTTTATCCTTATCTTTTACGACCATTTTAGGTATTAGAAATTTCAAAAACCAAAACAGCTTCTCACACTCTACTATCTCGTAAGGCATGATTGACGCCATTTGCGCGTAAATTTTTACAAACTGCTTCGCTTTTATCTTGTAGTCGGCTTTATCGTCATCTTCGACTTTATTGGAATAAATATTGCTTGCTCCTTATCATAATTCAATAAGGAGCAAGCGATGAACGAAATCTCTTTACAAAAACAATATGATTCCGTAATATCAACCTCAAAAGAGTTAAAGGCCAAAAAAGAGGCTGGAGGGACAGCCTTTGGAGCTCAAATTTTAGCCCAAAGCTATGATTTAGAGCTAATGGCGCAAGCCAGCATGGTATCGCAAGCTACCGCTAGAGTAACGAGTGCCGGAACAAGCGGGTTTAACGACAGCAATATATTAAATTCTAATCTGCAATCAAATATAAATCAAGTTAAGTATTCGCCCAATACATACGGATATAGCATTGATAGCCAAGGTTTTATGGGCGCGGACTTTAACAAAGCCGCCGGGCTTCCGGAGGATTTTAAAATGCATAAAAGCACTCTTGATGAAATTTACGATTTTAACGAAAGAAGCTATATTCACAAGCCGACATATACCGCTAAAACCTTTGAAAATATCGATATGGCCGATACCATAAAACAATACTACAAGGTATTTCAAAGCGTAGTGGGTTCAAACGACAAGCAAACATATACGAGCGAAGATCTAAATAGACTGCCTAAAGGCTTTAGTATCAGCGGTAACGACGCCGCTGAAAATGGAAACTATTTGCCTGATGTAAGCAGCTACAAAGTTACGAACGTCTACAAAACGGGCGACCAATTTGACGAAGCAAAAGCTTTGGAGCGCGAACTAAGCATGCTCACTCCGCCTCGCTACACTTATAGGCTAAATCTTAGCTCTAGCGAAATCGGACGCGATAACGGAGGCGGACTTAAATTTAACCCCGATATGTCTATGTATAAAACAGATGGCGGCTACAGCAAAGAAGGCGTATTTGTAGGATTTTTAAAGAATTTTAAACCAAAAGCTAGCGATAGCGGGGAAACTGAGCTTACCGATCAGATAAAAACCTACTCAATACTCAATATAGAACAAGGGAAAAAGGATATAGACTTCATAAAAAGAGTAAATAGCGGAAACGATATGGCCAGGGACAAAATTATGCAAGAAGAAATGACAATAGCCGAACTCTTGAGATACAGACCGGGCAAGACAAACCAAATTTTAAACGATAAAGACAGAGAGGAATATATTAAGACCATAAAAGAGAGAGTAAACGCTCTAACATCTATGACCTCCCTTTAAGATAACTACAAAGGTCGTCTATACGGCGGCCTGCTCCGTACTCTTTATTGCACTGCTAGCGCTTTTTTAGCTAGCTCGCTAAGCCATGCCGAGCGGTTATTCGTAACTGCATCGATTGCATTTAAAACACCTTTGGGTATAGTTAAATTTATGCGGACTTTGACGTTTTCGTCGATAGGCTCATAGATACTTTCGCCGTTTTCAAGAGCCCCTTCGACATAGCAAGCAAATGCTTCTTTTAGATCTGCTATTGCTTCAGCTTCAGTAGCTCCCCAGCCGGCCATTAGATTATTTTTAGTTAGTCCTATATCTGCATACTGAGCAAAATAATCTCCGTCGTCTAGTCTTTTGATCGTGATTGTATACGGTAAGTTTAAATAATAGTTCAAGTCTTTTTTCATCATGACTCCCTTATCTTTGCTAAGATTTGTAAAACATAGATCTCTTTAATCGGCTTATGGTACGGTATGACTACCGTGTCGCCGCCTTTTTTAAATTTATAGTGCGAGCCTCTAACGTGATCTAATTCATATCCGTGATTTAGTAGCAGGCGCTTAACATCATCAAAGCTTGCATTTTTCGGATTATTTTCAAGTTTTTTGATTAATTTATCAAGACTGGACACGCCGCCCCTTTTTATATTTTATACTTACTATTATACATACTATTTTTTATAGGATGCTTAATAGCCATATAGTAAACTTGTTATTAATCCTAAATATTTTTAAATTTTATCCGATATACAAGCAAGGCTTTTAAAAGGATTTTAAATGGATGTTCTGCTAAGAAACGGCTATGACGTAAATTTATCATTATTGAGACAAGGCCAAATGCAAGCTTCCGCATCTAGACTCGCTGGACAAGAGCTAGTCAAGGTTGGCGACGAAAGTATGACTTCGGCGGAATACCTCAATAGGCAAGCGCAAATCGAGTATAGAGCAAAAGACTTTTTAAGGGCTCAGTCAAGCGGCATCATCTCAAAGCTACGCGTAAATAACGTTATGGATATTAGCGATAGCAACTCTTTAAACAAGGGCGAATTTAATATTAACAATCTGCTTGGTAGAAACAGCGGCTTAGATTATCATTACAGCTCGTCTCCTACCTTGACGGGAGACTTTGCCAGATACGATTTTACGTATCTTGGCTCAAGGCACTCGGTCAATCAAGAACAAGGAATAGATAGCGTAGTAAACGATCATAATGCGTTAAAAGAGATAAAGCAAAAATACGGTGTTGATACCTCAAATGCCTATCTTAACGGCTCCCTTAGGGGCGAGAGATACTTTCAAGGTATAAATGCGGATCCTCACTCGATCAATATGTCTTTCATAGATCAAAGCGGATATCTTGAGAATACCAAATCATCAAATTTAAACTCTTACGCATCTTCAAGTACCCTGCATACTAAATACGGCGACGTAGAGGTATTTTTGGATCTATACGGTGATAACGATAAGTTGGGTATTGGAAAACTCACTAGCAATGCTTTGCTTTTTAACTTCGACAGTAACGGCGACGGAATTTTAAATAGCTCCGATAAGCTATTCTCAAAGCTCAAGGTCAGAGGACACGATAAGGACGGCAACGAAAAGATAGCAAATTTAAGCGACGTAGTATCGGATATCGATTTGACTAAATTTATAAATTCGGATGTCGTTAACTGGAATCAAAAAAGAAGAGATATCATCAACTCCGAATCTCTTGCCAATAACGATATGAGAAATTTCGTAGATACTACAAACATAGATCATAGGATATCTTACTACTCTTCAAACCCCTACACCGTATTTGCACCGGAGAGTAGATACAAAAAGGCGGAAGCCGATAGTATTAAGAGCTTCTTTGATGCATACGCGGATAAAGACGGCTGGGTAGACCTAAGAAACAATAACGTATTTAATAAAAATAGCCTATTTAACAATTTTGCTTACGCTAAGGCTGGATTTGACGGAAAGCTAAAGCTTAATGAATTTAATCCTATAATAAATCCAGACTCCCCGAGAGACAAAAATTTCACCTATAACGGATATCAAAGAGATAGTTTTATGAAATTTTATAGAGATTATGAAAAAGAATCCACCGCCCATGCAAAAGACGTAGAGTGGCTATCAAAAAATCTAAAAGAGTATAACGTAGAAAATGCAGACGAATACATAAACAAGCTAAAGGACAGTAAGTCCGCCTATATGGTAGCTATGGAAAATGAATTTGAGGCTGCTACTGGATTAAAATTTAGCGAGGCGAATTTAGAAAAAGTTAGGCGCGCTTTTGAAACCGATATTGACAGGGCGGCGTCATCATTACGCGACAGCGATAGCGTAATAGCCATGAAGCTAAACGATAACGGATCTATAACCTTAAAATTTGATAGCGGTAGAGAAATAGAAGTAACGCAGCTGTATTCTGATACGGGTAAGCTTTTAGGAGATAAAACCAGAAGGGCAAGCCTAAATTTAGAAACTAAAGCCATGAGCGACATCGAGCTTGGCTCTATAAGCTTTAATAATATAGGCATACTAGATACCGACGGCAAATATAAGACGCTCCAGGAAATAGGAGCTAGCGCTATAAAATCCTTTTCCACTAAGCATGGAAAACAGTTTTTGATATACCTGGGGGATAATAAAACCTTAACGGCGAAGGATCTATACAATATTTCGTTTTTAAATAACGAGCTTGGCAAGGGCGCTAACGTCGGCGAGAAGGATAGATTCTACAAGAAGATAGATGTAAGGGTTTAGGAATAGGGCCAGATAGCCAGCCTATTTGTTTATACGTTTGGCTACCAAATTTATAAGCACTTGATTTTTGCTGACGCCTTTTTCTTTGCCCTCTTTGGTTAAAAGCTCCATCTCATTACCCGGTAGATACGCCGCCACCCGACGAGTAGGCGGATTTTCTGAAAAAACATATAAAGGACATTAAGCTGAGTCTAAACACACAAAAGGTATAAGTATAAATTTAGAGATCGACCATTGGAGAGAAAACGTCAGCCGTTAAAAAGGGTGCGATATACTAACGATAAACACAAGGAGCAAGAAATGATAACTTCAATAAATATCCAAACCGCAAACCATAGCATTGTAGAAGCTATTAGGGCTATTATTGCGCTAGATCCTGAAACAACCATTACTTACGACAATGAAGATTATCTAAGCCAAGCCGATCAGCAGGATTTAAAGAAACTAGTAGAGGCCGACAAACGCGGCGAGCTAAAATACCAAGCCTTTGACGAATTTAAAACCGAGATGAGATCTTACCTAAACAACAAAGGCGCTTAGAGTGGAAATTATCTTAAGCGAACAATTTAAGGAAGAAATTAAAAGTATTTTAGATTTTTATACAGATAGAAGCAAGAGCAATAAAGTAGCAAATGATTTTCTTGATGGCTTATTTGAAAAAATCGAAAGCTTATCTACTTTTGCTTACCGATTTAGAAAAAAACAATATTTTCACAAAGACAATATAAGGGATCTAATTTTCAAAGGATACGTTATTCCTTTTATAATCGAAGACGACACCATAAAGATCCTATCAATCTACAAGCATAATCTACCAAAATTTTAAGGTCTACAATTTAGACCTGGCTTGCATAGTATAATCTTTATTTGACGCTGTTCTCCTAAAATAGTTTAGAAAGTGAGCTTTTTAAAAAAATTAACGTATAGCGCACATTTTAAAGTTGCTAAAAATAATAAAGATTGTGCTGCTTGAAAAAAAGTAGAATTATTAATAAAAGTTATTTTATATAATGATGAGGAATTACTCATTTTGTTTTATCTAGTTCATTGGAGCTTGAAGCATATGATACGATTTAATATTATGGATACTTTTTGCGGATAAATCGTTTGATTTATCCGCTTATTTATGTATTGAAGTAAAGTATATATAGATAGACAAACGCTTAAATGCGTTTTGATTACTATTTCTTGCCAAGATCAAAAAATCATTACCACATTAATAAATTGCCTTGATGCTAATTTTAAAAACGTATATTCTTAACTTGTTGGCGCATTCAAGGCAGTTGGTAACAATATAGTATTTTAATAATTAAATATTATAATGATAGTGCAGACGCTATTCCTAAAAATCTATATAAATCTTATGGGGGAACATTAGATCCAAATACTTTGTTGGTTGGTCATTTCAGAATTGGGAATGGACAAAGGCAACATTATTTACAAATTTATTTTCCTGATAGGTCGTACATAGCATATATGGGCCCAGAATACAATAGAATAATGTCTGACTTTAAGTCAAAAGTATATTAATATATGGAATAAAAATTGCTTACTTCTTAAGACATAAACTATGCTCAAGGAGCAAGCAATGAATTCTTCTATTCAAAAATCCTTTCAACAATACGGCTCTATAGTTTCTCAAGCAAAAGAGCAGCGAGCAAAAAAAGAAGCTGGCGGGACGAGCTTTGGGGCTCAAATTTTGGCTCAGTCCGTAGCAAGCTTAGGATTGGCGACACAGGCAGAAAAGAGCCTACAAGCAAACACTCGTATATCTTCAGAATCCGCGGTAGCTCCGAGAAATAGTCTAGCAGATTCAATAACAAAGGTTAAATTTCAATCCAATGTTTATGGTTATAGCATGGATAGCGAGGGTTTTATGGGGGCAGACTTTAATAAGGCAGCCGGCCTTCCTTCAAATTTTAAGATTCATAAAAAAAGTTTAGATGAATTTATTAGACATGCCACAAAAGACAATAATTTAAACGGTTTTTTATTTGCCAATGTAACAGGTAAACTATTTGGCAACAATGTATTTGACGACATAGATATAGCAAATACTATAGGTCAATATTATAATATATTTTCTCAAGTTATGGGGGATAATCTCAACAAAGACTATTTTACAGATAGCGATTTGCTAAACCTACCAAGAGGCTATAGCTCAAAAGGTATGGAAACATTTAATATAAGAGGCGATCTAACAGAAAAAAGAAACATAAATTTTTTAAATGATAGAAGTGAAGAAAAAGTAACAAATATTTATAGAAACAACTTCGAGGAAGCGAGTAAACTCAAAAATGATCTTAAAGAAGTTGGCGTAGATTTTAATTTGCACCAGCTAGATTTTAGTCCAAATAGTCTAAGAACAAATTACTCACGTAATGCTTGGGGTTTTAATCCCGATATGTCAGTATATCAAAATAGTAACGGGTATACTAAAGAAGCCTTATTTATGAGTTTCTTAAAGAGCGAAAACCCCATGATACTTGAAGGAGGAACAACAAAAATAAAAGATAGTGTATTAGCAAATAATATATCTATAGCGGCGCAAACGGCCGAATTTAGGAATTTTAGAGAAGAACTAGAAAAAGTAGAAAAAATTATGCAAAGCGAAGAGGCACTAAAAAGAACAATAAAAGAACATTTAAAATATAAAGTCATGGAACTAGATGATAAAAAAATATCAAAAACTTCAAGTGATTTATTTAATAGATTTACTCAAATTTATAGGGAAACTAAAATTAAAAATACGCTATAATATAAGAAACGCTTCAAATGATAATAGCTTCTGTGTTGTTAGAAGTTATACTTTGCCTCAGATCCAATATTTATAAATTAAAGCAGATAGAGCCTAGAAGTATTATAATTTTGTCTCTTTTGGGTCCTTGTGGCGCAAATATATAATACTTGTCCAAGTCTCAGCATAAACGACAATCTTGTTATTTGGAATGAGGCAAAATAATTTGTGCTAAATCAAACATAATAATGTACTCTCTAGCATCAAGCCTTGATATAATAGGGGCATTTGAGAGAAAACTACGGATTATAAAGGAATAAATTTTGCTTATCCTTCTTTAAATTTATTTTTAATAAGGATAAGTCGTGAACGTCTCCGCCGCTAAGATAAATTATTCGTCGATACTATCCAAAGCTCAAGAAAAGAAGCAAGCCAAAATGCAGGACGTTAGCTTCGCAAATCTTATTCAGAGCAGCGGCACAACTGAGACCGCCGCATTTAAAACATACGATCTGACGTCAAGCGCCACGCAAGATCATAATTTAAACTCGTTAAAATTCGGCTCAAATTTGGCTTACGGATACTCGGTGGATAATTCTGGCTATATGGGTAGCGACTTCAACAAAGCAGCCGGGCTTCCCGAAAATTTCAAAATCCATAAAAGCTCTATCGACGAGATAGTCAGGTTTAACAATAAGGCTTATTTGTTTACGCCCTCGCCGGATCAAAAGCCCTTTGAAAATATCGACGTAGCCGACACGGTGAAACAATACTACAAGCTGTTTAACACAGTCGCCCCTGAAGGCAAAGAAACGTATAGCCAAAGCGACTTAGAAGAGCTACCCAAGGGCTTTAGCGTAAATATCAATCAAAAACCGTTTGGCAAGAGTAATTTTTTAAAAGACGTTAGCCTATTTGCCGTATCAAACGTCTATAGTACTCAAACTCAGCTACAAAACGCCGGCGAACTCTCAAGCGATATTAAAAAATACGGAGTTAGCCTTAGCGTATATCTTTTAAATTTTTCTACTCTAGGCTCGTCAAATTTGCAGGAAAAAGACGGCTTTAGCTTTAACCCCGATACGTCGGTCTACGAAAAAGAGGGCGGATACGCCAGAGAGGGCGTATTTATGCAGTTTCTAAAAGGCTTCCCGCCCATAGCGAGCGATAGCGGGGAAACTAGGCTGACGGATCAAGTCCAAACATATGCGCAAGATATGAGAAGCCAAAGCTTTGACGATATGCCCATAACCATATCCGATTTTCTAAAAAATACCAAAATCATAAAGGAATTTTTAAAGAAAGTTCTAGGGGACGGGCTTGTGAGTCTACATAAGAACGAAACGCCCGATAGCATAGTGGATAAACTGGCACTAAGGCTGGAGGCGTTTCAAAAAGAAACCGTCCGCCCTAAAGGAAAAACGAATATCTAGCCTGATATTTTATTAGTACAATTGGCTTCTTGGTTTATGCTAAAGAAAAGTCCTTTTTATCCGATATAGTCTTAAAGGATTGAAAATGATAAGCGGCTCAAATTTAAATATTTCTACGGCAAATTTCAAGTCAAATTTAACTCCTGCAGATAAAACCGCTAAAACGAATTTGGCGAACGAGCAAATGCAAGCTTCAAAAAGCAAAGAAGAAATCCAAAAAGAACTGCAAGAATACAGAAGTAAAACTATCATAGAAATCGTAAAAGATGCTATCGAGATAGACAAAAGCGACGAAAACTGGATAACAAAGACGATTGATAAGATAGACGGCATATTATCCAAAAAATATACGGCCGAAGAGCTGCGCGGTATAGGACAAAAAGAGCCTGAGAGCAAAGAAGACATCATCGACGCCAATCTGCAAACCTATATGTGGATGCTGATGAGTAACTCCAGAGACAGCAAACCGACGATTTGGGGTAAAATTTTAGGATTTGGAACCAAGCAGGAGCAAGAGGAACTAAACGCATTTAGAGACTCTTTGCCAGAAGGAGCCGCCATGAGCGACTTTGGAGATAGTTTAATGCATAGAGCCGACATTAGTATAGAAGATTTTAAAAAACTCTATGCGGAAGATGTCGAAAAGACTATGAAAGCTCGCAAAGAGATGAACGAGCAAATGCGCAAAGAACTCGAAGAATATAACGCAAATTTAGCCAAGCAAAATAGAGAAGCCAAATTTAAACCCATCCAAGCCACTAGTAAAAGCAAAACCTACGAGAATAAGGATATCAGGCGAGAATTCTTTGAAAATTTCCTAAAAGCCGAGCGAGAAAAGGGGACGGATATAACGGAGATTTTAAATCAACTAGCAAAACTAGGCAAATTTGACGTAAAAGCATAAAGGATTAATATGATAAACGCTCTTAACAACTATTCCGCTTTTTCTAGACAAAGTTTTTCCCTAAACGTAAATGTTAAGCATGGCTCAAAAACTGAGATTTTGAAACAAAATGAAATCTCGCAGCCGGATACGGTCGAGCACAAATTTAACGAAGTTTTAGGCTATAAAGTCGATGAGGACGGATATTTTACGTCCGAATTTAACGAAGCCGCAGGTATCCCAAAGTACTACAAAATCCACTCAGATACCTTAAAATCGCTTGTGAACGTAAATGATAAGGCTATTGTATTTAATAAAATGTTTTCAAAAATCGACATAGCAAAAACCGTTGGTAATGCATATAAAATTCTCTCCCAAGTAGCGGGCGACGAGCTACTAAACTCAAAAGAGAGCTTTACTAAAGAAGACCTCGCTAAATTTCCTCAAGGATACGAGTACGAGAAATCAAGTCTAAAAGTAACTAAAGTAAATAAAAACATCTACGACTATGCGTCGGCACGTAGCGCCTTTAACGATAAGTCTGGAAAAACCAATATGGAAACGCTATTTTTTAATAGCTCATATCATGCGTTAACAACAACGCCGCAATATAAGCCGTCAACCAATATCTTTGATAATAATAACGGCGGCAAAGAGAGCGAAAACGTGAGCGTGTTTGTAAATCCTCACGGCGAAAGATACACCAACCCTGACGGTAGTATAACCAAAGGAGGCTTGATAGCAGCCGTAATAAACTCAAATTTAGACGTACGAGAGGGCGAAACTACGGTTTGGGGCAAAATGCAAGGTTATGACAAAAGCATAAGCGGCAAAGAATACAGACAAAAGCTGGACGCCTTTATTGATTCGCGCAACATCTACGGCATCAAAGGAAGCGAGCTTGACGGGCTTAGCAAGGATTACCGAGAATATGTACTAACGTTTCAAAAAATGCAAGAGTCGCTTTTACCCGGTAGCACTGCCTTGAGCGGCAACTCTAACATAACTTCCGACGGCAAAGAATCAAAAAGCCTCTTTGAAATAATGCAAGAGGATATGAAAGAGGCTCAAAAACGCCTAGAAAAGCTAATCGAGCAAGAAAAGCGAACGCAAAAGATGCTGGGTAAAAATAGAAAATACGACAAAGAGCTAGAGCAAAATGCTAGAAAAAATTTAGAAGAACTTGAGGCGATGATGAAATTTAACGCTAAGGGTGTGGATATAAAGGCTTAAAAGGATTAATATGATAAGCGGTGTAAACGGATTTGGCGCAAACGTAAATTATGATTTTAGTAGCTCTCATGGGCAAAATTTAAAGACGCATGAGGAAAAAGAGGCGGCAAATCAAGCTTCTAATTTGGCGATTGCACAGCCGAATTTAACAGGACATATTGATTATGACGCTCTTGATCCAGAAAAACTAGACCGAGATCAGCTCAAAATTTGGGCGGAAAATGTCGATCCAGGGAAGCTAACGGGTAAAAACTTAAGCAAATGGCTGGGAATAAAAATGGGGTTTGAAAAGTTTGAAGATAGCTGGCGTAAAGAGCTTGGTCTAAATCCGAACGAGCCAGTAGCTATAAGGAGGATATTTTCGCTAAGCGGCTACACCAAGGACGATAAAATCAGCGTCTGGGGTAAAATAAACGGACTTGATCCGAGTATCGACAAAGAAAAAGCTACCGAGCTAAAAAAATTTATAGACAGTACTAAAGCTTTAGCGGCGAACGAAGGACTAGCCGGATATAAAAACTTAAACGTTGACGATGTTCGCACGGATTTAGGCGGCGTAGGAACTGGATTTATGCCGGGATTTGTTATGCTGAGAGAGATCACCGACTTGCTCGACTCCGATATGGACATAGATAAATTTAAAGATAAATGGCTCGAATTTGCCGCCGAAAAGATACTAGGAGAGAATGCAAAGGTCAAAATCTCGCTCAAAGACGGTAAGTTAAATTTTGACCAGATATCAGGGAAACGGCCTGCGGTCTTTTGGGGACAAGAGATGGTAAAACAGGTGAGCTACGCAGATGAAGCAACTAAAAAAGAGTTTTTAAATTTCTTAAAAGATGCATTTAACAAAGGCGAGAATATCGCAGACATACTGCAAAATATAGCCCTAAAAGAAAGTGCAGTAAGCGATCAAGCTCCTAAAGAAACGCCCGAAGAGAATAAATTTAAACCTATCCAGGCTACTAGCAAAAGCAAAACCTATGTTTATAAGGATATAAAGCGTGAATTCTTTGAAAATTTCCTGAAAGCCGAACACGAAAAAGGGACGGATATAATGGAAATACTGCGCAAAGTGGGCAAGATTGGCAAGACGGATATTATCGCATAATGCCCAAAATCCATGCGCGAGTAAGGGTTTAAAAAGCATTTTAAATAAATATTTCGCCGAGCTTGGCGGATCGAGTGCTTACGGGGCAAGTACCTATACGAACAAAAAGCGGACAACTTGGATGAAGTTACGCAAGCTGGTATAGTAGGTTCTGCAGATCTGCGAAAATGGCAAATTTAGCTTTTTTGTAGGCTTGCATGATTATTATGGTCTTTATGGGCTGTATAATTCTAATCATATTTGTATTGTAGCTTGATATCGCCTCTAAAATCGCAGCCGCCGATAGCATCTTGTAAATTGTAACCCATTCGTAAAAGCAATATTTCCAAATCTTTTGCGAATTTTATCTTTGTAGGATTATTGTGGTATATTTCATTTCTAGCTTTTCTTATTTGCCCTATTTTGGTTATTAGGTGTTGGCGTCCGTAAGCCGGAAGTATTTGGGACTTGTATTCTCTCGTGCTTGCAAAGATGTGCTCTATTGTGTGCCAATATTCATCGCTTAGCTCTTCTAGGTCTATCATATAAAATTTATCGAATATGCCAAATGTTCCTAGATTTTGTAGGTCTTCATTTTTGCAACGCCTTTTTACTATATTTAATATCCTTCCAAGCTCAGGCTTATCTGTTTTAAAGAACCAATCATCGGCGTCTTGGTTGTATAAATTTGAAAAGTTGATGGCTAGAGTGCTACGAAGTCCGCTCTCAAAACAGTGCAGTAAGAAAAACTTGGCCTGATGGGTTCTACGTCTTTTATTGTAGATTGAAATTATTAAATCAAATAGATTGAGGTTGTTTAGGTCTGTTTTTGGCAATACGGCGTTAGCTTCTTTGCAGGCTCCAAGTAAATATTTAAAATGCAATACCGATATCGCTCTTTTTATTCTGGCCTCAAATTCGTGATCCATAAAGCCATCGTAGCCTTGTTTAAATATATCGCATATTTTTTCATACTGGCTTTGGACTATGTTAAACATCTACTTCCTAAGTGCTTTTTTATATTGATTGTATTATAATCCGCAGTAGCTTAGGGGGTTCTGACGATAGTTCAGGCTAAAACTACCCTAAAGCTTTTATCCTACGAACTTCTAAAAAAGTTAATCTAAACCTACAAAATATAAACTGCAAGCCCTTGCATCCATTGTAAAAGTATCATTATATTTAAAAATAGCCACATAATTTGTCGGTACCAAATAAAACTATTAGATTGCTTGGCTGTGGCAAAATATTTTTATTTTTTACCGTTTTTCATTGTTTATGAAGCAAAGGCATGATATGATTTTAAACTTTTTTGAGATAGTGTTCCACTTTTTTATCAAAGTGTTCCACTCTATTAAAGAAAGGGAAAGATCGGAAGAAACTTTTCCGATGCCTAAAATAGGGTGTTTTGGTGTCACGGGGGAGACTTGAACTCCCGACCCCCGGCTTACTGAGCCAGAAGTTTATAATCTCAATAAGTACTTTAATGGCAACCGTTTTGAGCAAAAACAAGAACATATGAACTGGGCCTTCATAAGAGTAGATAAATAGTGCTGTCATACTATGGATTATTGTCCATAGCGTTAATCATCCAGATTAAAATAAAAAGCCTTAAGCAAGGTAAAAATAAAATATGCGAGCTTGGTGACTTAAAAACCGCATAAATTATCGCTTTTTGATCTGCGTAGGTAACGCCCCGTAATAGCTCTTAAAAGCCTGTCCGAAGTGCCCGAGGCTTTTATATCCGACGATATTTGCCGCTTCGGACACGTTGATATCTCCGCTTAAAAGTAGTTCTTTGGCGATTTTAAGCCTTTCGTTTTGCAGCGCTGCGTAGATAGTAGTGCCGAAAATTTCTTTAAACCCTTTTTTGAGCTTAAATTCATTTATAGCGCAAGCGCGGGAGAGCTCTTTGATGGTGGGTGGATTTCGCAGATCGCAAAGCAGCCGCTCTCTTGCCTTATATATGGATTTTATGTCGTGTTCGCACAAATTTGCCTCGTCAAATTCGCTTTTATCTGGCTTGGACGGCGAGCTTTTGCAAACTAAATCCAAAATTTTAGATTCTACGAATATCTCCCTTAATCGCCCGCAATACAAGCGCGAAGCAGCCAGTTCGCGCAGCACAAGCCTTTGGCGCAAATTTATTGTTACGCTTCTGGAGCTAAATTTATCATCCTCAAGTCCGCTAAATATATCCAGTCCCAAGGCGGCCGTTTTGCTTACGGGGATGCACTGGTTTGAGTATTTTTTACCGCCTTGATATTTTAAAGCGCCTTCGAAATTTTTAATAGTTTTACCGATTAGGACGGTGTTTGGAGCAAAATTTACGCATTTGCCCGTTCGCAGGTCTTTTAGCTCGATTAGGTTATCTCCCGTATTAAACCACAAAAAACAATAATCCTCCTCGTGAAAGGTATGCATCGCCGTATCGTCTCTAAATTCGATACCTGAACCGCAATAGCTAAATCCGGATGGTAAATTAAACTGCTCGACGTTAGCCCTAAAATCGCTACACTCAAAGTCGAATTCGCCCGCAAATTTGTAGCTTTTTAGATTTAGCTCCTCTTGCCATTTGGCGATAAATTTGTTCATCTCGACGATCTTTGACATAAAATTCCTCTGCCGCAAAAAATAATCCCGATTGGGATAAAAAATGCTTGATAATTATTATCGAATTATATAAAATGGCTCTTTAAAATAAACTTTTTACAAAGAGGAATAAAAATGAAAAGTATCCCTAGATTTACGGTATTGTTGTCGGTTACGGCAGCTTGCGCGCTAAATGCGGCTTCTAACGTTAGCTTAAAAGAAGTAACGGTTTCGGCAAATAAAATGGAAGAAAACATCAAAGACGTGGCTCAAAGCATCAGCGTCATGGATGAAAACGAGATCGAACAAAAACATATCAAGTCCGTAAAAGACGCCATCAGGCAGATCCCTAATATGCACGAATCGCTTTACGTAAATAAAACTCGCGTAAATTTTCGCGGCGTAAATCAGTCGGAATTTACCAACTCAAACCCCGTTACCGTCTATATCGACGGGATACCGACTAGTAGCACCTACGGCAGATACGACGCGTTTTTAACCAACGTCGAGCGGATAGAAATTTTGCGCGGACCACAGGCGGCGCTATACGGCAAAGATAGCATCGGCGGCGTCATAAACGTGATCTCAAAGCAGCCGCAAAATAAATGGAGCGGCGGTATAGGCGCAGAATACGGCAGCTATAACTACATCTCGTCAAATTTCGACGCAAACGGCGCGCTCATAGACGATAAGCTATTTTTAAGCCTGAGCGGTGCGGCAAAAAGCGACGACGGCTGGATCAAAAACGAATTTAACGGCGACGATAAGGCCTCTAAAAGCGTAGGGCATAGATTTAGCGCAGCTCTAACCGCAAAGCCTACCGATAGGCTAACGGCAAGGCTAACGCTAGCGCACGATAAAGATGGTAGCGACTTTTTTAGGGGAGGCTCGGGCGCCGGAGCTAGCGATTCGGAAATATTTTACGGTATGAGCAGACAAAAAGCAAAACACGCAAACTCCGACCTACCGACGACGAATAAACAAAAGTCCTTTTCGCAGGCTTTAGCGTTTGACTACGAATTTAACGCGGCGAAATTTAGCTCTATTACTACGCATAAAAAATCAACCAGCGATAGCCTTTGGGACTCTGATTTTGCAAATTTATCCCAATATATCGAGGCCGTGCAGTTTCAAAATCTAAAAATAGACACGCTAACTCAGGAATTTAAAATTTCAAACTCGGACGCGGGCAAATTTAAATGGATCGGCGGAGTATATTTCGAACGCGAAAAGACCAGATACTCGCACCTTGGCGGGGAGCAGTATTTAACGCCGATGATAAAGCTAAAAAAAGATACGCCCTCAAACATGAAAGCCACTACGGCAGCGGCGTTTGGGCAGGTTAATTACGAATTTATTCAAGACCTTACGCTTAGCCTTGGCGGTAGATATCAAAAAATCGATAAAAAAATCGACGAAAAGACTACTTATTCGCATCAGCTACCGATGTTTGGGCTGGTTGATTACGAGTTTAGAGATAGCGCGAGCTGGACTAAATTTTTACCTAAAATAGGGCTTATTTACCGCTTAAACGACGATTTGAGCGTTTTTGCAAACTACTCGCAAGGATATTTGGCGGGCGGATATAACTACTTCGCCGGCTTTGGAGGGAGAGACGAAAACAAATTCGGCCCTCAAACGAGCGATAACTATGAGCTTGGACTTCGCGGAAACGCATTTGAGGATAGGCTAAAATTTGCCGCTACGCTTTTTCATATGGACATAAAAGACATCCATATGTATAAGATAATAAACTCCACGCAATACGTCACGGCAAACGGCGGTAAGGCAAAATCTGACGGCATCGAGCTTGAAGCGACCTATCAGGCTAGTAGCGAGCTTGAGATAAGCGGCGCTCTTGGCATAAATAAAACCAAATACAAGCAAAATTCGCAGTATCCTAACGCCGTAGGCAAAAAGATAGAAAATACCCCAGCGTTTAACGCAAATTTGGGCGTTTCATACGTTCATCCCAGCGGAGTTTACGCCCGCGCGGATCTGTTAGCTGCCGGCGCTACGTATTTTGACGCGCAAAATTTACTAAAACAAGGCTCGTGGGTCACGCTTGATCTTAGGCTCGGGTATCGTTTTAAAGACTTCGATATTTATGCCTTTGCTACCAACGTCACGGATAAAACCTACGTGACGGCGTATATGGGCGGCAACGGTTACGGGCTGGTGCAGCTAAACGATCCGAGGAGATTCGGGCTTGGCGTAAGGTATAGTTTTTAACCGAATTTGAGATAAATTTAAAGAAAATCTAATGAGAAACGATAAACCCAATCTGCTTAAAGAAGTTATCGCTCCCGTAGCAAAAAGCGTCAAGGCTGCGACTTTTTTGGGAGCGGCTTCGGCTTTGTTTTACGCTTCGGCTTTGACGGCATTTGCTTTTTCGCTTTCAAATTTACAAAATAGCAAGATAAATTTTACGCTTTTAGGCGCGGCGCTCGCGCTTATTTTGTGCGAATTTTTCGCGCGCAAGGCCGCTTTTGGTATCTCGCATAAAGCCGCGTTTGATTTGGAGCGAATCTTACACCTAAATTTGTCTCGCCATTTAGCCGCCGTGCCTTACGGTGAAGCGCTAAATTTGGGTGCGGGCAAGATAAAAAAGATAATGTTTGACGACGTAAAAAATTTGCACGCTTTTACGGCCGATATGACGCCGATGATCGGCAGGAGCGCCGCTTCTGCGCTTGCTTGCACGGTTTGCGTTTTGATCCTTGAGCCCAGACTTTTGCCCGTAGTTTTGATTATGCCGATTTTAGGTATCGCCGCGATGAGGCTAGCTTTAAGAGGCGGAGCAGAAAATTTAAAAAAATACGAAAACGCCCAAAGCGCTGTGAGTTCAAGCATTATAGAATTTATCCAAGCGATGCCGATACTACGTACTTTTGACGGAGGTAGCGGGAGTTTTGGCAGATTTGATAACGCGCTAAAAGAATTTGACGCAAATTTACGCTCGTGGATAAGGGACTCTTCGGCGCCGACGCGTATAGGAATTACGCTTTTATCGCCCGTACCTACGCTATTTGCTTTAAGCGCCGTAGGGTCGTATTTGGTTTTAGACGGCTCGCTTGATATCGGCCGTTTAGCGGGCGTGCTGATGCTTGGTTGCGCCGTAGTAGATTCTTTACTGCCTTTGATGCTGGTTAGTAAATTCGCTCAGATTTCCAAGCTCGCTGCAAGCGAAATTTTAGAGATCATGAGTATTGCCGCACTTCCGGTTTGCGCTTCGCCCGGAGTTCCCGTTTCAAACGATATCGAGTTTAGAAACGTAAATTTTAAGTATAAAGGTAAAGATGAATTTACTCTAAAAAATGTAAATTTTAAAGCAAATGCAGGCAGCGTGACGGCATTAGTAGGCGCAAGCGGAGCGGGCAAAAGCACGGTCGCTATGCTGTCGGCTCGTTTTTACGACGTTAGCGAGGGGGAAATTTTGATCGGTGGGGTAAATATAAAAGAGATCGCGCCGTCAAATTTGGCAAATTTGGTATCTTTCGTTTTTCAAGATACGTTTTTGTTTAACGAAAGCATCTACGAAAATATCGCAAAAGCAAAGCCCGGCGCGCTCAAAGACGAAGTTATCGCAGCGGCAAAAGCGGCTAATATTCACGAATTTATACAAAGTTTGCCGCAAGGATACGATACGCCGGCCGGCGAAAAAGGAGCGAAATTAAGCGGTGGGCAAAAACAGCGCATCACGATAGCGCGAGCTATTTTAAAAGACGCGCCCATAATAATCCTCGACGAAGCGACGGCGTTTATCGATCCTCAGAGCGAGGAGCAGATCATAAAAGCCGTTTCGAATTTGATAAAAAACAAAACCCTCATAGTCGTCGCCCACCGCTTGTCTACCATAAAAAATGCCGATCAAATTTTAGTTTTTGACGGCGGCGAAATAGTCCAAAGCGGTACGCACGACGAACTTATAAAAGGCGGAGCGTATAAAAAGTTATGGGACGACGACGAAAGCGCGCAAATTTGGCGATACGGAGGAAATAATGAAGCCTAAAAGTATCTTTGAGCTTTTTAAAACGTTTTTGCAAATCGCCGCAAATAGCAAAAAAGAGTATCTAAAAAGCTTTATTAGCGGCGCTATGGCGCTATTTTTACAGGGATTTTTCTACGTCTGGTTTTATTTTTTATTTTTAAATTTGCTTGAAGACGACGCCGAAAATTCGCTCGTTTGCTTGGCGGTTTTGGGTGCGTTTGGCGTAGTTTTTTGCGTATTAAAATTTATGAGCACGCATTACGATAGGAGCGAGCCTTTTATCGACGCGCTTTACGATTTGCGCTCAAATTTAGCCCGCAAGCTCACGGCGGTACCGCTTCAAAGCGTATACAGGTATAAAACCGGCGAGCTAAATGCCGTATTTTCAAGCGGAGTGGACGATGCGGTAAAGCTCATAAACGTCTTGCCGCTTATATTTTTAGAGCCTATTATCATCGGAGCGATTGCACTTTGCGCGAGCTTGTTTTTTTCTCCGCAGCTTGCTTTGCTTATGTTTTTGGGCGCTATTTGCGCGGCGTTTCTTTACAAACTAAAAAGAAAAATCTCGGCCATACAGAGCAAAGAGCTAGCCGCGGCTAACGCTCGCTTAGAGTCCCAAATACTAGAATACGCCCAAGGCTTAGGAGTTTTGCGCGCTATTAATCAAACTGGAGATAACGCGTTAAATTTAAAAAAACGCTACCGACGAAGTTAGAAATTTACAGCTCAAATGCTCTGCCGATATTCCCGGGCTTGTTCTAGGCTCGCTTACGGCGATTTTGATTTGTTTGAGTCTGTTTTTAGGCGTTTATTTGTATTTGCTAGAAGAAATTTCGCTCGCCGTTCTTGCCGCTTCGTTAGTTATCCTCTCGCGCCTAGCCGAGCCTTTTAGCGTTTTTTCTTTCGGCTGCGTGGGTTTTGACCTGATAGATAACAGCTTTGCGAAAGTAAAAGAAATTTTGCGGTTAGAGGAGCTTAAATTTGACGAGCCTTTGAGTAAACCTGGCGCCTTTGACGTAAAATTTGAAAACGTAAATTTTGCTTACGAGAATACAGACAAACCCGCGCTAAAAAATATAAATTTTCATTTGCCCTCCGGCAGTCTTACGGCTTTAGTCGGAGCTAGCGGTAGCGGCAAGACGACTATAACTAGGCTCATCATGCGCTACGCCGATGCAAATGCGGGCGATATAAAAATAGGCGACGTAAATATAAAAATATGAGTCAAAAAGAGCTATTAAAACTCATAAGCGTCGTATTTCAAGACGTTTATATCTTTGAAGATAGCGTGATAAACAATATAAAATGAGCGCAAACGCGAGCCTCGATGAGGTGCGCGCGGCGGCAAAAGCGGCTAACTGCGAGGAGTTCATAGAGCGTTTACCGCACGGCTACGATACTGTCTTAAAAAGCGGACGGCTTAGCGGCGGGCGAAGCTCAGCGTATATCGATCGCTAGAGCGATACTAAAAGACGCGCCGATCATAATCCTAGACGAGCCTACGGCGGCTCTGGATACGTCCAGCGAGGGCTGCGGTGCAAAAAGCTATCTCTAAGCTCGTAAAAAATAAAACCGTTATAGTCGCGGCACATAGACTCTCTACTATCGCTAGCGCGGATCAAATTTTAGTTTTTGACGGCGCGGAAATAATCCAGCGCGGAACCCACGAGCAGCTGATCGCCGCAGACGGAAAATACCGTCAAATGTGGCAAGCTAGCCAAAACGTCAAATCTTGGCGTATAAATCCATAAATTTAGGAGAAACGATGAAAGAATACAAATTCGCAAACGGCGAAATTTTAAGCTATGAGGACTCGGGCAAAAATTTTAGCCAGGTTTTGGTTTATCACCACGGTATGCTCGCGCAGATGCCAAAGGCCGTAGCTAAATTTTGCGAGGAAAATCAAATAAGGCTCATTTTAGTATATCGCGGCGGACATTTTAAAAGTTCGCTTTTTAAAAACGACGATACGTTATTAAAATTCGGGCTTAGAATGAAGGAATTTTTAAGCGGCATAGGAGTAGCTAAATTTAGCGTTCTTGGCGAATCTACGGGCGCTATTTATGCGCTTGCTACGGCAGCTGCTTGCGAAAGGGCGGCAAAAAATTTGTTTTTATTAAGCCCTTTTATCGCTTTAAAAGAGCTTTTTGCCGCTTTTTGCTAATGGTGCTCAGTTGGAGCAAATTTACGGATTTTTACGAAACGCTAGTATCGACGAAGCCGTGATGGCTACTAAAAATATGTATGCAAACGCGAGTCCTACGATGCTACGCCTTGTGGAGCCGCAGATGGAGGGCATCGGGTTTGACTCGTGGATGCAGGCGCGTCCGCTGGGATTTGAGATCGATAAAATCGAGCAAAATACTATCGTTTGGCAGTCAAAGGAAGACAAAGAAGCGTCGTTTGAAGCGGCCTTGCAAATTTCAAAAATGCTACCGCGCTGTGAGCTAATCGGCTCTGACGATACGTGCGGCGGGCAAAAGGCGATTTTGGGGTTTTTGGAGATTATTAAAGAAAAGATTTAATAATAATTGTCGAATGAAATAGAAGCATTTGCGAAGCGGTACTTTACCGCCATTTTATCTATAACGTATGATAAGCTTTTTAAAAAAACTTAGACGTTTTACCATTTTGATTGATAAGGCTTCGTCTAAGTTTTTATATTTTTCTTTTTGCTCGGTCAAAGAAAAATATAGGCCGCCAGATAAGACCTTACGGGCAAACTCGTTTGAGTTTACTAAATAAATATTAACATATCGTCCTATGTAGAGGTTATTTTTTATTAGATTAAAGCAAATTAGAGTTTGTAGAAAAATTTACTTTTATCTTTTGTTCGGTATTTGGCATAAATTTAGATATAAAAAAAGAATTACCTCTAAAATCTTTTAACCAATATCTATCTGTGGGTTTAAATTATTCGCTTAACATGATTTACGATATCTTTTAGCACTAGCGGTATTACGTCGCCGTGTCCTTGCCCTTCGGTAGATTTTAAAATTCGTATTTGACGCCCGACTTTTTTAGAAGTTTCAGCTAAATCGGCCGCCTTTAGTCTATTATTTCTTTGTCCGTTTTGCCCGCTCTTTTTCTAATTCTCCTACGCTAAGTCTTATAAAACTCGCCTTTAATTTAAGTTTTAGTTTGCCGTCGCCATCTAAGGCCGTCTTTTAGAATTTTAGAATCTCCCCACCAAAGAGACGGAGAGGCTATAAAAAACTCATTCAAATATACCGTCGTTTTGTAGAAGCGAATAAACTAAAAAAATAGTCCGCCAAAGGAGTGGCCGTAAAATATTTTCTCGCTATTTTTTATATCGTATTCTTTGTACTGCAAACCGGCATTAAACCGCTCTTTTATAAATTTATAAAA